>NZ_JXQR01000040.1:0-415690 GCF_000834715.1 Flavobacterium sp. MEB061 | reverse complement strand
CGTAGCCCGGTTATCGCGCCTGCTTTGGGAGCAGGAGGCCGCAGGTTCGAATCCTGCCACCCCGACAAAAGTCTTTTCATATTAATTGGAGAGACTTTTTTTTTGCACTAAAATTAAAATCACAGACAGAACGATTATTGCGTCCCGATTGAAAATCGGGAAGACCACAGGTTCGAATCCTGCCACCCAACAAAAGTCTTTTCATACTTTCTATACTTTTTTCGTGACTTCTTGTTTTCTCTCTTTTAAACATTCTATTAAATAATAATCAATTATGTCTTTTTATACAATTAATAGAACTTCTTAAATACATCAGATTTTCACCAATTTATTCTCTTTGTGCAAAATTTTAAAAATGAAAAAAATATTCCTATATATTGTTTTCCTTTTTTCTCTCAGCATTTCGGCACAAGAATGTAGGGATTCGATAGAAGAAAAGACAGAAATTAAAAATCTTAAATTGTTCAAAGAAAATGCTCACGCCTCTTATTATCATGATAAATTTGATGGAAGAAAAACAGCAAGCGGCGTAAGATTTGACAATAGCAAATTGACTGCAGCTCATAAAAAACTTCCGTTTGGTACAAAACTAAAAATTACAAACGAAAAAAATAACAAATCAGTTATTGTGGTAGTTACAGATAGAGGTCCATTTATAAACGGAAGAGAAATTGACCTGAGTAAGAAAGCTTTTATGGATATTACCTCAAACAAAAAAAGTGGGGTCGTTTTCGTAAAAATTGAGATTATAGAAAATTAAATTCCATCTTTTTTTGTTATCCATCTAGATCATTTTTTTTCTTCTTAATTCTTTTTAAGCAAAAAAAACTTACCCTATTAAAATGTTATTATATTTACCAAATCATAACATGTTATCAAATACTATATGGAAGTTTTTCTTTTCGTAGTTTTATTTTGTTTTCTAATTTACATTCTCAATACGATAAAAAGTCGGTTTGATCATCTCGAAGACGACATTCAAAAGTTGAATAAAAAATTAGACCTTTTAAAAATAACTGAAAAACCGGCAGAAAATTTTTCGGTAAAACCTATTCCTGTAGTTAAGGAAGATCCAAAAATTATAAAAACAGAAGAACCTATCGATTTTTCTGCGCCTCTTACAACTGTAGAGAAAGAAATTCCGGAAATAAAAGCAGAAAAAGTTGTTTTTTCTATGGAAACAAAAGCTGCTCCGGTTATAGAAAAACCAAAATCTGTTATTCCTGAAGTTCCCGAAAAATCATTCTGGGAAAATTTCAAAGAAAAAAATCCCGATTTAGAGAAGTTTATCGGTGAAAACCTAATCAATAAAATTGGAGTTTTGATTCTGGTTTTAGGAATTAGTTATTTTGTAAAATACGCCATTGACAAAAATTGGATCAACGAGCCGGCGCGAGTTGGAATTGGTGTTTTATGTGGTGTACTCGTTATGGGAATTGCGCATAAACTGCGTAAAAATTATGCTGCCTTTAGTTCTGTAATTGTTGCGGGCGCTATTGCGATATTCTATTTCACGATCGGAATTGCTTTTCACGATTATCACCTGTTCAACCAAACCGTTGCTTTTAGTATAATGGTGGTCATTACGGCTTTTAGTGCCTTGATATCATTATCGTATAACAGACTGGAACTTGCTGTACTTTCCTTAATTGGCGGATTTGCAGTTCCCTTTATGGTAAGCACGGGTGAAGGAAATTATGTGGTACTTTTTAGCTACATTATTATATTGAATATTGGAATTCTCGCCATCGCCTATTACAAAAAATGGAATCTGGTTAATGTTCTTGCTTATATTTTTACGATTTTATTATACGGCGGATGGCTGTATAAAGATCTTGAATCTATCAAACCGCATTATATGGGTGCTTTGGCATTTGGTTTTGCTTTCTACTTTATTTTTATTTTAATGAATATCATTAATAATATCAGAACAAAAGGAGAATTCTCAAAAACACAATTGACTATTTTAGCCAGCAACACCTTTTTATTCTACGCAGCCGGAATGGCCATTTTAACTAATTTTCATCCGGAATTTAGAGGTTTGTTCACCACTATTATTGCATTATTAAACTTAACATATGCCTGGTTTTTGTACAAAAAATTCGGTCTCGACAAAAAAGCAGTTTATTTATTAATTGGATTAACGCTAACATTTATAACACTTGCTATTCCTATTCAATTTGAAGGCAATTATATTACTTTATTCTGGGCTGCCGAAGCTGTTTTGTTATTATGGCTTTCACAAAAATCAAAAATTGCAAGTTATCGATTTAGCTCTGTAATTGTTCAGGGGCTAATGATTATCAGCCTAATCATGGATTGGAATTTATTCTACAATAGCGATTTACCTTTAAAAATTATAATTAATCCGATATTTATAACAGGCATTTTTGCATTTTCTTCTTTATTGGCAGTTTGGTTTTTATTGAAAAATGAAACCGAAAATATCAACTTTTTAAACATTACTTTTAATCCTGAAAAGTATAAACAATATGCTTTTATTTCAGGAATTATTATATTGTATTTAACTGGTTTACTCGAAGTTATTTTCCAGGCAAATACTCATATTGAAAGTGCAAAAAGCGCTGTTGCATTGCCTTCGGTGTATCACTTATTATTCTGTGCGATTTTAACTTTCGCATTAATTAAAAAGAAAACAGAATTAAATTATGCATTGGCGACTGTAATTGTAATTATCAATATTGTTTTATTTACTTTCGGATTTTCAAACTATGCTTTTTTCGAACATAAAGAGATCTTAGCATCAGGATTCGGAAAACCAATAGCTTATTATTTGCACTATATTTCGCTGGCCTTAATTGCATATTCTGCTTATCAATTATTCCAAATCAACAGAAACATAAGTTTTAAATTCTTCAAAAATCGTTATTTTGTTTGGGCAGCGGCATTTTTTATCATTTATATAGCCAGTTCAGAAGTGATGCTTCATGGCCTTATTTTAATGAATTCTCCAATTACGCTACAAGATTTGCATGCGAGTGAACTTTATGCAACCAACAATAGCAAAGCTGATTTACTATACCTTCGTTCATCTATTGCCGATGATATAATTAAAATTGCCAGAATTAAAATCATCAAAACCGGGTTACCTGTTTTATGGGGAGTTTTAGCCTTTGTGTTTTTAATTATCGGAATAAAAAAACAAGTAAAAACACTACGAATTATTGCGCTGAGTTTACTTGGACTGACTATTGTAAAATTATTTTTCTACGATATCAGCAACATTTCCGAAACTGGGAAAATTATATCCTTTATCCTTTTAGGAATTTTAATTTTGATAATCTCTTTTGTTTATCAAAAAATCAAAGTTTTAGTTATTGATGAAAACAAACATGATGAAAACAATGAAATTAAATAGTTTTTTTATTCTCTTATTGCTAACAAATCTTTCGTTTGCCCAATTTCAAACAACTGGAAAAATAAAAGAAGTTACCGAAAATGGTTTTCATGAAATTATTTTGTCACCCGAAATTCGTTCTTATTCAAAACAGGATTTAAGCGATATCAGGATTTTTAACGCTAAAGGAATAGAAGTTCCGTATTTTATTCAAAGTAATTCAGAAGCATTATTAAGTACTTTTGAAGAATATGAAATTGTTTCAAAAACAGTTTTCCCGAAGAAAAGCACTTCGATTATTGTTGCTATTCCATCTGTTAAAAACAACAACCAGCTTTCGCTTTTTATTGCAAATGCCGACGTTGTAAAAAACTATTCAATATCTGGTAGTAACAATCAGACAGAATGGTTCGGAATATCCAATTCACAAATTTTAGATGACTTAAACAGTTCTTCAGAAGCAAGCGTTGTTAAGACAATTTCATATCCGCTAAGTACTTATAAATATTTGAAAATTGATTTTGATGATCGAAAAACACTCCCTATTAATATTTTAAAAGTTGGTAATTTTAATACTCAACTTCAAAAAAACATATTGCAGGATATCAAACCGAAAAAAACCATACGATTTGAACTTCTTCTTCCTCAAAAACATACTCAATTACAGGTTGTTTTTGATGCACCACAAATTATCAATCAAATTGATTTTGAGATTTCGAGACCAACTTACTACAAACGCAAAGCTGTTATTTTCAGAAAAGTAAAACGAGAGTCGAAACGAAAAACTGAAATAATAGAGGAAGAAATTGTTTCATTTGAATTAAATTCAAACACAAAAAACAGCTTTACAATACCGGAAATATTCGAAAAAGATTTCTATATAAAAATCGAAAACAAAAACAATCAGCCTCTGACAATTACATCAGTAAAATACAGCCAAAAACCAGTTTCAGCTATTGTCGAATTATATGCAAATGAAAAATACAGCATAAAAACAGGCAATAAAAATTTGAATGAACCTGATTATGACCTTTCTGATTTTAAAAACAATATTTCCGGAAAATTATCTCAAACCAGCATTTACGATATTAAACAAATTTCTTCTTCAAAAAAACAAGTTGAAAACAAATCTTTTTGGCAGCAAGGATGGTTTATGTGGCTGTGTATAATATTGGGCGGAATTACAATTTTATACTTTACAGCGAGTTTAGTAAAAGATTTAAACGAGAAAAATTAAACCGGGCCAAAACTTTATTTTTGCTTCAAAATCAAAAACTGGAGTTTTATTCCATTTTAAAGACAAAACATAAAGAATTTTCGGAGTCATTTTTTCTTTATTTTAAGAATTAAAATCCCCGAAACACGCACGAAACAACGGTAAATTAAAGTTTATCGAATGTTAACAAAATAGATTTTCAAAAACCATAAATAATTGTATTTTTACGGTTCAAAATTCAGAAAATAAATGGGCAAAATCATTGCGATTGCTAATCAAAAAGGAGGCGTTGGAAAGACTACTACATCTGTAAATCTTGCAGCCTCATTAGGTGTTTTAGAAAAGAAAGTATTATTGATCGATGCTGATCCTCAAGCGAATGCTACGTCTGGCCTAGGGATTGACGTAGAATCTGTTGAAATCGGTACGTATCAAATACTTGAACATAGCCACACCCCAAAAGAAACTGTTGTTAAATGTTCAGCTCCGAATGTTGATGTAATTCCAGCTCACATTGACCTTGTTGCCATCGAAATCGAATTGGTTGATAAAGAAAACAGAGAGTACATGCTTAAAAAAGCACTAGAAAGTGTAAAAGACGAGTATGATTATATCATTATCGACTGTGCACCTTCGTTAGGTTTATTAACACTAAACGCTTTAACAGCTGCTGATTCTGTAGTTATTCCTATTCAGTGTGAATATTTTGCACTTGAAGGATTAGGAAAATTATTGAACACCATAAAAAGTATTCAAAAAATACACAACCCGGATCTTGATATCGAAGGATTACTACTAACCATGTATGATTCAAGATTACGTTTATCAAATCAGGTTGTGGAAGAGGTTCAAAAACACTTTAATGATATGGTTTTTGATACCGTTATTCAGCGAAATGTAAAATTAAGTGAAGCACCTAGTTTTGGCGAAAGCATCATTAATTATGACGCAACCAGCAAAGGAGCAGTTAATTACATTAATTTAGCTCAGGAAATTATAAAGAAAAACAGTAAATAGTTTTTATGACAAAAGCAATTAAAAAACAAGCCTTAGGAAGAGGATTATCAGCATTATTAAAAGATCCGGAAAACGACATTACATCAGTAGAAGACAAAAATGCTGATAAGGTTGTTGGAAATATCATAGAGCTTGAAATAAGTGCTATCGAAATAAATCCGTTTCAGCCTAGAAGCAATTTTAATGAAGAATCATTACGAGAGTTAGCCACTTCTATTAAAGAACTTGGTGTAATTCAACCTATTACTGTTCGAAAATTAGACTTCAACAAATACCAGTTAATTTCTGGAGAGCGCCGTTTGCGCGCTTCTACATTAGTTGGTTTAACTACGGTTCCGGCTTACATTCGTATTGCGAATGACAATGAATCTTTGGTTATGGCTTTGGTTGAAAATATTCAGCGTCATGACTTAGATCCAATCGAGATCGCACTTTCATATCAGCGTTTAATTGACGAAATTCAATTAACACAAGAACAAATGAGCGAGAGAGTTGGTAAAAAACGTTCTACAATTGCCAATTATTTACGTCTTTTAAAACTTGATCCGATTATTCAAACGGGTATTCGTGATGGTTTTATCAGTATGGGTCACGGTAGAGCTATTATCAATATCGAAGATCTTGACATTCAAACTGATATTTATCAAAAAATCGTAAGTCAAAATTTATCTGTTCGTGAAACAGAAACTTTGGTAAAAAATTATCACGAAAGTTTAAAACCAAAACCTGAAGGTGAAGAAAAACCAAAATCAGCTTCTTCATTTGTAGTTAAAGAAACGCAAAAAAATACTTTCAACGATTATTTTGGTGCTAAAGTTGATGTAAAAGTTGCCGGAAACGGAAAAGGAAAAATCACAATTCCTTTCAATTCTGAAGCTGACTTTAATCGAATTATAAAATTAATAAACGGATAGTGAATAAAATTGTCCCCATAAGTCTATTGTTCTTTCTCTTAGGAACCGTCTCTCTTTTTGCTCAGGCAAAAGAAGAAACGGTTTTAGTCGCTAAAGACACTACTAAGATGCAGGAAATAGACCCGCTAACACCAGCAAAAGCTGCCTTTTATTCGGCAATTTTACCTGGTTTAGGTCAGGCATACAACAAAAAATACTGGAAAATTCCGTTAGTGTACGGAGCAATTGGAACTAGTATGTATTTTTATATAGACAACAACAGAAAATATAAAGATTATCGAGACGAATACAAACGAAGACTCGAAGGTTACGGCCCTGGAACTGGCGGGAAGTACGATTTCCTAGACGACAGCAGACTTATTGCCGGTCAAAAATTCTATCAAAGAAATCGAGATTTATCTCTACTCTTTGTTGTTGGCTTTTATGCCTTAAATATTATCGATGCCAATGTTGATGCAGCGTTAATTCAATTTAACGTAAACGAAAGATTATCGATGAAACCTGAAATCTATCCCAACGATGTAACATTTAAACCAAATGTTGGACTAACTTTTAATTACCGCTTTTAAATAGAACTCATTTCTATTTAATTCAAAAAAATATACATAATGAAAATTGCACTTTTAGGATACGGAAAAATGGGTAAAGTAATCGAAAGAATTGCTTTAGAAAGAGGTCATGAAATTGTTTTAAAGAAAGATGAATCTAATACCTACGACGGACTTTCAACTGCAGATGTCGCCATCGATTTTAGTGTTCCTACCGCTGCTGTAGCTAATATTTCGAGTGCTTTTCATGCAAATGTCCCAATAGTATCGGGAACAACCGGATGGCTGGAACATTTTGACGAGATGGTTGCACTTTGTAATGAAAAGCAAGGTGGTTTTATTTCTAGTTCTAATTTTAGCCTTGGTGTAAATATCTTCTTTGAACTAAATGAATATTTAGCCAAAATAATGTCTCAGTTCGATTCGTATAAAGTTACGATGGAAGAAATTCATCACACACAAAAACTAGATGCTCCAAGCGGAACAGCTATTTCTTTGGCAAAAGGCGTTATTGAAAATAGCAACTACGCAAATTGGACCATGGATGAAGCAAAAAATAATGAAATTCATATTGAAGCAAAAAGAATTGGTGACGTTCCGGGAACTCACACTGTCACTTATGAATCAATTGTAGATAGCATCGAATTAAAACATACTGCCCACAACCGTGAAGGCTTTGCACTTGGAGCTGTAATTGCTGCCGAATGGTTAGCCGGTAAAAAGGGGGTTTATAGTATGAAAGATGTTTTAAACCTAAAATAAACTAATCTAAAGCGTAAGGTTTTCAACTAAAAAAAACCTGAAAACTTGAAACATAAAATATAAAATTATGACTCTATATCTTTGGTTCGTATTTTTCTTAGCTGTACAAATTATTCATTTTATTGGAACATGGAAATTGTATCAGACTGCCGGCAGAAAAAGTTGGGAAGCAGCAATTCCTGTTTACAACTCAATAGTTTTAATGAAGATTATTGGCCGACCTACATGGTGGACAATATTACTTTTTATTCCAATTATTAACTTAATTATGTTTCCAGTTGTTTGGGTTGAAACTTTAAGAACATTTGGCAAAAAATCGACTTTAGATACCATTTTAGGAATTGTAACATTTGGATTTTACATCTATTACGTAAATTATACTCAGAAATTAGAATATAATTCAGATCGTAAATTAACTCCCGAAAATAAAGCTGCAGATACCGTAAGTTCATTACTTTTTGCAATTATTGTAGCAACATTAGTACATACTTATCTGGTTCAGCCTTATACAATACCTACTTCTTCATTAGAAAAATCATTATTAATTGGAGACTTTTTATTTGTTAGTAAAGTAAATTACGGTCCAAGAGTTCCTATGACAACTGTAGCATTGCCAATGGTACATGATACAATACCATTCATTAAAAGAAAATCATATTTAAGCTGGCCGCAATTACCTTATTTCAGATTGCCTGCTTTTGAAAAAATAAAACGAACAGATATTGTAGTTTTTAACTGGCCGGTCGATACAGTGCATTATTTTTATGAGCCAAAAGGAAGACCCGGAGTTATTAAACCAATCGATAAAAAATCGAATTACGTAAAAAGATGTGTTGGTATTCCTGGTGATAGTTTATCTATTAAAGACGGATTTGTTTTCATTAACGGAAAAAAATTAGTTTTACCAGAAAGAGCAAAACCTCAATATTCTTATTCTGTAGCTTTAGACGGAAAAACGCCTATCGATTTCGAAACTTTAATGAGAGAAATGGATATTACGGATGGTGCTGGTTTCAAAAGCGAAAAAAGAGACACTTTATATTTTAGTGCTTTAACAGAAGCTAGTGCTGAACGCCTGAAAAACACTCCTGGAATTACTGCAGTGACAAGAGTAATAAAAAGAGATAGTGATGATAGAGTGTTCCCACATATCAATAAATGGAACGAAGATAACTACGGCCCAATTTATATTCCGGAAGCTGGAAAAACAGTTACATTAACAAATGAAACACTGCCATTTTACAAAGAAATTATAACAAAATACGAAGGAAACACTCTTGAATTAGATGGTTCTCATTTTATAATTAATGGAAAACAAACCAATAGTTACACCTTCAAACAAAACTACTATTGGATGATGGGAGACAACCGTCATAACTCTGAAGATAGTCGTTATTGGGGTTATGTTCCTGAAGATCACATTGTAGGAAAACCAGTTTTTATCTGGCTAAGCTGGGACACTAATGGTAAGGGAATCAATAAAATTCGTTGGAGCAGAGTTTTCACGACTGTTGACGGTGAAGGACAACCACAATCTTATTTTAAATATTTCCTTATTCTTCTTGCAGTATATTTTGTTGGAGAATATTTCTGGAGAAAAAGAAGAGAAAACAAAGCATAAATAAAAATAGTTATTTTTTGTTTCAGGTTCCAAGTTTCAAGTTTTATACGAACCTGAAACTTGGAACCTGAAACTTTTAAACAAAAAACAATGAATTCTTTATTACTTCCTACCTATTTTCCATCAATTAGCCATTTTGCAGTTATGGCTCAATCTGAAAATATTACTTTTGAGATGGAAGATAATTTTCAAAAACAAACTAACAGAAACCGTACTTACATCTATAGTCCGAACGGAATTCAGTTATTAAATATTCCTGTTAAGCATTGTAAAGAAGCGCATCAAAAAACGAGAGATGTTTTGATCGAGAATGAATTTGACTGGCAAAAACAGCACTTTAAATCTCTGGAAGCTGCCTATAGAAGTTCTCCCTTTTTCGAATTTTTTGAAGATGATATTCGTCCAATATTTGAAAAAAAGTATACTCTTCTAATGGATTTAAATATGGAAGTTTTAGATATTGTAACGAAGTGTTTGAGAATGAAACTTGAATTTAGCAAAACAACTGAATACTTTCATGAAGTAAAAAATATATCTGATTTCAGATATTTGGCAAACGGAAAAAAGGACCCAAATTCATTCGAAAAATATCCTCAGGTATTTGATGACAAACACGGGTTTATAAACAATCTAAGCGTATTGGATTTGCTTTTTAACGAAGGCAAATTTGCCATGGATTATCTGAAAAATCAAAAATTAGAAATAAAATAGAAACAATTTTCCTTTTCAACATCAAATTTGGAGTTCGGAATTTGGTCCCGATGCTTCGGTTAAAAATTTGGAATTTCTTAAGTTTATTCCATCGAAAGTCTTGTCATAATTGGATAATGATCTGAATTTTCAAAATCAGAAAAACTTTCAAATTGCTTTACTTTCATTTTACTATCTGAGAAAATATAATCTATTCTGGCGGGATAATAACGGAATTTATAAGTTGCTCCAAAACCCTCACCGGCTTCTTCAAAAGTATCTTTCAATTTTCCTTTTATGCTTCGGTAAACGTATGAAAATGGACTATTATTCATGTCACCACAAATAATGATAGGATTTTTACATTGCTTGATATTTTCTTTAAAAATCTCAGCCTGTTCTTGTTGCTGCCTAAATCCTTTGCTAATTCTGGTGTAAATTTGTTGCGATTTTTGCTGATTTACATTATCAATATCATCTGAAATTTTATCAACATCAGGCGAAATCTTAATTGACTGCAAGTGCATGTTATAAACACGAATAACGTCTTTACCGCGTTTTATATCAGCATAAATAACATTGTTATCTGATTTAGGAAAAATAATATTTCCTTCATTTATAATAGGAAACTTTGAGAAAATCGCCTGTCCTGTTTTTATTTGATTCCCATCAATAAAAATATAACGATGCGGATATACTTTTAAATCTAAATGTGCTGAGTTAGAATATTCCTGAATACATAAAATATCAGGATCTTTTTCATCAATAAAAGCTTTTATATTAGACGGAATATCATCACGATCCAACCATTTAAACACATTAAAAAGACGAACATTATAACTCATTACTGAGAAATCTTTTTCATCTTCAATATATTCTTTAGGAGAGAATTTATAAAATTTACTAATAAACGTGATTCCGGTCAACAAAACCAAACCAGACAAAATAAGACGTTTCTTGAACTGAATTGCCCAATAAACGAAGAACAATCCATTTAAAACAAAAAAGGCCGGCATAAAGAGCGTTAGCACCGATAAAAGCGGAAAACTTTTTGGTGCCAGAAATGGTAGAATGTAGATACTAAATGTTATTACAGTTAGCACTATATTCAAAAAGAACATTATTTTATTAAACCACGACAGGTTTTTCATTTTTTCTTTGTTACACGGATTATTTTCCTGCTTTAAACAAAAATTCTTTCTCTTCTTTTGTCAAACAATCATAGCCAGACTGGCTAATTTTATCCAATATTTCATCAATTTGTTGTTGCGTTTTATCTTTCGTAACAATTTTTGATATTGGCTTCTGTGTAGGTTTATTGTAATTTTTATGAACTTTTTTGAAGGGGGTTGATGGCGATTTTCTGAACAGATTTGTAAAAAAATCTAATATTCTGGAAATCACAATACTCAAATCAGTTCCATTTTGAAGCAATTTAATGAAAATAAATCCAAAAACAGCACCAGCTAAATGTGAAATATGTCCGCCCATATTACCAAGGCGAAATTGCATTAAATCTAAAATTAAAATTACAGCCGTAATATGCCATAATTTTACATTTCCAATTAATAGCAAACGAATATTCATTAAAGGCTGATAAGTTGTTGTCGCTACCAAAATTGCCATTATTGCAGCTGAAGCTCCAACTATTGACGCTGAATAGTTTAAAAAATAATAACTCAATGCAAATATTACTCCGGCAAAAACAGCACTTAAAATGTATAAGCCTAAATATTGTTTTTGAGTAAAATACGTTAGAAATAAAGTACTGGAAAAATTTAGCACCATCATATTAAACAACAAATGCCAAAATCCGTCATGAAAAAAAGCATAGGTTAAAAATGTCCAGGGCTTAAACATAAAAACCTGAGGATCTGACGACAATGCAAGCCAATTTGGAAATTCAAACTGACCAATTGAAAAATTATAAAAAACCAGAGAAATAAGGAAACAAGCAACGTTCCAGTAAATAACGCGCATTGCAATTCCACCCAACTTATATTGTAATTTTAAATCATCAAGAATATTCATAAAAGCTTCTTTTGGTCCCGAAACCTCGGGATAATTGATTATCTAAAGTTAAAAATTAATTCCAACGATTTTTATTAAACTGATTTTTTTTCCAGTACCACATAATCATAAATCCAAAAAAAGCTCCGCCAATATGCGCATAATGAGCTATACCAGATTCTATTCCCATAAATGAACTGCCAAAAATCCCAAAGAAGCCATCAAATAAAAGCATGTAAATTGGAACAAAATATTTTGCCTTTATCGGAATTGGAATAAACATAATTCCCAATTCTGCATTAGGAAACATAAAGGTAAAGGCAACTAAAAGACCATAAATTGCTCCCGAAGCACCAACTACCGTTCCTAAATAAGCTTCAGTGAAATGTTTAAATTCAGAAACTGTCAATATTTGCTGCCATCTTGTATCTATTTTGCCATCGTTTAATAAGCTGAGAATATCAGCTTTATGAAAACCATTGGCAATTAAGATATTTAAGCTGTCCTGATAAAAATAATAATTAACAGCAAAATTTATCAAAGCAGCACCTAATCCGCATGAAATGTAGAAAAACAAAAATTTCTTTCCACCCCAAAAATGCTCCAGCGTAGAACCAAATGAATATAAGGCAAACATATTAAATGCAATATGAGCAAATCCGCCATGCATAAACATATGAGTAATTGGTTGCCAAACTTTGAAACCAGGATTTTCAGGAAAAAAAAGTGCTAAATATTCATAAGAAACCGGTACTAACTGAGCACCAATAAAAAATATGATATTAATAATCAATAATTGTTTTACTACGGGAGTTATGTTCATCATAATGCAAACTTTTTATCTATATCTTCCACACGCATTGTGATGAAAGTTGGTTTTTGAAAAGGTGAAATATTTGGATCTTTACAGGCAAACAATCCGTTTACTAAATTATCCTGTTCTTTTTCGGTTAAATAAGATCCGGTTTTAACTGCTAAACTTTTCGCCATCGATTTGGCAATTGTATCATTTTGACTGTAACTGCTCGCTGGGATTCCGTCTTGCAAATCACTTAATAATTGTTCGATTACCATCGAAACTTCACTTTCTGTAATATTAACCGGAATTCCGGAAATCACGATATGGTCTGTTTGTGCTTGTTCAAAAACAAAACCTGTTGTTTCAAGAGAAGGTTTCAATTCTTCGATTAATGTCATTTCATCTGAAGAATAAAATAAATCTAAAGGAAATAACAATTGCTGGCTTGAAGCCTGATTTACGGTCATGTTCAACAAGAATTGTTCGTACAAAATACGTTGATGTGCTCGTTGCTGATCGACAATGACCATTCCCGATTTTATTGGCGAAACAATATATTTCTTATGAATTTGATAGGTTTTCTGAGTCGCTTGTTCTACTTCATCATCATTAAATAAAGAAGATGTTACTTCTTCATTTTCAAAATTAAAAGGCGAACTTTCTATGCTTTCTACACTTTCTGTATCTAGACCAACATATAAACTTTCCCAACTTGCCGTTGGTTCTACTCTTTTTGAATATCCCGAATAAGAATTGGAACCTGAACCTGAACTATAGCTTGATCCTGAACTATAACTTCCTGATCCCGAGCCAGAACTTGCTTTAGAGTAATGCTGATTTGTTTTATCATCTGTAAATGGATTAAAAGTTCCATCGACCTGAATAGTAGGAGTTTCGGCCTCTAAATCTTTATAATGATAAGGTGTATCTAAATTCGAATCGCGATCAAAATCTAAAACAGGCGCCACATTAAACTGACCTAAACTATGTTTAATAGAGGCTCTTAAAATAGCATACAAAGCCTGTTCATCATCAAACTTAATTTCAGTTTTTGTTGGATGAATGTTGATATCAATTGTGTTTGGCGGAACTTGTAAATACAAGAAATAACTGGGTTGCGAACCATCTTTCAAAAGTCCATCATAAGCTGCCATAACTGCATGATGCAAATAACCACTTTTAATGAAACGATCGTTTACAAAAAAGAATTGCTCTCCCCTGTTTTTCTTGGCGAATTCAGGTTTGCAAACAAACCCCTGAACATTTATAATTTCAGTATCTTCATTTACAGGAACCAACTTTTCATTGGTTTTACCAGACATTATTCCAACGATTCGCTGGCGATAACCTGCGGCAGGCAAATTATACATTTCGCTGCCGTTATGATAAAAAGTAAAATGAATATTTGGATGCGCTAATGCTACACGCTGAAATTCATCCATAACATGTCGAAACTCAACTGTATCTGACTTTAAGAAATTACGACGAGCTGGAATATTAAAAAAAAGATTTTTTACTGCAAATGAAGTCCCTTTTGGTAAAACTGCCACTTCCTGAGAGACAAATTTACTTCCTTCGATAATAATATGCGTACCAAGTTCATCCTGATCTTGCTTGGTTTTCATTTCCATATGGGCAATTGCCGCAATAGATGCCAAGGCCTCTCCACGAAAACCTTTCGTACATAAGGAGAATAAATCTTCGGCCTGACGAATTTTTGAGGTTGCATGACGTTCAAAACACAAACGCGCATCGGTCACACTCATACCTTTACCATTATCAATAACCTGAACCAAAGATTTACCAGCATCTTTAATAATTAACTTAATGTCGGTTGCATTGGCATCAACAGCATTTTCGAGCAATTCTTTGACTACCGAAGCGGGTCTTTGAACCACTTCTCCAGCGGCAATTTGATTAGCAACGTGATCAGGAAGTAATTGGATAATACTCGACATTAAAAAATTTGGGTTTAAGGTTTATGCTTTGATTTTATTATATTGTAAAAATCTCAGATTGATACTATTAATTTATTTATGGTTTTAAAATCCAAGGTCTACAAATTTAATGAATTTCTATTGGGTTTTAGAACTTCATCAGTCATAAAAAAAACAAAAAACCTATACTATTTTTACACAGTATAGGTTTTAATATTTTTAAAACAATTGTGTTTTATTCTTTATCTATTTTTCTAGGAGTTTCCTCTATTTGAATCGCGCCAGAAGTTAACAACGGCTGATTAAATGGATGCGACATAGAAGCTTGTTGACGAATGTATGCCATTTTTATTGCTGCGATTGCAGCCTCGGTTCCTTTGTTTCCGTGAATACCTCCACTTCTATCAATAGATTGCTGGATATTATTATCTGTTAATACACAAAAAATAACGGGAATATCTGTTTGAACATTCAAATCTTTAATTCCTTGTGTAACACCTTCGCAAACAAAATCAAAATGTTTGGTTTGTCCCTGAATTACACATCCAATTACAATTACGGCATCAACATTTTGTGTTTGCAACATTTTTTTTGCGCCGTAAATCAGTTCAAAACTTCCTGGAACATTCCAACGAATGATTTGTGTTGCGGGAACTTCGCAGTCAATTAACGCATCAAAAGCGCCATTGTAAAGTCCTTCAGTTATGTTTTCATTCCACTCAGAAACAACAATCCCAAATCGAAAGTCTTTCGCATTTGGGATTGTGTTTTTATCGTATTCTGATAAATTTTTATTTTCAGTAGCCATCTTTTATATTTAAGATTTTAGAATTTTGATTTCAGATTGTAAAAATACAAATCTAAAATCTAAAATCTGAACTCTACAATAAATTTATTGTGCTAATCCGATCAATGCATCAACAGAAGCAGCTTCCGGAGTTGTATCGTAGTTTTCTTTAATATCTGTTAAATATTTTAAAGCGTCTTCTTTTTGACCTAAAGCAATGGCAGTTTTTCCTGCTTTTAATAAGAAACGAGGTGTTGTAAAATCGTTTTTATTAGACTCAGCAGCTTTTACGTAATAGTCAAGAGCTTCTTTTTGTTGATTTTTTTGAGAGTAAGCATCTCCAATTGCACCTTTTGCCAAAGCACTTAAAATTAAATCTTCAGATTTAAAATCACCTAAATATTTAATTGCCTCGTCAAATTTACCAGTATTTAAATAAGCCATACCAGCATAATAGTTCGCTAAGTTACCAGCATCTGTTCCAGAATATTCTTCAGCGATTTTAATGAATCCGAATTTACCTTCAGAACCATTTAAAGCTAATTTATATAATGAATCGCTTGCCACACCGTCAGTCGCTTTTTGGAAATTTTGTTGAGCAACAAACATTTCGTTTGCAGCTTCATCTTGCTTAGGAGCTTCGATAAATTTTTGGTAAGCCAAATATCCAATAGTAGCAACTGCAATTCCAGCAACTAAACCAATAATGATTTTTTGATTTTTAGCAACCCAATCCTCAGTTTTTGAAGCAGTTTCATCTAATTTTGAAAAAACACCAGCTGTTGTACTGTCTTTTTCATCAATAATTACCTGTGTTTCTTCATTTACTTCTTTAACTTCCTTTTCTTTTGGTGCTTTATATCCTCTTTTATTGTAAGTAGCCATTTAAAATTAATTTAGTGAACGGCAAAAATAAAATTTTTATTGAAACTGAAGTAAAAAAAATCAATTTTATATCTATTTAATATAAAATATTTTAGATAATCTCCGTTTTTTTCTTATCACCACCAGAATAACAAAACGCAACTCATTAAAAACAAATACTTTAAACACATTTTTCACCCACTTAAATGATTCTTTTTTCAATATTCGAAATAAACTTTTTATTACCTTAAAATATTATTTCGGCATAGATTTTTAAGATTATCGCAGATTAAGCGTTTAAAGAATTAAATTTGCCTGACAAATCCTTTTTAATAATTTAATTCGTAGCAGAAAAACTCAATTAAAAAGAGAAATACTCATTATTAAACATCAAATTCTACCATAGAGTTCCTTTAAAAAATGCATTTAAACAAAATTTCTTTATTCAATTATAAAAATTTCTCCGAGGCTAGTTTTGATTTTGATATCAAGATCAACTGTTTTGTTGGAAAAAACGGAATTGGTAAAACTAATGTGCTTGATGCTATTTATCATTTAGCTTACGGAAAAAGCTATTTTAATCCGCTTGCAGTGCAAAACATCAAACATGGTGAAGAGTTTTTTGTAATTGATGCCGAACTGGAAAAAAACGGCAGAACAGAACAAATTGTCTGCAGTTTGAAAAAAGGGCAGAAGAAAATCCTGAAAAGAAATGGGAAGGCTTACGATAAATTTTCTGATCATATTGGGTTTGTTCCACTAGTCATTATTTCTCCGGCAGATCGTGATTTAATTATTGAAGGAAGTGAAACACGCCGTAAATTTATGGACAGCGTGATTTCACAATTAGATTCGACTTACTTGCATCAGCTTATTCAATATCAAAAAATAATTGCCCAGCGAAATGCTTTATTAAAGTATTTTGCATTAAATCATGTTTTCGACAACGACACCTTATCTATATATAACGAGCAACTTGATGGCTTTGGAAAATTTATTTTTGAAAAGAGAAAAGATTTTCTGGAACAATTTATACCTATATTTAATACACACCATCAGGCAATAACAGGATCTGAAGAAACGGTGCAATTGGTCTATGAAAGTCATTTGTATGAAAAAGACCTGTTGACCATTTTACAGGAAAACATTAACAAGGATCGTGCATTACATTATACAAGTGCAGGAATTCACAAAGATGATTTATCGTTTGAAATTGATTCTCATCCGATAAAAAAATTCGGATCTCAAGGTCAGCAAAAATCGTTTTTAATTGCTTTAAAGCTCGCTCAATTTGAATTCCTAAAAAAACAAAGCGGTGTAAAACCACTTTTGCTTTTTGATGATATTTTTGACAAACTTGACGAAACCCGCGTTTCTAAAATTATCGAAATGGTAAACAGCGAAACTTTCGGTCAGCTTTTTATTTCTGATACACATCCGGAACGCACCGAAGCTATCGTAAAATCAACACATCAGAGTTATAAAATATTTAATTTATAATTTTTTGTCTGCCACGAATTTCACAAATTTTCACGAATTAAAGCTTTGACAAAGTTTTAAACTTTGTCAAAGCTACAACAATAAGTAATTTAAAAATTAGTGTGAATTCGTGAAATTCGTGGCGAAAAAAATCATTAATTTAGCTCCAAATAAAACTTAAAAACAACTGCAATAAATACCGAATATGCTAACGAAAGAATCATTGCAATTTTTAGACGATTTAAAGAAAAACAACAATAGAGACTGGTTTCAGGATCAAAAAAAACGATACGAAATCTTCAAAAAAGATTACCATCAATTGGTAAGTGATTTTTTGGACGTGATGAAACCTTTGGATCCTTCGTTAGAATTGCTGGAAGTTAAAAATTGTACTTTCAGAATCAATCGTGACATTCGGTTTTCTAAAGATAAATCTCCTTACAAAGCCCATTTGGGCGTTTGGATGTCATCTGGCGCAAAAGGTGCTAATCGATCAGGATATTATGTACATATTGAAAAAGGTGCAAGTTTTATTGCCGGTGGATTTTATTCTCCAGAATCTGAAGATTTGAAAAAAGTCCGCAAAGAAATTGCTTTTTTTCATGATGATCTTGAAGCGATTCTGGCTGATAAAAACTTTAAAAAAGAATTTGGAAGTTTGGATATAAGTGAAAACAATTCTCTTAAAAGTATGCCGCGTGGTTACGAAAAAGACCATCCTGCAATTGAGTTTTTAAAATTGAAAAGTTTTACTGCAACTCAAAAATACGACATTAGCGAAGTAACTAAAAAAGATTTCGTTGCCAAAATGAGTCAAAAACTGATCACTTTAAAACCTTTAAACGAATTCATTAATCGTGCTTTAGATACTGATGAATTTTAGTTTAATTTAAAAAGTTCGCCTCAAATTTTCACAAATTTTCATTAATTAATTCGTGTAAATTCGTGAAATTCGCGGCAAAATAACCACCGAATGAAAAAAAGGAAAATACTTTTTCTGGGAGAATCTTACCGTGCCGATGCTATAACCTGGATGAAAGGTTTAAAGGAATTTGGCGATTTTGAAATTATAACCTGGGAACTCAAAACACCAAATAATTCAAAAATTAACCGATTCAAACGTATTACAGAATACTTCTTCTCTCCTATTTCGATTCGGAAAATCATTCGACGAGAAAAACCGAATATGGTTATTGCCGAACGAACTACAAGTTATGGCTTTCTTGCCGCATTATCAGGATCTAAAACTATCGCCATTGCACAACAAGGCAGAACTGACTTATGGCCGGAAACCTCTGTTTTGTATCCGTTTAAAAAATTCATTCAGAAATATGCTTTCAAAAAAGCACATTTAATTCACGCTTGGGGTCCGGTTATGACAATTTCCATGAAAGAAATTGGCGTTGATATGAATAAAGTTTTAGTTATTCCGAAAGGGATTGACTTAACTCTTTTTTCTCCATTCATAAATAATTCAAATAAAATTGAAGCTATTGTAACGCGTTCTTTGCAACCAGAATATCGCCATGATTCTATTTTGAAAGCTTTTGCTATTCTACATCAAAAAGGAATTGATTTTTCACTAACCATTGTTGGCGACGGAACTCGTTTGCAGTTTTTAAAAGATTTAGCCAAAGAATTACAAATTGAAGATAAATTAATTTTTACGGGAAGAATCCCAAATACTGATCTTCCTAAATTATTACAACAATCGAATATTTATATCAGCATGCCTATTACCGAAGGCGTTTCGGCATCATTGTTTGAAGCAATGGCTTGTAATTGTTATCCTTTAGTTTCTGATATTCCGGGAAATCAAAGCTGGATCAAACATCGTGAAAACGGACAATTAATTGAAATTGATAATATCGAAATGCTGGCAGAAGAATTGATTTGGTCTTTTGAAAATGTCGAATCACGAAATAATGCGATTTTAGAGAATAGAAAATTTGTGGAAGAGAATGCTAATTATGATATTAATATGAAGGTTATTGCGGATAAATATCATGAGTTACTGGATTCACGCGTCATTATTTAACAGCAAAGAGCGCTAAGATTTACGCTATGAACGCTAAGCTTTGCGAACTTCGCGTAAATCTTAGCGCTCTTTGCGGCAAAAACTACATTTTACTCAATCAACGAGGATATGCTAAAGAAACTTTTTGTTTAATACCGTTATAAAGAACATAATGAAAATCCTCATCTTTTCTCACAAGAAACAGTTCTCCGTATCCTTCTTTTTTTGAGTATACAATTTTGTAATCAGACAAACCAATCAACTTGTTGTCCAGATAATCTTTTACACTTTCCTGCGGAATATTTGCTTTTGCATTTACCCATGAATAATTATATGATTTCCAATTTTCATCAAAAGTCTTAAGCATATCAGTATACAGCATTTTATCTTTATCATCTTGTAAATTGCCATTACTTTTAATTAATCGGATTGATTTTGAATCTTGATAGATATAAAAAATTCCTAAATCTACATTCGGTTCTTCTTCTGAATTATCCTCTTTACTATAACTACTATAAGAAATTCTATTTAGCATAAACCGAATATGAGTATCATCAATCAATATAAAACTTCCTGAAATATTCTTAAATATACCATTTCCACATTGAGGCAAATTTCTAATTAAAAAAGTCCCATCATGATTTAAAACAAACATATAACCCAAATGATATTTTCCCATCTTAACAATAGAATATTCTTCAAGGTCACGAACACCCATTAAATCATTAATTTGCCAAGTATCAAACATATTGATTTGAGCATTCACACTCATTGAAAAAAATAAACTGACTAAAAGAAGTACAACTCTATTTTTAAGAATTGATTTAGACATAATTATACTATTTTAATTATTTCAAACTTACAAAAAGAAAATATAGAAATCACAGAACTAAAGATTAACAAATTCTTTCCATTTTCAATGGATATTTCTTCAAAATCCAACTCAAATAAATTATAATCCTTACTTTTGAATCAGATTATAAAGCCTTTTATTTATGGAAATCCAATCCAATTTTTCTTTAAAAAACTACAATACTTTTGGCATCGAAGCCAAAGCCAGACAATTTGTTGCCGTTCATTCAGTTGATGAATTAAAAACCATTTTAGAAGAAAACAAAAATGAGAAAAAGTTTATTCTTGGCGGAGGAAGCAATATGCTTTTAACCAAGGATATTGATGCATTGGTGATTCACATTGACTTAAAAGGCAAAAAGATCGTTAAAGAAGATGATGATTTTGTTTGGGTCGAAAGTCAGGCTGGCGAAACATGGCATGATTTTGTACTTTATACCATTGAAAATAATTTTGGCGGTTTAGAAAACATGTCATTGATTCCGGGGAATGTCGGCACAACTCCGGTTCAGAATATTGGTGCGTACGGAACTGAAATAAAGGACACTTTTGTTTCGTGCGAAGCCATGAATATTGAAACTCAGGAAATGAAAACTTTCATAAATCCTGAATGTAATTTTGGATATAGAGAAAGTATCTTTAAAAATGAAGTCAAAGACCAATATATTATTACATCGGTAATTTATAAACTAACAAAACGCAATCATAAAATCAATACTTCTTACGGAGATATTATAGCTGAATTGGCTAAAAACAATATCACAACTCCAACTTTAAAAGATGTGAGTAATGCTGTAATTGCTATCAGACAAAGCAAATTACCCGATCCGAAAGAATTAGGAAATAGCGGAAGTTTCTTTAAAAACCCGATTTTACTGAAATCTGATTTTGAAAAAATTCACCAGAAATTTCCAGAAATGAAATATTATGAAGTTTCTGAAACCGAAGTAAAAGTTCCGGCTGGCTGGTTAATTGAGCAGGCTGGTTTTAAAGGAAAACGTTTTGGTGATGCAGGTGTGCACAAAAATCAGGCTTTGGTTTTAGTAAATTATGGAAACGCAACCGGTCAGGAAATTTTAGCCGTTTCAAAAGATGTTCAAAAAACTGTTTTTGAAACATTCGGTATTCATATTGAAGCCGAAGTGAATGTTATCTAAAGCTGGATTTTATCCATTAATTTCTAAATGAAAAAACTTAACTTCAGAGTAATTCTATTTCAAATAATTGGAATAATTTTCCTTATTCACGGCATATTGCAATTAAGATTTTACACCGTAGCTGAAAAGTTTATTTGTGCCACAAATTATTTTCAAAATAAAGAATTAGAATGCTGGAATAGATTATTCCCTAAAAAAGAAGATGTTATTAGTTTTTGGCCGAGTATTTATATCTGGATATTTTTAGGTTTTTTGTTTGGGATTTTTATAGCTTCTTTCCTTAATTGGAGAAACAGACTTTCATCACTAAACACAATTTTAGTCGCAATAGTAATGTATATTATTATGAGATTTAAATTTTTTAGAAAAGGAATATTATCCCGTTTATTTGATTCTTTCATCTCCATATTTTCGGATGATTCTGCCACCCAATTTATCGTTGGAGGAATTATTTTTACTTTAATTGGTGTTACAATTTTATGGTTAAGTGTGAAGCCAAATTTATTTAATTCCGGAAAAGATATAATTTAAATTTATGACAGAAACCATTTCTATAAAAATCACAAATCCAAATGAAAAAGTTGCAGCAATTATAGACGAATTGTCTGGAAATCTTTATCTTCGTTTTGGGAGTGATGGGAAAAATTCTTTCACAGACTGGCAGCAAAATAATTCAAAATATGTTTTTGTTGTAGCTGAAATAAAAAATGAAATTGTGGGTTGCGGAGCGATTAGACCAATTTCTGAAACTGTTGGAGAAGTAAAAAGGATGTATTCTAAATATCCCCGAAAGAAAATTGGTAAAACAATTTTAGCTTTTTTAGAAGATATAGCCTCAAAAAGTGGTTATGAGGAATTAATTTTAGAAACGAGAATAAAAAATACTGAAGCTACACAGTTTTACGAAAAACAAAATTATAAAGTAATTCCAAATTACGGAAAATATAAAGATCGACCAGAAGCTATTTGTTTTGGAAAATCTTTAAAATAAAACTCACAAATATGTATACACCAGACTTATACAAAAACGAAGACCCGGAATCAATCAGAACCTTTTTGAAAGAAAATAGTTTTGGAATTCTGATCAATCAAACAAACGGAAAATTATGCGCCACACATATTCCGATAGAATTTGAAATTAATGCTGATGGAAAAGAAATTCTGCAAGGACATATTTCTAAACTCAACCCGCAAGCTGAAGGTTTTGCCGAAAATGATCAGGTTTTGGCTGTTTTTTCAGGTGCGCATGGTTATATTTCTTCTTCCTGGTACGATCACGAAAATGTACCAACATGGAACTACATAGCCGTACATGTTTACGGGCGAATCAAAATTGTAGATGAAACAGCTACAATAGAACAACTTAAAAAATTAGTTGATAAATATGAGGCGGGTTCTGAAAACCCGGTTCGTGTTGAAGATTTATCAGCAAAAACAATGCGTGAGGCAAGAGGAATCTTTGGTTTTGAGATTGAAATTGATGAAATTCAGGCTACAAAAAAGCTATCACAAAACAGGGATGACCACAATTATAAAAATATAATTTCTGAATTAGAAAAAACCAAAAACCCTCAATCTGTCGCTCTTGCAGCCGAAATGTCAAAATGCCGAAAGTAAATAGCTTTTAATCATTGAAAATTAGGAATTCATAAGTACATTTGCATCGCAGATTCAAAAATTAAAAAGACAATTAAATTCAAATGCTTATATATATATTTTACTTTTTTATTGCTATAGTTATTATACAACTTTTTTATTATTTAGGTATTTTTGGAAAATTCGCTTTTAGCAAACCACAAAATATTAAGCAACAAAACATTCCTGTTTCAGTTATTGTTTGTGCAAAAAACGAAGAGGAGAATGTAAAAAAATACATTCCGTTATTAGCTGAGCAAAATTATCCTGATTTTGAAATTGTTTTAATCGACGATGCTTCAAGCGACGAAACGCTGGAAGTTTTTGAAGAGTTTGAAAAACAATATTCAAACATTCGTTTGGTTAAAGTGCAAAACAATGAAGCCTTTTGGGGCAACAAAAAATATGCTTTAACATTAGGAATCAAAGCTTCTAAAAAAGACTACTTATTATTTACTGACGCTGATTGTTATCCAACTTCAAAAGAATGGATTACAGCAATGACTTCACAATTTACCGAAGAAAAAACTATTATTTTAGGTTATGGAGGTTATGAAAAGGAACGTTCTTTATTGAATAAAATTATTCGATTTGAAACGGTTCTTACGGCAGTACAATATTTTTCATGGGCAAAAGCA
The DNA here is from genome assembly GCF_000834715.1 of Flavobacterium sp. MEB061. NCBI lineage: Bacteria > Pseudomonadati > Bacteroidota > Flavobacteriia > Flavobacteriales > Flavobacteriaceae > Flavobacterium > Flavobacterium sp. MEB061. The sequence continues at coordinate 391,389 of NZ_JXQR01000040.1, read as the reverse complement.
GGATTACCATATATGGGAGTTGGCCGAAATTTAGCATATAAAAAAGAAGAATTTTTTAATGTAAATGGCTTTATCGAACACATTCAGGTTCGTTCTGGCGATGATGATTTATTTGTAAATCAGGCAGCAAACAAAGCAAACACTACAATTGCTTATAATCCTGAAGGTTTTACTTATTCGAGACCTAAACAATCCTATAGCGAGTGGTTTATTCAAAAAAGAAGACACGTTACTACGGCAAATCATTACAAGTTTTTTGATAAAATTCAATTGTCATTATTTTACAGTTCACAATTATTTTTCTTCTTATTAGTTATAGTATTATTGTCTTTCCAATTTCAATGGATTGCTGTATTGGCTCTATTGGCGACACGTTATACAATTGCGTGGATCGTAATGGGATTTTCTGCCGGAAAATTAAGAGAAAGAGATCTTAAAATTTGGTTTCCTGTTGTAGAAATGGTGCTTATATTCACACAAATTAATATCTTTATAACTAATATCTTTTCAAAACCTGTACATTGGAAATAAATTCTAAAATAGAAAAAGCAAAAAAAGGCGATCAGATCGCCTTTACTTTTTTATTAGATTTTTATTGGAATGAAGTGTACAGTTTTATGTTAAAACGTACCGAAAACGAAACTACTGCAGAAGATATTACAATCGAAACTTTCTCAAAAGCTTTTGATAAAATTGGATCCTACAATTCTGAATTTCAATTTAATACCTGGTTAATTGCCATCGCAAAAAATGTCTATATTGATTTACTGCGAAAAAAGAAAACCAGTCTTTTTGTTGAAATTACAGATGCTGAAGATCAACAAGCCTACAACATTGCAGACACTACTCCATCTGCAGAAGATGCTCTGATAAAAGAGCAAAATCTATCACGTTTACTACAATGCATTAAAGAACTGAAACCACATTATCAGGAAGTAATTCAATTGCGTTACTTTCAGGAAATGACATATCAGGAAATTGCGCTCAAAATTAATGAGCCTTTAAGCAATGTAAAAGTAAAACTACTTCGAGCTAAAAAATTATTAGCAGAAATCATTGAACGTAATAGATAATTTATTATCTTTAGATAAAGAATAAAAAATCTTCGTATTTATTCTTAAAACATTATCAATTTAACAAACAAGTTCTTTAATTTTCCGTTCTTAGTTACACACTAATCCCATTTGGCTTATGATTTGATGTTTACTTAACCTTAAAATCCAATTAACTATGTCTAAATCCAGTATCTACGAATCCAAGTGGACCAATCTTGTTTTCGAAAACAAAAACAAAGAGTACGGAGCGTATCAATTGCGCCAGGAGAATCCCAAAACAACTATTACAGCACTTTTTATGGCACTGCTATTAATAGCAGGATTAGGAAGCGTATCGATGCTGATTAGTAAATTTAGAACGGCGCCTGTTGTAGCACCTACGACTATTTTTGAAATACCAATAACGCCGGTAGATTTAAGTCCGATTCATGTGAAACCAGAACCCCCTGCTCCAGTTACACCTGTTCAACAAACTGCAGCAGCATCGCCTGATGTACAATTGACGAATCCTGTTGTAGTAGCTACAGCTCAAGCAACACCAGATGTTATTGCACCTAACACACAGAATAGTTCTGCAGTAGATAATGCTTCTACAGGAACAGGAACTTCTGCAAATGTGCTGCCATCAAATGGCAATGTTGGCGGAGATGCTGTTGAACCTGCAGATACAGGAAATTCAATTGTAAACACGGCTGTTTTAGACAAAATGCCAGAATTCCCAGGAGGAATGGCTAAGTTCTATACTTATGTGGGAAACAATTTTACAAGACCAGAATTGGATGCTGAAAGAACTTTAAAAGTTTATGTTTCTTTTGTAATCGAAAAAGACGGCTCAATAACTGATATCATGGTAAGAAATGATCCTGGTTATGGAGTTGGCAAAGAAGCTATTCGAGTTTTAAAATCATTAAAAACAAAATGGAGTCCGGGAATATTAAACGGTAAAGCGGTCCGAACTGCATATAATCTTCCAATTACAATAAAATCGGAAGCTGAATAACAAAACAAAAAGCAGAATTAGGTTCTGCTTTTTTTATGGAATTAAGCGATTAAGAGACTAAGAAAGTTGAGTTTTTTTTCAGATACAAATCTTTATTTAAAAGACTATTTTAGCAATACAAAATCTTTAAAGAAATCAAATGCCTTTTACTTTTTCTCATCCTGCAATAATCTTACCTTTAAGATATTTGCCTAAAAAATGGTTTTCTTTAACAAGCCTTATTATTGGCAGTTTAACTCCTGACTTTGAATACTTTATTAGAATGAAAGTTCAAAGCAATTATAGTCATACTTTACACGGAATCTTTTGGTTTGATTTGCCATCAGCAATTATTTTATCCTTCATTTTCCATAACATTGTCAGGAATCAATTATTTAATAATCTACCGGTAAATATTCGAACAAGAATTTTAATTTTCACTTATTTTGATTGGAATAATTATTTCAGACAACATTACTTTATAATTTTAATTTCTGCTTTAATTGGAATTAGCTCCCATCTTTTTTGGGATAGTTTCACACATGAGCACGGCTATTTTGTAAATCATATTTCTGCTTTAAGAAATTCCGTTTGTCTTTTCAACAAACAAATTCCTGTTTTAAAAATTGCTCAGCATCTAAGCACGCTTATTGGAGCGTTCATTATTTTATTGACCATATTAAAACTTCCAAAAAATAACAACTCTGAAACTTCAATAAACAAGAATTATTGGATTTTGGTACTCTTTTTTATTTTAATAATTATACTAATCCGATTTTTAGGAGATCTAAGCTATGACGCATACGGACATGTAATTGTTTCTTTAATTTCTGCGACTCTGATTTCATTAATTTTAACTCCGTTATATATTAAATTTAAATCGAATTTCTAAAAAAAATAACAAAATCACTTACTTTTACAGTACAGAACAAATAATTCATTAAAATAAAAAATCAATAAAAATGGGAATATTTTCAGCACTTCTTGGCAACGCAGGCGCAGTTAGCCAGGAAGATTTAATTAAAAAATACGGTCAGCTTTTAACTGATAATGAAGAAGTAGAAATGGGTTTTAAGTTAATCCGCGACACTTTTATCTTTACAAATAAAAGATTAATCTTAGTTGATGTACAAGGAATTACAGGAAGCAAAACAGAATACAAATCAATCGCATACAAAAGCATTACTCGTTTTAGTATTGAAACAGCAGGAACTTTTGATCTTGATGCTGAATTAAAAATTTGGGTTTCAAGCGAATTGCAGCCTAGTATTGTAAAGCAATTTACTAAATCGGTAAATGTGTATGAAGTACAAAAAGTTTTGGCACATCATGTTTTAGGTTAATCCACAAATTAAAAAACCCGACAAATTTTAAAAAACTTGTCGGGTCTATTTTTATTACTTCAAAACTATTATTTCTTTTTAGTTGTAGCTTTCTTTGTGGTTGTTTTCTTAGTCGTTGTAGCTTTAGCCGGAACTGTATTTACAATTTTTTGCTGTACATACGCTTTATACACACCATCTTTCTCAGCTCTGCTCTTAGCATCATCAGCTCTTTGTTTAGAATCCGGATGCGAACTCATCATCTTATCAATAAACGAAGCTTCTGTTCCTTCACTCATTTTAGCCAGAATTCTAAAAGCCGATTCTTCAGCATTTACATTGTAACCATTCTTTTTAAGGAAATTATACGAGAATAAATCAGCATCTGCTTCTTGCTTACGGCTAAATTTACTATCGATAATTGAGCTTCCTATTTTTCCTAACTGACTATCTGTAACACTTGCAACTGTTGTTGATTGAGAAGCTGCGGCATCCATTAAAGCCTCTTTTTTATAAGCTGCCTTAATTGCATCTCTGGAATCATTATTAGCAACGTGACCAATTTCGTGACCAATAACCGCCAATAATTCGTTGTCATCCATAATATCCATTAATCCAGAATATACACGAACGCTTCCATCTGCGGTAGCAAAAGCATTTACTTCTTTTAATTTATAGACTTTATAGTTTAAAGTATAACCTTCACCCGCTGTATGTTTTCCAAAAACTCTGTTAAGTCTTATAGCGTATCCATCTGTCGCAGGAGCAATTTCATGTTCTGCATCCATTTTATCCACTGCGGCTTTAGATAATGCTGCAGCATCGGCATTACTAAAGGTAAAACCCGTAACACCTTTTTGAACAGCACCTATTGCTTTTTCTCCAAAATTAATCTGCGCATTCATTTTAGTAAATCCGAAAGCAGCAAAAACTCCCATTACAATTAATTTCTTTTTCATGTTTTTTAATTATTACAATTTAACAACAAATGTACTATTAAGAAAATATCATTTTACCCTTTGCAAACATATTTTTTAACAAATAAAGGTATAATTTTTAAATGACTAAAATTCAACCTAATATCATAATTATTCATTTTATAACCTTAAAAGAATAAAAAAGCACGGCATTAAATCGCTTCAGCATTTTTTTAACGCAATATTTTAACACATTAACCAAACAATTAGCAAAATGATTTTCTTAAAATCTCTAAAATACAATTTCAAATTAAACTATAAACGAATCTCCAAATAAACTACATTGCTTATCTTTGTCTTTTGAATTTTGATATATGGAAACAGTCATTGAAAATATACCAACCGTAAAACCTAAATGGTTGAAGGTAAAACTTCCAATTGGACAAAAATACACTGAACTACGTGGTTTAGTCGATAAATACAGCTTAAATACTATTTGTACTTCCGGAAGCTGCCCAAATATGGGTGAATGTTGGGGAGAAGGAACAGCAACTTTTATGATTTTAGGTAACGTTTGTACACGTTCTTGCGGTTTTTGCGGTGTAAAAACCGGAAGACCTGAAACGGTAGACTGGGACGAACCTGAAAAAGTAGCCCGTTCTATAAAAATCATGAACATTAAACATGCCGTAATTACAAGTGTTGACAGAGATGATTTAAAAGATGGCGGATCCATTATCTGGATTGAAACTGTGAAAGCTATTCGCAGAATGAATCCAAATACTACTCTTGAGACTTTGATTCCGGATTTTCAGGGAATTGAAAGAAACATTGACAGAATTGTAGAAGCGAATCCTGAAGTGGTTTCGCATAATGTGGAAACCGTTCGCCGTTTAACGCGTGAAGTACGTATTCAGGCAAAATACGATCGCAGCCTTGAAGTTTTACGTTACTTAAAAGAAAAAGGAATCAACAGAACTAAATCTGGTATTATGCTTGGTCTTGGAGAAACTGAAGAAGAAGTTTTTCAAACCATGACTGATTTACGCAATGCAAATGTAGACGTTGTTACTATTGGCCAATACCTACAGCCAAGTAAAAAGCATTTACCTGTAAAAGAATTTATTACCCCGGATCAATTTGCTAAATATGAAAAATTTGGTTTAGAATTAGGTTTCCGTCACGTTGAAAGCGGCCCATTAGTTCGTTCTTCATACAAAGCACAAAAACACATTTTATAAAAAAGGTTATTTGTTTAATTGTTTATTCGTTTAATCGTCAAGATATTAAAACGAATAAACAGTTAAACGATTAAACAAATAAACGTAAATCTTGAAAACTAGAATTGCTATTAACGGTTTTGGAAGAATTGGCAGAAATTTATTTCGTCTTCTTTTAAACCACCCTGAAATTGAAGTTGTTGCGATCAATGACATTGCTGATAATAAAACCATGTCGCATTTAATAAAATACGACAGTATTCATGGTGTTTTACCTTTCAAGGTAAGTCACGACGAAGAAAGCATTATTGTTGATGGAAAACATTTTTTATTTTTTCATGAAAAAAGCATTTCAAATTTAGACTGGAAAAGTCATAACATTGATTTCGTAGTAGAGGCAACAGGAAAATATAAAACGCACGAAGAATTAAATACGCATATTATTGCAGGCGCAAAAAGAGTAATTCTTTCGGCTCCATCAGAAGTTGACACTATAAAAACAGTAGTTTTAGGAGTAAATGAGCATATTTTAGACGGAAGTGAACTTATCGTTTCCAATGCAAGCTGTACGACAAACAATGCTGCCCCGATGATAAAAATCATCGATGAATTGTGCGGAATCGAGCAAGCATACATAACAACGATACATTCTTACACTACCGACCAAAGTCTTCATGACCAGCCACATAAGGATTTACGCAGGGCCAGAGGTGCAAGTCAGTCAATTGTTCCAACAACTACAGGTGCAGCTAAGGCATTAACAAAAATTTTTCCTAAATTGCATGAGAAAATAGGTGGCTGTGGAATTCGTGTACCGGTTCCGGATGGTTCATTAACCGATATAACATTTAATGTAAAGCGCGCCGTAACTATTGAAGAGATTAACAAAGCATTCGAAAAAGCCTCAAATACAAATTTAAAAGGAATATTAGATTATACAGAAGATCCGATCGTTTCGGTTGATATAATTGGCAATACAAACTCGTGTTTATTCGATGCACAACTTACATCTGTAATTGATAAGATGGTAAAAGTTGTGGGTTGGTACGATAACGAAATTGGCTATTCATCACGATTAATTGATTTGATTTTACTGATGAGAAAAACATAAATTCATTGTAAAAGCATTGCAATACATGAAATACCACCTTTTAATTCTAATTAGTTTTTTTACTTCAATTTTGTATTCTCAAACTAAGCAGAATATAGATAGTATTTCCTATTACAACAAGTTAGCCAACACCAATCTAAAGGCTAAAAAATATGATCAGGCGATTTTCTTCACAAAAAAATCCATAGATTTTTGCGAGACCAATCGCAAATCTGAGGGTTTAGCCAACCAGACTTTTAAGCTTGGAAAAATTTACTACAATCAACAAAAATATGAAGAAGCATTAAAAAAATTTCATAAAAGCGTTTCATTGTTTGATAACTTAAAACCAACTTGCACCAAGGCTTTGGCACTACATTATATTGGAGTGACCAATACTGCAAAAGGCAATCACAAAACGGCTGAGATTTATTATAAAAAGGCTCATTCGCTACTTAAAAGATTAAATATTGTTGATAGTGCCGAAATTTTAAACTATCAAAAAGCGATGGCATTTAAAACCAGTAACGATTTAAAAGCCGCAACAAAAACCTTTCAGACAATAATCAAAAAACCTGACAATTCTTCTGTTTTAAAAACCAAAATCGATTCTTATTATCAGCTTGGTTTAATCGAGACCCAACTTAAACAAAACGACTCGGCAATTATTTATTACGACAATGCCCTGGAACTTAACTCAAAAACAACTGATTTGATTCAGAAGTCAAAAATTGTTTTAGCCATAAGTCAGTATTACAAACAAAACCGAAATTTTGATCTCGCCTATTCTTATCTGGACGAACATTATCAAATAGAAAACTATATTTTAAAGTTGAAAAATGCCAAAATTGATTTGAATGAATTCGAAAGATTCAAAAAAAATCAATCTTTAAACAATACTTTACAACGGGAAAGTGAAGAAAAAATTCAGTTAAAAACTTATCGCTATTCCAAGCTTGTCAGCATTTTGGCAATTGCCCTGATTTCTATTTTATCGCTTTTGAGTTTGGCTTTATATAAAAACAATATTATACGAAATCAGAATAATTTACTTTTAAAAGAAAAAAACAAAGAACTTATTCTGGCCAAAAACAAGGCAGAAAAAGCATCAAAAGCCAGATCTGAATTTTTATCTACTGTAAGTCATGAACTTAGAACACCACTAAACGCTATAAACGGAATCACACATTTACTTCTTGAAGATCATCCGAAGAAAAAGCAATTAAAATACCTTGAATCATTAAAATTCTCCGGAAATTATCTTACTACTTTTATCAATGAAATTCTGGAAATAAACAAAATAGATTCTACAAAAGTTGAAGTCGAACATATTAGTTTTAATTTAAAAGAATTACTTTTTAACATTCAGGGTTCATTAAAGGAATTGGCAACTGCCAATAAAAATTATTTTAATCTTGAAATAGACAAAGAAATTCCTGATAGCTTAATTGGCGATTCAACAAAGGTTTCTCAAATTATATTGAATTTAATTAACAACGCTTTAAAATTCACACAAAACGGAAACGTAAATGTGATTGCAAAATTATTTCATAAAAGTGAAGAGAATGCAACCATTTACTTTGAAATTGTCGATACCGGAATTGGTATTCCTGAAGATAAATTACAAACTGTTTTTGAAAGCTTCTCGCAAGGTTCTGTAGAAGTTAACCGAAAATATGGCGGAACCGGTTTGGGACTTACTATTGTAAAAAAACTTATTGAGCTTTTAGGCGGAGAAATTAAATTAAAAAGTGAAGTAGGTAAAGGTTCTACCTTTACTTTTAAACTAGATTTCAGCATTAACAATGAACCAATTGAAAAAGCTGAAGAAGTAAAATCATACAACGATAAACAACTAAAACACAAATCTATTTTATTGATTGAAGACAACAAAATCAATCAGATGATTACTCGAAAAATGCTCGAAAATAAAGCTATTTATTGCGAAATAATCGATAATGGCGAAGATGCCGTAGAGCTTTTAAAAGTAAAACATTTTGATATGATTTTAATGGATGTTCATTTACCCGGAATCAACGGAACAACTGCCACCAAACAAATTCGTGAATACGATAAAACAACTCCAATTATTGCATTAACAGCTATTTCACTTGACGAAAATAAGGACATGCTTTTAGCTTTCGGAATGAACGATGTCATTACAAAACCTTTTGTACCTGATGAATTTTACAGTACAATTGCTAAATTTTTCGATTAGTTTTTTTTTTAAAAGATTCTAAGATTCTGAGAGGCTAAGGTTCTTAAACACTTGTCTAAGTATTCTAAAATCGTTGCATCAAAATTTTGTTTGTTATTGATGAACGTGCTTTTTATTGGTAAATAATACAACTGCGAAATCAGTTTTGAATCTTTTAAGCGAACATAATCTTTTTCTGTCGTAATGATCTTTTTGTTTTGAGCTTTATTCTGAATCATTTCTAAATCTTTTTCAGAAAAATGATGATGGTCCGGGAAGGTCAGACATTCGTCGTTTTCGTTTTTTAAGTATTCAAAAAATGGGGTTGGTTTTGCAATTCCGGCCAAAAGTAATTTTGACTCATTTTTAATTTCATTTACAGCAATCTTTTCGTCTTTACCATAGATTGCGTCATCATAATCTATAAAAGTAAAATACAATTGCTGGGAACTGCTTAGTTTTAATTTTTTCCAGATTTCATTTTGCTTTTCGTCAGATAAATTCTTCGGGCATTTTGTTACAATGACAATTTTGGCACGACTGGCCCCGCTCCTGCTTTCACGTAAATTCCCGGTTGGCAGCATAAAATCATCCGCGTACAAATCATCATAGGAAGTTAGTAAAATATAAAAACCAGCTTTTACTTTTCGGTGTTGATAAGCATCATCCAATAAAACAATCTGTGGTTTTTCTTTTTGAGAAAGTAATTGTGTAATTCCGTTTGTCCTGTTTGCATCAACAGCAACCTGAATATTGGGGAATTTTTGATAAAACTGAAAAGGTTCATCGCCCAAAATTTCGGCATTTGAGGCAGCATCTGCCAAAACAAAACCTTCGGATTTACGTTTGTAACCGCGGCTTAAAGTAGCTATTTTATATTTATCAGATAATAAACGAATTAAATATTCAATTTGAGGTGTTTTCCCTGTTCCGCCAACACTCAAATTCCCAACGGCAATAACCGGAATATCAAATGAAGTTGATTTTAGAATTCCTTTATCGAAAAGGAAATTCCTTATAGAAGTAATGAATCCGTATAAAACGGCAAATGGGAAAAGTATTTTTCGAAGTATATTCATTTTACGAAAGTATAATTTTTTTCGTTAATTTGTTTCTGGTTTCACGTTTCAAGTTTTTCTCTACAACATGAAACTTGAAACTAATAAAACCTGAAACTAATAGCAAAAAATGAAAATCAAAAATATAATAGAAGTTCTCGAAGAAATGGCACCTTTGGCTTACGCCGAAGATTTTGATAACGTGGGACTTTTAGTCGGAAATTCAGAAACCGAAAGTAGAGGAGTTTTAGTTTGTCATGATGCTCTTGAAAATGTAATTGACGAAGCTATTGCTAAAAATTGCAATTTAGTCGTTTGCTTCCACCCTATTTTATTCTCTGGAATTAAAAAAATTACAGGTAAAAATTATGTGGAACGCGCCATTTTAAAAGCCATCAAAAATGATATTGCAATTTATGCTGTTCACACTGCTCTTGATAATCATTCACAAGGCGTTAATAAAATTTTCTGTGATGCCTTGGGATTGACAAATACAAAGGTTTTGATTCCGAAACAAAATTTTATTCAAAAATTAGTTACTTACACAACTCCTGAAAACTCAGATAAAGTTCGAAATGCTATGTTTGAAGCTGGCGCAGGAACTATTGGCAATTATGATAACTGCAGTTTTAATACTGAAGGTTTTTTTACTTTTCAAGGAAATGAAAACAGTAATCCGGTTATTGGAGAAAGAGGAAAATTACATACCGGAACAGAAATAAAAATCGAAGTTATTTTTGAAAAACACTTGCAATCCAGAATTTTAAAAGCATTATTTGCCAATCATATTTACGAAGAAGTTGCTTATGAAGTTTACGATCTTCAAAATTCACATCAAAATATTGGCTTGGGAATGATTGGTGAATTTGAAACTGAAATGGATGAAAAAGAGTTTTTAAAATTCGTAAAAGATAAAATGCTTGCCGATGGAATTCGCCATTCTGACTTTTTAGACAAGAAAATCAGGAAAGTTGCCGTTTTGGGAGGCTCAGGAAGTTTTGCTATAAAAAATGCAATTCAGGCCGGAGCCGATGCTTTTTTGACTGCCGATTTAAAATACCATCAGTTTTATGAAGCCGAAAACAAGTTACTTTTAGCCGATATTGGTCATTTTGAGAGCGAACGCTATACAAAAAACTATATTGTTGATTATCTTCGAAAAAAAATCCTTAATTTTGCAATCATTTTATCAGAAGAAAATACAAATCCAGTTAAGTACTTATAGAATATGGCGAATACGAAAGAATTAAGTGTTGAGGACAAGTTAAGAGCAATATACGATTTACAGCTTATTGACTCTAGAATTGACGAAATCAGAAACGTAAGAGGAGAACTTCCTTTAGAAGTGGAAGATTTAGAAGATGAAGTTGCAGGTTTGAGCACTCGTTCAGAGAAACTGAAAAGTGAACTTGAGGTTATTGAAGATCTTATCAAAGCAAAGAAAAATGCAATTGATGAGCACAAAGAGGTTATCAAAAAATACACAAAACAACAAGAATCAGTTCGTAATAACAGAGAATTCAATTCTTTGACAAAAGAGGTTGAATTTCAGGAATTAGAAATTCAATTGGCTGAAAAGCAAATCAAAGAAATGAAAGCTTCTATCGAACATAAAAAAGAAGTTATTTCTAATTTAAAAGAAAAACTTGACGCTAAAAGTTCGCATTTAAAACATAAAAAATCTGAATTGGATGCAATTATGTCTGAAACTCAAAAAGAAGAAATCTTCTTATCTGAGAAATCTGCTGAATTTTCAGGTCAAATTGAAGAAAGATTATTAGCAGCTTACAACAGAATCAGAAGTAGTGTTCGTAATGGTTTAGCCGTTGTTTCTATCGAAAGAGGAGCTTCTGCAGGATCATTCTTTACAATTCCGCCTCAAACTCAGGTAGAAATTGCTTCAAGAAAGAAAATCATCACTGATGAGCACTCTGGAAGAATTTTGGTTGACAGCGCATTAGCTGAAGAAGAAAAAGAAAAAATGGAACAATTGTTCTCTAAATTCTAAATAATAAGATCCCGATTTAATCGGGATTTTTTTTTGCATAAAATTTTCCGCCACGAATTTCACTAATTTCACTAATTATTATCTACTAAGAATAAAAATTCGTGCTAAATTTGTGAATTCGTGGCGATACTTTTTGATCAGGTTTCGAATAATTATATTTTATCATTAAACTATTGGTTTTGGGAATTAAAAAAGGAATTCGTTTCATTACATTGAAATCAGTTGGGCAATATATTAACTTCCTGAGTTATGTGCGTCCGCAAAAAGCTGTAGAACTTTCATACGCGCTTTTTAGTCAGCCAAGAATTGGCAGATTACAAAAAGATACTTTACCCAAAGTTTTAAAAAATACAGAAACAGAAACGTTTCATCATAACGAACATCATTTTCAAACCTATATCTGGAAAGGAAATGAAACCAAAATACTTTTGGTTCACGGATGGGAAAGCAATGCTTCGCGCTGGAAAAAAACGTTACCTCATCTTCAAAAATCAGGAAGTACTATTATCGCCATAGATGCTCCGGCACACGGACAAAGCAGCGGAAAGGAATTTAATGTTCCGCTTTATGCCGAATTTATCAACAAAGCCGTTGAAAAATACCAACCCGAAATTATTATTGGTCACTCTATTGGCGGTGCAGCTTGTGTTTACCATCAATATTTGTTCCCGAATACCAGCATTAACAAAATGGTAATTTTGGGAGCTCCATCAGATTTAAAAACATTAATTGATAATTATGTTTCGATGTTGAGTCTGAATACTAAAATGTTTTCACTTTTAGAAAGTAAATTCATGAATCGCTTCAACTTTAAACTCGAAGATTTCTCCGGACAAAGATTCGCTTCAGAATTTAATGTTTCCGGATTAATTGCGCACGATACATCAGATAAAATTGTTGCTTTTGAAGAAGGTAAAAAAATAGCCAGTAACTGGAAAAACAGTCAATTTATAGAAACCAAAGGTCTAGGCCACGGTATGCATGATGATGAATTGTATAATAAAGTGATTGACTTTTTGTTTTCTTCTGAGGAGATTTAATGCCACGAAGTCGCTAAGACACAAAGTTTTTTTGAAGCTGTCATCCTGAGCGGAGTCGAAGGAGCCTAAGGAGCTCGACAACGATTGACGATTTGCTGTGTAGTTTAAAATTAAGAAGTCTAAATAACAATCTTAAAATACTTTAACAACTCCTTCTCTCCTTTTCCGGTAATAATTATGGCTCTTGAATTTTTAGTTTTTCTGAGCCAGTCTTCGGTTATCATTTTATTTAAAAGCAGCGCACCAATTGAACCTGCCAAATGATTTCGCCTTTCGCTCCAATCCAGGCAAGGTTTTAAAAATATTCTTTTTTGTTTTTGGGCTTCTTCTATATTAATTCCAAAATCAGAAAACCATTTTTCGCCTTCAGTACTAATTTGAAAAGTATCGTTCTTGTTCAGAATTATTTTTTGTTCTAATAAACTATCGGTCAAAGCAACGCCGATTTTTCCAGCCAAATGATCGTAACAGGTTCTGCAATATTTTATGGGAGGATAAGTTTCTTTTTCTTTCTTTAATCGAAGTTCTGGTTTAGGAATAAGATTTGCCATTGCTTCTATAGCGTAAGCTACTTCTTTATTTGAAAATCTGTAATATTTATGACGTCCTTGCTTTTCTACAGAAAGTAAATCTCCTTCTAAAAGTTTGGTCAAATGCATACTTATATTTTGCGGAGAAGTATTGGCCACAATAGCAAGTTCTGTTGCCGTAAAAGCTCTTCCGTCGAGCAATGTCCACATTATTGCCGCACGTGTCGGGTCGCCAATTAAGGTCGCTGTTTTTACAAATTGATCTTCCATATAGATTTCATAGTTAAATACAAACTGAAGTATTCGCTTGTAAAGTTAAATAACTTTGCTAAAAACAAATCAAATATGCCTTCTAGTTTATTCTTTCAATCTGATGTTAAAGATCCTTATTCTATTTATAAATTAATGTTGGATAAAAATCCGGTTTATTGGGATGAAACCAATCAAATCTGGGCAATTTACTCTTACGAATATTGTGTTGAGATTTTAAAGAATTCTCAAGTTGAAATTCCGATTGTAAATCCGAATAATGAACAAAACCTAAATGAGTCTGCTTTAGATATCCTGAACAATCTAACTCGTTTATCAAACGGTATTCAACATGAAATTACTCGTGAAATTGCTATGCTGGTATTTTCAAACCTGAAATCTATCGTGATTGATCAAATTATTTCTCAATTAATTCAAAAGGATTTAAGTGATAACAAAATCGATTGGGTAAACTCTATTTGCAAAAAATTACCCATTCTTAGTGTTTTAAAAAGTTTTGATTTTGGAGAAAAGGATTGTGATTTTATTTCTGAAAAAATAGATTCTTTCAGCAAAATAATGCTTCCAAAAAAGACAGAGGAACAAGTAAAATTAATTAATGAAAATGCAGAAAAATTATATTCAATTATAGAAAAGCATCTTTCGTTATTGCCATTTTATAAGTCTTTGTTAATCAAAATTTCAGAGAAATATAGCCTTATTTCTGAAGAAATTACTGCAATGGTAATTGGTAATTTTATTGGTTTATGTATTCAAAGTTATGATGCCGGGCGTGGAATCCTAAGTAATTCTTTATTGCAAATTATTAACAACAAATACTCTTTAAATAAAACAGAAATAGAAAAAGCTGTTATCGAAACTTTGCGATTTGACCCACCAATTCATAATACAAGAAGAATTTCGATCGGAGATTTTTATATCGGCGAAAGCCATATTAAAAAAAATGATTCGATATTGATTATTCTGGCTTCGGCAAATCGTGATGCCCAAAAATTTGAAAATGCAATGGATTTTAATATTGAAAGAACTAATAATCATGAAAACCTAACTTTTGGAATTGGCGGACATATGTGCCTGGCTAAATATTTTTCTATCAATTTAGCAACAGAAGTTTTATCTTATTTAGTAAATGAGTACAAAACGATTGCATTATTAGAAAACAAGATTGAATATGAACCTTTAATCAATGCCCGATTGCCAAAAAATATCTGGATTACAATAAATAATTAAAATACAAAATATGATAGCTGTAATTTTTGAAGTAGTTCCGAATGAAGGAAAAAAAGAGGAATATCTTGACATCGCTGCCAATTTAAAACCTGAATTAAGTCATATTGATGGATTTATTTCAATCGAGCGTTTTCAAAGTTTTACCGATCCCGAAAAAGTTTTGTCTTTATCTTTTTGGAGAGATGAAGAAAGCATTCAACAATGGAGAAATCTTGAAATGCATCGTTATGCTCAGGCAAAAGGAAGAAATGAAATTTTTAAAGATTACCATTTGAGAATCGCACATGTTGTTCGTGATTACGGAATGTTTGACAGAAAAGAAACACCTGAGGATAGCCCTGAGTTTCATTCTTGAGAAAGGTTCAAAGCTGCAGAGGCTCAAAGGGGCAAAGGTTTTCTTTTAAGGTTCTGAGATTCTAAGGTGCTAAGTTTTTTTCTTTGGCTAAAAAACTAATATCAATTGAGGAATGTGAAAAATCTAAGAAAGTCCAACAATCTAAAGTCTAAAATCTAAAATTCTAAGAAGTCTAAATTTTCCTTACTTTTGCAATATGGAAGAGAATTTAAAACGTCTAAATAAATTTATTGGTGAAACAGGTTATTGTTCCCGTCGTGAAGCCGATAAATTAATTGAAGAAGGACGTGTAACAATAAATGGCGTTGTGCCGGAAATGGGAACGAAAGTTTCGCCAGATGATGAAGTACGTATTGATGGAAAGTTGATTGTCGAGAAACATGAAAAAATGGTTTATCTGGCATTTAACAAACCCACTGGAATTGAATGCACGACCAATTTAGAAGTTCGAAATAATATTGTGGATTATATTAATTATCCTAAACGTATTTTTCCGATTGGAAGATTGGATAAAGCCAGTGAAGGATTAATTTTTATGACGAATGATGGTGACATCGTAAACAAGATTTTGCGCGCCAGAAATAATCACGAAAAAGAATATACGGTTACAGTAAACAAACCTATTACCGATCGTTTTATTGAGCGAATGGGAAATGGTATTCCAATTCTGGATACTGTTACACGAAAATGTAAAGTAGAGCAAATCAGTAAATACACATTTAAAATTATCCTGACACAGGGATTAAACCGTCAGATTCGTAGAATGTGTGAATATTTGGGTTATGATGTAACGGCTTTAAAACGTATCAGAATTATTAATATTTCATTAGATATTCCGGTTGGCCGTTATCGCGATTTAACCGATGCGGAAATTAAAGAATTAAATCGTTTAATTGAACCTTCGAGCAAAACTGAGGAAGCAAGTTTACCAAAAGAAGAGACTCCAAGACGAAGAACAGAATTTATTTCAAAACACGATCCCCGATTTAAGAAAAAAGGAGATTATTAGTTTTAGAATTTCATAGAAAGCCCCGAAATTGATTCGGGGCTTTTTTTTAAATTTACCAGCAATTAAATTACGGGCAATTTGGTATTTTATTCCAGTTTCCTGCTCCGTTCCAGTCATTTCCAAGATCTCCTAATAAATCGATATTGGGTTGTTCCTGAAATGCATAAACCATAACACCACCATAATTATTTCCTTTTAGCCATGAAACATCACCTGACGGATCTCCGGAAGGTTGTCCTGACCAAAATCCGCAAACTAGGGTGTTACTTGCCATTCCGAAAGAAACATATGGCGCTAAACGATATTTCGGACTTCCACCATAACTCATTTCCCATCCATAAGTCAGATTATCTGCCAATGTTCGGTTTTGATATGTAGGAATAAAATATTCTGAATCCGACCATAAAGCTTTTGAAATGATACTGTCGGGCATAAGTTCTTTCATTATAGTTGTAACTGTAACTAAAGACGTATCAATTGGCGTTCCACTACTATATTCATCATCAATATCGATTCCGTCCAAGCCTAATCGATCTACAATTTCTTTTAACTGTTGAGCAAAATTGGCTGCAGTAGCGACATCTGGAAATTCAGACCAGCCACTTGCATCGTGATTATTTAAGAAAGTTAATAAGACCGTTATTCCTTTATTTTGCAATTTTTGAATATCGCCGGCAGTAAGTTTAGCATAATCTGAACTACCTACCGCATAAGGATATCCGTCAGGCACTTTTGTATTTGGCGCCAATGCTACCGCTCCTGCCGGAAAAGGTTTTAGATTAATGTTGGCTGAAAAAATACAAACTACATCAACCGCTGCACTGCCATCTGCCATAGTGTAGCAGCCTGGTGTTTGCAATTTATCTATACTTACATATGCAACAGACATTCCTGTTTTTTCGTACGAATCACATTGAGGTGCACTACCGTACCAAGGTTCACCACTAAAGAATACGGCATCTCCAGGGTTGAAAATCCCCTTATCTCCTAAAGTTTCAAGAACCATATATTCTCTGCAAAAGAAAAAGAAACTAATATCAGGATTTTTCAAAGC
The DNA here is from genome assembly GCF_000834715.1 of Flavobacterium sp. MEB061. Classification (NCBI taxonomy): domain Bacteria; kingdom Pseudomonadati; phylum Bacteroidota; class Flavobacteriia; order Flavobacteriales; family Flavobacteriaceae; genus Flavobacterium; species Flavobacterium sp. MEB061. The sequence goes on along the minus strand of NZ_JXQR01000040.1, from coordinate 374,055 downwards.
GATACGTTTGGCTTGTTCAGGTGAGCAATTTGGAACTCTTTTGATTAAAGTATTCCAATTGGCACCTTTAAACATTGCCACATTTGGTTTTTTTATCCAGGCCATTTTATAAATTTTTAAATTATTTTTGGTTAAATAAAAAAACTAGAAATACAATAGAAGCATTTCTAGTTTTATTTACTCAAAATGAGTGTAATTGAGATTAGAATGTATATTTAATCTCAATTACACTCATTTGCCCTTCTACAATTGTAGACCATTGTCCTGTAAATTCAGCACCATATGATGCAGCAATTACAGATCCTACTTTTTGAGCTTCATCATTACTCCATAACGGACCAGCCAAAACGTTGGTTTTGTATTCGTTTTTACCTCCGTTTTTAACGTTTAGTTCTAATTCAACTACACTCATTTGACTGTCTACAACAGTATTCCATTGTCCTGTCCATTTTCCTTGGTGTGCAGCTGCTACTAAAGGAGCTTTTTCGTTTGCGTCTTGTTGGCTCCAAATTGGGCCTGCCGGGATATTCACTTTAAATGTTGCCATGATATTAAATTTTAATTTATTGATTTGTTTGTTCCTACTCTTTTGGCTTTTCAGATACTCCTCGTTTTTTAGGTGGTTACAGAACTCCACTTTTACAAATGATTAATTTGTAATTAACTTATTACTAGTAATATAAAAATCAAATACGCTAGCTTTATTTAATTTCTGTAGTAAAAGTATTGCAGAACTTTATCTGACATCGCAAATATGTTACAAGATTGATAATCAATGTCATAAAAAACAAAAACCGAGGTATGGGAGCAAAAAAAAACCTTCGCATCTGCGAAGGTTTTTTCATTGTAAATCAGCAATTTAAATAATTTATTACTTTAAGATTCTGAAGTTTTTCACGAAATCTTTGTATTTATCACTTAAGGTAACTTTGTGATTTCCTTTTAAGATAACCAAATTATCATTCACTATTATTTCTTCTATTTTACTTATGTTCACGATATAATTACGATGCGTTTGGCAAAATTTAGCCGGATCTAAAAGATGGATAATTTTAGTCAATGAAATTAGAATTACAAATTTCTCAACATCTGTTATAATGTTACAATAGCGATCTTCAACCTCGATGTAAACAATATCTTCAATTTTGACTTTCTTTAAAGATTTATTTTTTTTGATAAAAAGTGTGTCATTACTTATTACGGTATTCTGATCTTCACTGTGAAAAACATTGGTTTGCTCGTAAAATTTCTCGACAGCCATTTCCAGCGCATACAAAATCTCCAGTTCATTAAACGGTTTCATTAAAAAACTAAAAGGTCTTGTCAATTTTGCTCTTTCAAAAATTTGACGGTCTTTTGAACTCGTTAAAAAAACAAAAGGCTTTACACCGTTTGGAACGATATTTATAGTTTCTGCAAAAGTAATTCCGTCTGGTTTTCCATCCAGAAAAACATCAATAACAACAATGTCAATTGTGTTTTGGTAAAAAATGGTGAGCGCATCCTGATAAGTCTGTGCAATTCCAACAATGTTATAATTATTTTCAGTAAGTACTTTTACAAGTGCATCACTTTCTGCAACAGTATCTTCGATGATAAGGACATTAATATTATCCATGATTTTTAAACTTAGGCAATATTATAATCATTTTAGTTCCAACAATTTCTTCACTTTCTATTTCGAGTTTTCCTCCATTTTTACGAATCAGGCTTTTGCACAACTGCATTCCTAATCCCGTACCTATTATGTCGTCATTTTTCTTTTTCGAAAGCAAAAGTGTTTCTTTTAATAATTCTTGTCGCGTTGTTTCATTCATTCCCAATCCGGTATCTTCGATCACTAAATAACAAAATTCTTCAGATGAAGGTCTTGTGTAAATAGAAATTGTACCATTTTCTTTTGAAAATTTAATCGCGTTGTCTAGCATGTTCCGAATAATGATTTTAAGCGAATCCATATCTGCAAAAACATAATCTGTTTTAGAAACATCGCTTTTAAAATTGATGTTTGCGTTTAACATCAATGGTTTGTAATTGTATTCTACATGCTGTACAATGGTAGCCAAATGCAATGATTCCTGATAAAAATAGGCCTGTTGGGTTTGCAATAAAGCCCAATTAAGCAAGTTATCCAGCAAATTATAAGCTCCATTTGCAATTGTACTATTATTATGCAATAAAACATCGAGTTCTGTAAAGTTTTTACTTTCCAGATTCTCCATCAATTTACCGTTACTTGTTTTTAAGGCATTAACCGATGATCTTAAATCGTGGCTTACAATAGAAAATAGTTTATCTTTTGTTGCATTCAATTCATCTAACTCATTTTTCTGAGCGAGAATAATTTTATTGTTTCTGATTTTTTGTCTGTAAAAATAAACTCCAGTTCCAAACAAAACTAAAAGCAAAGCCGAAGAAATGATAAAACCATTTCTTTCGGCTACTTTTACTTTATTTTCGGCTGCAAGAACGTCTACTTCTTTTTGTTTTTGTTTTACAGCAAACTTCTTTTCTAAATCGGCAATTGCCCAAACTTTATTTTGATCGTTTAAGGAATCTTTCCATGTTTCGTATTCCTTTCTGTATACTAATGCAAGTTGGAAATTTTTTCTATTTTCTTCAACAGCAGCCATATTTTTAGCTGCGGTTTTTTTTAAATCGAAAGATTTTACCTTTTTTGACAATTTATATGCTTTTTCAAAATAAGGAATCGCTTGAATATCTTTGTATTGTGTATAATACAGATTGGCAATATCTATATACGATCCTATTAGTAATAGTGTATCTTTTTGACGTTCCTGTAAACTTGCACTTTTAAACAAATATTCTTCTGCTTTATCAAGCTCATTTATATATAAATAACATAGTCCGATATTATGTAAAACGCTACTCTTATCAAAATCATATGCATCAGAAATAGACAGATTTTGAATTTGCTCAAAATATTTTAAAGCATTTTTAAATTCATTTTGTTGTAAGGCTATTTCACCTAAAGAAAATTTTACTTTATAATAAAACAGAAAGTTAGAGGAAATCATGTGAAATTCTCGCTTAGCTTCATCAAGAAGTTTTTTTTCCGTAAAGCTTATTGCTCTAAAATAATGACAATAATCATTCAACTCTTTAACTTCAATTCTATTAAGTTGTTTCATTGAATAGACTAATGTAGAATCCCAATTTTCTTCTAAAAAAAATAATTGAGCTTTTTTAAAGTTGATTTCTTTATTAAACTCCCTCTCTTTTTTTTTAATTTCTGAACTTAATAATTTACTATTTATTTTTGATTGAGAAAAAAGTGCAAAAGGGAAAAATATTAATATGAAAACAACATAACTGTCAATTTTAGCCATCCACATTTTTAATTTAAATATGATTCGATAAAGCCCCATTTAGTTTCGTTGTACAACACTTTCAGTTCCTCTCGAAGTTTCAGGATCTATATCCCACAGAAAAGTTTGAATTGTTTCTATTTCAGCAAATGTATCTGTTCCATAAGGGTATGGTTCAGCTTTAAAACTTGCTTCATAAACATCAAACTCTTTTTCTGGATCATCCAGTATATCATAAGCTATAAAAAACTGCAGCTGGCGCTTTCCGTGAAGATCTACATACCAATTTTGATAAATATCAAAATCTAATTCGCCTTCTTTATCGTCCTCAACTTCTTTTTGTCCTTTTGGTTTACGGGCAACCAAAAAAACTGCCCTAACCTGAAACGTTCCATCCTTCTTTAATGTAGCCTGAACAATTGGAGCAAAAGGAATTGGTGATTCATTCTCAGGAAAACTTATAGGTGTTTTTTTTGTTATTCTACTTTGGCTTTCAGGTTTCATGCATTTACCTGGTGGATAAATTTTGCCTTCTGGTCCTGGTCCTGTAAGAGTAGTTTTTGTCATGGGTTTTGTTTTTAGGGTTAGATTTATTGATTGATTAATTATATTTTTAAGAAACATCTCACTTTATTCAATTAAAAACATATAAAATTTCAAGTTTTTGGAAACCAAATATAGTAAACATTTTCTTAATAAGTTTTAAGCCTTTGTAATAACTGTATTAATTAACAATTATTAACCGCAAACCTTTATAAAACTTGACTTACAATTATAGCTATCAAAAAAAATCCCATTCAAAATTGAATGGGATTTAGTAAACTTATTTTTTCTCGTTTAAAAATTCGTAATACAATATCTTCGATAAAACAGTTTCGTTTTGATATCTTTTAATTTCATTTTCTCGCTGTATCTCGCTGTATTGTCCATCCAGATTATGAAGTAAAAAATATTCTCTACGAGTTTTATCATTAAAATTTAATTCGCTTAAAAATTTTGGTTCGACTCCCTTGTTTACAGAGATGTTATAATTTGTAATCAGACCTCCCCAATTAAAAAAGCTGCACAAAAGTACCGTTCCATAAAAATACCAAACCATTTGATTGAAAAGATAGGCGTTTGTTTTTTGTTTGGCAATTTTTAAAAAGGCGTATACTAAACCAATAATAGCCAGTATTAAAAATGCACAAACGCCCAATCTTTTATAAGTCAATCCGAAGAATGAAACGTATTCTGAGTTTTTTACGGCTGTACTCAAAATCAAAGCTCCGTTTAATACAATCCAGATTTTAGACAGGCGTTTTAGATTTGTTGCTTTTTCATCAAAATTGAATCCGCCCTTAAAATAAAACAGAATTACTCCAACAGCCATAATGATAGAAAAAATGATTGCATTTACTCTTTCATGTGTATCTGCGCTTAATTTTGAAGTTTCAATTACTTCAAAAAATTGTTCGTAATTATACGTTACGATAAAAATTAAGAGCATTACGTTTAAAAGTAATAAAGTGATTTCGCCGCTTTTTCTCTCGAAATTTAAATCCAGAAATGAGAATGTGTTTTCGTTTACTGCTTTCTCATCGTTAGAAAACTCATTGTTTAATTTTGGATTGAGATCGTAACAAACTTCCGGAATCCAGTAATTCCAAAAAGTAAACGAAATATAAAATCCTAAAACAGTAATCACGAGCAACTGCCAAATATCAAGATCTAATTGATAATCTGTAAACAGAGAAGAAAAATGATCGCTTCCAAAAGAATAGACCGTAAAAAATAGCGCTACAAAAACAACCGGAATGATAAAATAGGCTATTAATTTTTTGGCAAAATTATTATGTATTTTCTTTTCCGGAAGCCATTGGCTAAACATAAAAACACGTCCTAAAGAAGTAACTCCGTTTACAAATACTAGCGGAAAAACCTGCATTATTTTGAGCTGCACATCATGCGTTTTAAATTGTAAAAAAATAATTGACATGAACATAGCGAGAAATGACACAAAATCGCCGTACCAGGCAAAAGCAAAACACGATAGAACAGATGTAAGCACTAAAACCAAATGTGACCGGTCTGTGAATCGATCCTGAAAAAAATAACAAATCAGGCCTGTTAAAACTAGTCCAAAAATAGCGAGGTTTACTCCTATTGATTCTTTGTAAAAAAGCAGTGTAAAAATAATACTGCATGCTAAAATAAAATGATGTTTTTTCATGATTTAAATTTTAAAAGTACTTTGTATTTCAAAGTATTTAGATAAAAAAATTTTACTTGTTAGATTTCATTAATTTTTCAAGACTCGATAAGTGTTCATTAAAGGCCGCGCGTCCTCTATTGGTCACTCTATATGATGTTTTAGGCTTTTTGCCTACGAATTCTTTCTTTACTTCAATATATTCTGATTTTTCTAATGCCGAAGAATGACTTGCCAAATTACCATCTGTTATATCCAAAAGGGTTTTCATTTCGGTAAAATCAATCCAGTCATTGACCATCAGAATGGACATAATTCCCAATCTGACGCGGCTTTCAAAATCCTTATTTAGTTTATCAATGATTCCCATTGGATTATTTGTATTTTTTGAACATGATTAGTCCGTACAAGATATGCAAAATTCCAAAACCTATGATCCAAAAAATTAAACCATATCCAATGAAAAACAAAGAAATGCATCCTAAAATAAGCTGGCTAAAACCAAGATATTTAACATCTGAAAATGTATATTTTTCTGCATTTATCAAGGCTAATCCGTAAAAAATTAAAGTTGTTGGCGCTACCAGAATAAAAATTTTATGATAGATAAGTGCCAGACAAAAAATACCGCCAACCGCTAAAGGAATCGCCAAATTGAAAAGCATCTTTTTTGTTGCGGTTGTCCAGATTGGCAAATTGTACTTTTTACTTTTTCTTATGGTGAAAAAGATTCCGAAAACAAAAGCAAATATCAAAATGATTAATCCGCTTGAAATTAATTCAGAAACTAAGTTACCATCCAATAAAATATCTTCCCCATCAAGATAATTTATCCCGTTTATTTTGAATAACTGATAAACATACAATCCGCCAATTAAAGCAGAAAGCCCGGCAAATACTCCTGAGAGTCCGCTTAATGATATAAATCTGGAAGAACGCTCCATCATGGAACGAATATGTGATAAATCTTCTTGATGCTTCTGATTCATGATTAAAGTACTTTGAATTACAAAGTTATTATTTATTTTGGATTGACAAATAAAAAAGGTGTTTTTTTATTGTGATTATTTTACAGAATGAATTTTTTGTATCCAATATGTAATTCCTAGCGGAGTATTTATGCCTAAAAGAATATCTCGTAGAGATTACATATTGGTAGAAAAAAAGATTTAACGTTGCATTTTTGTCCCGTAGGGACTACATCTGTTTAATTTATCTTAACGAATGTAAACCTACAAGGTTTTGAAAACCTTGCAGGATATATGAAAAGATCTTACTACCTATGAGCCGCGTGAGGGATAGAAGCTGGCTACCGAAGTAGCGCGGATAGCCCGACCGTATTTGCAAAAGGCGCACATATGCGGCAAGATTGGAGCGCCTTTTGCAAATACGGTCACGCCCAATGCATAAAAACGAAAAAGCCTACTCGATTGAACAGGCTTTCGTATATAAATGAGAAATTTTAAATTATCAGAACCATCTTCTGCGTTTGAATAAAAACACCCCGAAAGAAGACAAAATAACTGAAACAAAAAGAAGTATCCAAATTCCGTATTTGCTTTCCTCTAAACCGTTTGGCACGTTCATTCCGTACAAACTTGCGATTAAGGTTGGAATCATTAAAATGATCGAAATGGATGTCATTTGTTTCATAATATTATTCATATTATTGGATATTACTGAAGCATACGCATCCATCATTCCGGTTAAGATATTGCTGTAAATATTTGCCGTGTCTTGTGCCTGACTTAATTCGATTTCTACATCTTCGAGCAAATCTAAATCGTAGTTTGCTTTATATGCTTTTAGGTTTTTTATACGATGGAACAAAACATCGTTGGCTTTTAGTGAGGTAATAAAGAAAACCAAACATTTTTCGATTTGAAGCAATGCCTGTAATTCTTCATTTTTGATTGACTTTTCTAAATTGTCTTCGGCCAATTTTATCTTTTGATTAATTTGCTTTAGGTATTTTAAATACCAAACACTTGAAGAGAGAAGCAATCTCAAAACCCAGTCGGAATTGTCCTTAACCTGAATGTTTTTTCGTCGTGAATACAACATAAAATCATGTATGATTTCTGTTTTGTAAAATGTAATGGTTACGCAGATATCATCTTTAAAAATGACACCAAGCGGAATAGTTTGAAAAGGTAGTTTTACATCGTCACTTTTTATAGGAACGCGCATGATGATAAGCGTCCAGCCATCTTCGATTTCGATACGGGGTCTTTCGTCGATATCTTCAATGTCGTTGTAAAATGCTTCAGGAATTTGAAGTTCTTCGAGTAAATATTTTTTTTCTGTATCTGATGGAGATTCGATGTTTATCCAGCAGTTTGGAGTCCATTTTGAGATTTCGATTAATCCGTTGTTGTTTGTGTAAAAGGCTTTCATTTCAAAATACAGGGTTTTATCGCAGCATTTTGAAATTGTCAAAAGCTGTTTTTAATTTAATACTAACGAATAATAATCGTCCATTTGGAGAAGTGTTTTTTAAAGTGTGGCAAAAGTATCCTTTATTTTTAAGAACCGAAACTTTAAAGTATTAATTAAATATTAAAAGGATACTTAAATTCCAATTTTTCAACAGCAAAAGAACACAAGTCCTTTATTTTTAATTCCTTGCACGTTTTAAGTTCGCAAAGCTTTGAGGTTTAAAATTGTTTTAGAACTTAGATTTTATCTATCTATGTTTTGGAAAATTTTTAGTTGTGTAATACAAAAAAGCCTGTTCAATAGAACAGGCTTTGTATATATTAGAAAGAGAATTATTTTCTTGCGCTTCTCATTTTTCTTGCTAAAAGTGTGTTTTGAAGCAACATAGCAATTGTCATTGGTCCTACTCCACCCGGAACTGGTGTAATAAACGATGCTTTTTTGCTTACTTCGTCAAAATCAACGTCGCCTTTTATTACATAACCTTTTGAGTTTGATGTATCTTCAACACGGGTAATTCCAACATCTACAATTACAACTCCGTCTTTAACCATATCACCTTTTAAAAATTCAGGAACTCCCAAAGCTGTAATAATGATATCTGCATTTTTAGTAAATTCTGCTAAGTTTTTAGTACGGCTGTGTGTTAGCGTAACGGTTGAATCTCCAGGATTTCCTTTACGACTCATTAAGATACTCATTGGTCGGCCTACGATGTGGCTTCTTCCAATCACTACAGTATGTTTTCCGGCTGTTTCTACTTTGTAGCGCTCTAATAATTGCATGATTCCGAATGGAGTTGCCGGAATGAAACTTTCCATTTCCAAAGCCATTCTTCCAAAATTTGTTGGATGAAAACCATCTACATCTTTATCCGGATCGATTGCTAATAAAATCTTTTGTTCGTCGATATGTTTTGGCAATGGTAACTGAACGATATACCCGTCCAGATTATCATCTTCGTTTAGTTCTGCAATTTTAGCTAATAAATCTGCTTCGGTAATATCTTCTGGTAAAGCGACTAAAGTTGAATCGAAGCCAATTTGCTGACAAGATTTTACTTTACTTCCTACGTAAGTTAAACTTGCTCCATTTGTACCAACTATAACGGCTGCTAAATGAGGCACTTTTCCTCCGGCTGCTTTTATTAATTGGACTTCGGCTGCAATTTCGTTTTTAATGTCTTCAGATGTTTTTTTACCGTCTAGTAGTTGCATTGTGTTTTGTTTCAGGTTTAATTTTTGTTTCAGGTTTCAAGTTGGGGCGAAACTATTTTATCGAAAAAAGTTTCAAATTTCTGTCTCATAACTTGAAACCTGAAACTTGAAACTTTTTATTTTATTATCTCGGCATTCCGCCTGGCATTCCTTTCATGCCTCCCATCATTTTCATCAGGTTTTTTCCGCCCGGTCCTTGCATCATCTTCATCATCTTGCTCATTTGGTCAAACTGCTTCATTAACTGATTTACTTGCTCGACTTTCGTTCCGGAACCTTTTGCGATTCTGGCTTTTCTTTTTACGTCGATTATGGCAGGTTTACTCCTTTCGATTGGCGTCATCGAGTGAATGATGGCTTCTATATGTTTAAAAGCGTCATCTTCTATTTCTACATCTTTCATGGCTTTTGAAGCTCCCGGTATCATTCCAACCAAATCCTTCATATTACCCATTTTCTTTACTTGCTGAATTTGCGTTAAGAAATCATCAAAACCAAATTCGTTTTTAGCGATTTTCTTTTGAAGTTTTCTGGCTTCTTCTTCGTCAAATTGTTCCTGCGCTCTTTCTACAAGAGACACAACGTCTCCCATACCTAAGATACGCTCGGCCATACGATCTGGATAGAAAACATCAATTGCTTCCATCTTCTCGCCTGTACCTACAAATTTGATTGGTTTGTTTACAACCGATTTAATCGAAATTGCAGCTCCACCACGAGTATCTCCATCTAATTTGGTTAAAATAACTCCATCAAAGTTTAAGATATCGTTGAAGGCTTTTGCTGTATTTACAGCATCTTGTCCTGTCATTGCATCAACAACGAACAATGTTTCCTGTGGCTGGATTGCTTTGTGAACACGAGCAATTTCATCCATCATTTCCTGATCTACTGCCAAACGACCAGCTGTATCGACAATTACGACGTTAAAACCGTTTGCTTTGGCATGTTTGATTGCATTTTGAGCAATTTCAACAGGATTTTTATTTTCCGGCTCTGAGTAAACCTCAACACCTATTTGGTCTCCCACAACATGCAACTGATTGATCGCCGCAGGACGGTAGATATCACACGCTACAAGAAGTGGTTTTTTATTTTTCTTTGTTTTTAGAAAATTGGCTAATTTTCCAGAGAAAGTCGTTTTACCAGAACCTTGCAATCCTGACATCAAAATAACTGAAGGAGTTCCAGAAAGATTAATTCCTGCAACATCACCACCCATTAATTCGGTCAACTCATCTTTTACCAGCTTCACCAATAATTGTCCTGGCTGAAGTGTTGTTAATACGTCCTGACCAATTGCTTTTTCTTTTACTTTGGTTGTAAAATCTTTGGCAATTTTAAAGTTAACATCGGCGTCTAATAAGGCACGACGAACTTCTTTTAAGGTATCGGCAACGTTTACTTCTGTAATTTTACCGTGTCCTTTTAATATATGGAAGGCTTTATCTAACTTATCACTTAAATTATCAAACATACTATTTTCTTTATTTGAAGTGCAAAGATAATCTAATTAGATATTTTAGGCAATTTTTATTTAAGGGCATTTTTGCCACTAAGACACTAAGGCGCGAAGTTTTTTTTGCTCGTAAAGTTTATTGGTTTCACGCAGATTTAGCAGATTTAGCAGATTAGGCAGATTATTTTTTAGATTAAGTATGAAAAAATCTGCGAAATCTGTGTGAAAAAAAAGCGCAAAGAAATAAATCCTTGCGCCTTTGTCCCTTCGTGGCAATATCATTAGAATTGGAAATAAATAAATGGCTGTGAGCCTGCAACGGCTGTCGCATAAACTATCCAATAAACGAATCCCAGAATTATTGCTTTTGCTACTAATGGTGTATTGTCGAAAGCCCATTTCATTTTGTCGGTAATAATTTCCGGTAAAAAATGCCAAACGTAACCAAACAGCATTAATAAAAATACATTTTTGTATCCTAAAGCTATCACTTTCCATTGTTCTGGTTCGAAAGTTAACTGACCAATATTATTGATTACCTGCAAAGCTGTTTCAAAATCTCTGGCACGGAAAAAGATCCAACAGAAAACTACAAAATGAAACGTAATCAGAATAGAGAAAAATCTCCAAAAGAAATTAGAACCTTCTTTTTTGGAAGGGAATAGTTCCATAAATATTTTATGAACTGCTAATGCTAATCCGTGTAATGCTCCCCAGATAATAAATTGTGCTCCGGCTCCGTGCCACAACCCGCCTAGAAGCATTGTGGTAAATAAATTGAAATTGGTTACAAGCGTTTGATTTTTTTTCTTCGAAAGTAAAAATGTCAAACAAAAAATACCAATTGATCCAATTGCTATTGTTAACGGAATAAAGCTTTCGTTTACATTTGAAATTCCCCAAAGTAATAATCCGAAGAAAAATAAACTTGGAAATAAATATCCTGCAAATGTGCCTTTTCTGTTTCCTCCAATAGAAATATACAAGAAATCCTTAAGCCAGGTTGATAATGAAATGTGCCATCTTCTCCAGAAATCTGTAATCGATACAGATTTATAAGGCGTTCTAAAATTGGCTGGTAATTTAAATCCTAATAACAAAGCGATTCCGATGGCCATATCTGAATATCCTGAAAAGTCACAGTAAATCTGGATAGCATATCCGTAAGACGCCATTAAATTTTCGAAAGAAGTATAGGTCATCGGCGTATCAAAAACACGGTCTACGAAGTTTATCGAAATGTAATTTGAAATTACCGTTTTCTTAATTAATCCGCCAATAATAAGAAACAAAGCGTTGTTTACGTCTTGTTTCGTCAGATTTAATTTTTGGTAAATCTGTGGTAAAAAATCTTTTGCCCTAACAATTGGTCCTGCCACTAATTGCGGAAAAAACGAAACGAAAAATAAATATTCGATATAGTTTTTTGTTGGCTTGATTTCTTCACGATAAATCTCAATAATATAACTCATCGACTGAAAAGTATAAAACGAAATTCCGACAGGAAGAAAAATATTATGCAAAGCAAAATGACCGCTGAACATATCATTGTAAGTGACAATCATAAAATTCATATACTTGAAATAACCAAGCAATCCTAAGTTCAGGATCACACTTATAACCAGATATATTTTCTTGGTGCTATCTTTTGTTTCTCTATAAATAATCTGACTCAAGCCATAATCTACGACCGAAGAAAGCAATAAAAGTAAAAAGTAAATTCCGCTTGACTTATAGTAAAAGAAAAGCGAGAACAGAATAACGTAGGTTAATCGTAAATAAAATGTTTTACGTAAAAAGGCGTAGACAAAATAGAAAACTAAAAACAACCCAAGAAACAATCCTGTATTGAATAATAATTTTTCGTCGGGATTATATATGAACCAATTTTTGACTTGCTCTAATGTAATTTCTCCAAAATTCTGAACAAACCAATTATTTATGCTATTACTTGTTATCAACTTACTTTTTTGATTTAAAATTATCGTATGCGTTTAAAAATGCTTCAGCAAACAACTTTGCTTGTTTTTCGTATCCTTTTTTAGAATAATGGACAAAATCGGGACCTATTAATCCTTCTGCTCTTAATTTTCGAACTCCTGTTATTCCACCAAATTCATCGTACAAATCCCAAACTGCAAAATCATCTTTTTCTGCAGAACTATTAATTCGTTCTGCATAATCTTTAACATACACATTTGGTTTTCTTCCTCTGTGCAGTGATGGCGGAGGTGTCATAACAATTATCGGAACATCAATTTTTTGATCTTTCAGATTACTTATAAATTCGCGTAATTGTCTGATATAAGCCGAAGCTTCCATATTGTCGTAACTTTCATTTGTTCCGAGAGAAAAAATCAACAAGTCAGGATGTAGACATTTTAACTGTTCAAAAAACAAAGGATATTTATTGTAATCAGAGAATTTAGCTCCGTTTACTCCAATTCCGCTATAGGTTATTCCCGGAGCATCTTTCTCTAAAATAAGTCCGTTAAGCTCAAATTCTGATGCCTCTTTATTTGGAATCAGGTAAATTTTATCTAATGCTTTCTCTGATTTATAATAATGAGAAAATGCGTCAGATTCCAGATTTAACGGAACAAATTCAGAGTTTTTAATCTCTTTCGGTTTTGTTTCGTTTGTTGGAATTTTCAAAGTTCTTCCGGCACGAATATTATTTGATTTCAGATTATTTGCTCTTTTTATTTCCGCTACAGAAATATTGTATTTATCCGCAATTACCGAAATTGCTTCTCCCTTTTTAATTTTATGTGTAATTACTTTTCGCTCTGTCGACTGAATAATATTGGTTTGAGATGATATTGCCAAATCAAACATATTCTGGTTTTGAGGCGTAATAATATGGATAGAATTGAATTTGTAAGCCGCATCTTTTATATTCAATTGTACTGCAAAACCACCATTATCTCTCCACAATCCAATTCCGCTTAAGCCAACCGGCCTGTTTTTTACCGGATAAATATTTCTGTAACTTTCCCAACTTCTGTTAGAGTAAAATCTTTCGTTGTAAGATCCGTTTGTTTTTGCCAGTTGATACGGAAAAACAAAACCACGGCCTGCATTTCCGAATTGCTGCTGCAAAATTTTTCTAATTTTATTGGTCATTAAATCTCCCTGAATGTGAGAGTCGCCAATATGTACAATATTTATTTTTTGTTTATTATCGCCTTCGTTTTCTTTTAATCTTTTAAAAACACTTTCTAATACTTTTGCATTATAAATGTGATTACCCATGTAAGATTCAATCGTTGCGCTATCGATTTTACTAATCATATTTTTAGTTATTAAAAGTGAGACTGACTTTTGCGCCTGATTATTTATCGAGAAGAAAAGACAACAAAAGAGGATAATAAGTTTATTCATTTACACTATCTTTTTTAACAGATACAGAATCTGCTTTCGCTCTTCTGACTGTTCTGGGTTTAGCGGCAACATCGCGTTTTTCGCGCAGCGCTTTATATTGTTCGTATCCTTTGTTTAGCTGATCATACAATAAATTACCAATTGCTTTTGCACCGCGTTGATTAAAATGTGTGTAATCTTTATTGGCTTTTGCCGGAGCTTCATCAACCCATTTCACCATCGATCCGTCTCCGCCCATTAGTGTGTATAAATTTACAAATCCCGACTCAGTTTCAAGTGAATATCTTTTTTGTGCCTTCATTAAAGGAACAACGGCCGAATCTGTTTTCATTTCCAAATCATATTTGGTTGATTTATCAGCGGTTGAAACAATTAATATAGAAACTCCCGGAAAAGATTCTTTGATTTTATTTACGGTTTTTTTCATTCCTTTTTCGTACCATGAATAATTTTTGGTTCCGTAATTTAACACATTTGTTCCGTAATGAAGTACAACCAGATCATACTTTAAATGGTTATTAAAAGCCTGCATCACATCGGCATCAAACATAGAAATTGGCAACCCGGAATTTCCTCTTTGCGAGAAGTTATCTACATGAACTCCGCTTCCGTTATCAAAATTAAAACCATAAATAGGAATTGAATCTGCCTGAACGAAATTGGCCTTAAAGGCTTTGATACTTCCTGACGTTACTTTTAGGGTATTGACTAAGTTATTTGGAACTAGATTTTTTCGCAATGTATCTTTTCCTATAATAAAATTGACATTTCCTTTTCGATGCGATTTTCCGTAAAACAAAGTTGGATTATCTAATACAGATACGTGTTTATTAAGTCCGGCTTCGTATTGCACCCAGGTTGGATTTGTTTTATCATTTGCAAAGAAAACGTGCCCGTTTACACCAAAAGGATTTATTGGATGTTTTACATTGAGATACGATTGTGCTTTCCAGTTTTTAGAATAAGACGATTTCACCGAGCCTCTGGACGCAGCAGATTCTGAAGTTATAGAAACGAAACCAACTCCGTTTCCTCCAAAACGTTCCTGATAATTATTTCGAACATCCTGAACAATTAAATCACCATCGGTCATCGAATCGCCGTAATAAGCAATCCTTACTTTGGCTTGTGGATTTTTTTCTAACTGATATAATTTCTCGTAAAAAGAGATCAGGTATTGATATCCTTTATAGTTTTCAAAAGTTTCTGTTGGAAATTCAATTCCTTCTGTTGCATCAAAAACAATTTTTTCCTGAGCTTCCTTTTTCTCCATTTCGACAATACTGTCGCTTTCTTCAGATAAGGAATCATTTGCAACCGACTCCAGAAGCAGGCTGTCTATAAGTACACTTTTAGAATCGATCTTGCTGTCCGGAAATATCTTATTCGGCAACACTTGTTTAAATCCTATAAAAGCTATAAATGCTAATGCAACAATGGCAAAAGACTGAAAAAAATATGATTTTGTGTTCACTTAGTAATTATAAATTTTGAAGAATAGACTCACAAAAATTTCATCTTAATTTTTGTTAATTCCTTATAAAAAATACCTGCAAAGATAGAATTAAACCTTAATTTATTATTCTTTTTAACAATAAAAAAAGAGGTCAGATAAATCTGACCTCTCTCAAAAAAAAATAAAAAAACAAAGCTAATGATTAACTGAATTTTTGAATGTTGTTTATTATTTCACTACAACAAAATATTTCTTAGAATGTAGTTGTGCTATTAGCCTGGTAAGCAAAATTGAATGTGAAATATCTTGCTACAGCTGTTGCTGGATCTGGATTTGCAGGTGCACCTTGATAGTAGCTTAAAATTTCGAATTTTGCATATTTACCATCATGTGTTTTTACTACAAATACTTTTCCTGCAAGTGGAGAAATAATGTTTGTTGAAGTATTATAGTTGTACCATCCGTTTCCACTACCTGTCGGAATTGCATAAACAGTCGCACCATCTTGTTGGAAAGTTGTTGCTGCTGGAAATGCAGTTACACTAGCAAATGTACCAGAAACGATACTTACAGCACCAGATCCTGTTCTTGTTGGTTCATCTGTAATACCAATTTCGTCTCCTCCATTTACAATAATTGTAGTTCCGCGGAAAGCAATATCCCAATTATCGTTTGTCACGATTTTGTTTTCAGAAAAACTGAATTTTGTAAATGCACCACCAACTGCTTGTCCTTGTCCTCCTGTTTGGGGAGCATAAAGATCTGAAACTTTTACAGTTTCAACTGCTGGAATTGTATCGTTTTTATCATCATCACTACTACAAGATGCAGTAAAAATCATTAATGCTAAAAGAGAAAGTTTTAAAAATTTTGTTTTCATGGTAAAGGTGTTTAAATAAATGTTTATTAAAAATTATATTGAATTCGTGCAAAAAGCTGCCTTCCTGCCAGATTAGTAATTTCACCCGGATCTGTAAAATCAAGTAAATTATTAGCTCCGACCTGAAGTATTAATTTATCGGTAATGCATTTTGAAATTGACAAATTGGTTATAAAATAATCCCCAACAAATTGGTCGTACTTGTCAAGAATTTGATTTGCATTACTATCAAACATCCCGTATTTACTTCTATAGAAAATACGCAAATTGATATCTGTTTTTATTTTTGAAATATTGTAATCAAATTTAATGTTGGCCGTATGCTTGGATCTATTGTATAATCCGAAATAATCTGATTTATTAATTTGAATTGTTTGCAATTGGTCATTGCGGATATATTGATAATCTTCAAAATTGTCAATAACAGATTTATCTTTAGCTATTAAATATTGATATCCCAGTGATACTGAAAATTCTTTCGTAAAATCGTAGGTAGAATTATACTCAACACCGTAAGTAAAAATTTTACTAATATTGAAGTAACTAAAAACATTTTGTCCATTTGTTTTTTGTGCTACTACTCTAGTATCAATTAAATTAGATATTGAATTATAGAAAGCATTTATGTCTAATCTTAATTTATTTTTCTTGTAAAAAGTTCCAAAATTAAAGTTAACAGAACTTTCTGCTTCCAATGGTTTATTAAAACTTATGCCTTCAACTCTATATAAAAGCTGACCTTGCGTATCAAGTTGATTCAGACGGTCTTCAGCAATGTTGTAACCTAATACAGTATATCCCACTGATGGATTAGTAAAGTCGAAAAACAACTGGCGGAAATCTGGTGCTTTATAACCATATCCGACTGAACCTTTTAAGGAAAAGCTATTGTTAAATTTATAATTTACTGCTAATTTCGGACTTAATTGAGATTCATATTCACTGTGATTATCATATCTAAATCCCGCAAGAAAATTTAGTTTTTCTGTCGGATTATAATCATATTGCAAGTATACATATTGAGAGTTAAACTTAACATCTTTGGCAAAATAGGTACGATCCAAGCTTTCATAATTTAATCCAACTCCTGCCGTTAATTTGTCATTATTTATCGACCAGGTTGTTCTAAGTTCTGGTCTAAAAAGCCATTGATTATAATAAGTTCGATCAAAAAGTACATTGTTAGGATCATTTAGAAATGCATCATTTTTATAATTGGTAGCATACAATTCATATTCCCAATATAATTTAGAATTCCATCTATGTTCTAATTTAATTTGAGAATTCCATTCATTTTCCTTTGCATCACCCGTATATTTTTCAGATTCAATTAAAGCTTTGTTATCTATTTTTTGATTAAAAAAACGATTACTAACAGTTAGTTTAAGATTTTCTGAAAAATCGTAATATATTTTCGGCTGAATAGTCGTGTTGTGATATTTTTCAACATTTTTCAACCATGTACTTTTATCTAAATCATATCCATCAGTAGAATAAAAATTAGTAAATAAGTTCGCTGCAAACTTTTTCTTCTTCCAAAGTAAATTAGCGTTTGCATCATTGGTATTGAACGAAGCATATCGATAAGAAAGATTGCCTGAAAACATATCTTTTTTAAGTCTTTTTGTAATTACATTAATTACTCCACCCATTGCTTCTGAACCATATAAAGCAGATGAAGCACCTTTTACAATCTCAATTCTCTCTATATTTCCAACAGAAACCCGTGATAAATCTAAAACTCCTGAACTTCTTCCAACAAGCGGAACTCCATCAATAAGAATCATTGTATACGCCGCATCTAAGCCTTGCATCTGAACCCCTTCAAATCCGCTTTCGTCTGGAATCAAAATAATTCCCGTCTGTTCATTTAGAATTTCATTTAATCTTGTAACACCTGTTTTTGCAATTGCCTCAGATGTAATTACTATCATCGGCAGTGGCAATGACGAAAGTACCCTCTCAGTTCTTGTTCCTGTAACAACCTTAACTTCTGATAATTCATTTGTGGCAGTACTGTCTTTTTTCTCTTCCTGAGCAACAGAAATCTGACAAAAAAGAAACGCAGCAAAAAGAGTAATTTTAATTTTCATTATTTTTATTCAGTCTTAATAATGGCGCAAATATATAAACTATTTTTATTTGTTCTAAATAAAATGTATATATTTGCGAAAATTAAAAACAAAACAATTTAAGTTATGATTTCAAAAAGTCTTTATTTTTCAGCCGTAATGGCTTTGGCGTGCAGTCTTGGCTTTAGTCAGGATAAAAAGCAACAAGACATTAAATCGATTAAATCGATGTGTGGTTGTTATGAAGTAAAATTCAATTTTACTGAAACTTTTCAATACCCAAAGGATTCTCTTACTTATAAGCCTTCAGAAACTAAACACGAATCTGCATTGGAATGGGTAGAGTTACTTGAAGACACTCCAAACAAAATCGTAATGCAACACTTATTGATTGTAAGTGACGACATGATTATCAAACACTGGAGACAAGACTGGCTTTATGAAAACACAGACTTATATTCATTTGACAAGGGCACCTCTTGGAAATATAAAAAATTAGACAAGAAAGCCGTTAAAGGTCAATGGACTCAAAAAGTATTTCAAGTAGACGATAGTCCAAGATATGAAGGATCTTCAACTTGGGTACATGTTGATGGAGAAAATTACTGGTCAAACGTTGCTGATGCTCCTCTGCCAAGAAGAGAACAAACAAAACGTAACGACTATAATGTATTAAAAAGAAGAAACATTCACGAAATCACTGCTACAGGTTGGAACCACGAACAAGACAACGCTAAACTCATTAGAGATGAAAGCGGAAAAGATGTTTTATTAGCAGAAGAAAAAGGAATGGATATTTATACTAAAGTTCCGGACATTAAATGTATTGCCGGTCAAAAATGGTGGAAAGAAAATAGTGCCCTTTGGAAAAATGTTCGTGACAAATGGCAAACTCTTTTTGACAGACACCAAGACCTAAACCTGGAAGCTAAAGTGGACAGAAAAGCACTTTATTCTCTTTTGTTTGATTTGAAACCAAATGCTACAAAAGATGAAACTGATGCAATCATCAACAAGTTTGTAAAATAAAAATATTTGAGTTAGTTGCAAAAAGCCGATAGTTCTGGAACTATCGGCTTTTTTTATTTAATGAAACCTAAGACTTTGCAACCTCAAAATTTAACCCATTGTTATTCATCCTCACTAAAACCAGTTCTTCTACTTCCTTCATAAGAATAAAATACTCCTGGCTCATTACTGAATTCTGCTTTAAAGGAAATCTTATCAACTTTATGACCTCCTTTGGAAACAGCAGCTTCCTTTTCAACTTTACCATTTGTAATAGTTACTGTTACAGAACCATATTCATTTGAAGCAGATGAAGCTGAAAATGAACCGTCTTTCTCAAAAGTAACTTTGATTTTGAATTTTTTAAACGAATTCTGATCATCTAACCACAAAGTATTATTGTTGACCGCCGTATTATAAGTAGAAAATAATTCGTGTTCCGAAACTTTTCCAGATGTGTCAGACGCATCAATAAACCATTCACCTGCCAAATTTTTAGCTGATGTTCCTCCCGTAGTAGTTTCACCAACTTCGTCACAAGCCATAAATGAAGAAAGTATAAGTACTGTTGCAATTATGCTTGTTGTAAATTGTTTTATTTTTTTCATTTCAAAAATTTTAATTTGATCGTGTAAATTTTCTATCTGCTGTTCCAAAGGTTGATGAAGCAATAATAGACCATTGCCAATGGTTTGGGTCTGTTATAATTCCGTTGTTGCTTTCTGCAGAAATACCAGATGTAGAAGTTTTTTCCTGATATGGCGCATAAATTTGTTTATCATCTACATTATAGAATTCTAAAGTTATTTTATTATCATTAACATCAAATCCCGTAGCATTATCGCATTTGTACTTTCTATCACCCAGTTTTGTGACAATATTGTTGTTACCGCTTCTCACAAAAGTGCCGGATAAATCTATTGAACTGGGTTGTTCACTTAAAACAATTACGGTACGTGTTATATAAGCTGGAAATCCATCACTATTTATTGCAGCGTATTTAATTTTATATACAGCTGGTTTACTTGTATCAACTGTACCATCAATTTTAACATCTAATTTTTCTCCACTAGATTCAGCTTCAGCCCCTTGTTCTGTATATATTTCGCCTTGCGTTAAAACAACGAGCGCATCACCATTCATGGACATATTTGCGTAATGCGTTATTTGCGATACGTGATCTGTAGAATCTGTTTCACAAGAAGTAAACAATAGTCCGGAAACTATCATTGCTAGTATAAATATTTTTTTCATTTTTTGCTTTTTTTAGTTAACATTCCACCATACCGGAGCCGTTATTGCCTGTAAAGCCGGTGCATTTGGATTTCTTGATTTTACGATACTAGGCAAAACAATCCTTTTTGGGAATTTCCCTCCTGTTACATTTTCTACAGATACTGCAAATTGTCCAGGAATATAAGATTCACTTACTTGAGAAACATTAGATATTTTCGGGTATCCGGTTCTGTTTTGCTCCAGGAAAGATTCATATCCATTTCCGGGAAAACTTGCAATCCATTTTTGAGTAATAATTGCCTCAATTTGCGCGGCAGTCCCTGTTGCTGGAAATTCGTATTTACCTCCGGCAGCAACAAATGTATCTGCGTTTCCACCAAATCTTGTCATTGAGGCCTGAACACCTAGATCATATTTAGCTTTAGCTCCCGCTCCATCATAATATCTTGTAAGTGCTTCTGCTTGTAAAAAACTACTCTCTTCCTTACTGATAAAAAATACAGGTGTTAGCGGACTTAATAATACTTGAGAAAGATTGATTGCTTTATTTTCAAAATCACCTTGATTATTTGGACTTCCGGCTCCATAATATTTATTTAAACGAGGGTCAGCGTTAACTTGTAGATAAGAGTACAATGTTTTACTAGCTTTCAGGTTTAAAGTACTATTTAATTTTCTTCTGTCAGACTCATATAATGGATTACTTTGATCGGCTGCATCTACAAATTGAGTCAATGCGGCGTCAACATCTAAAAATTGGGCACCTGAATCGATTAATGCTTTTATTCCTGATTCTGCTAGTGCCGGGTCAGCTGCTGTTAATCTCATGTGTAATTTTAGCAATAAAGTATTACCAAATTTTGTCCAGTTAGCCATTTCACCTTTAAAAAGTAAATCATCAGCTGCAGGTGCAATTCCTTTAGAGGAACTTAAATCTTTTGACAGCGCTAATTTTAAATCAGCAATCATCAGATTGTATGTTTCTTTGCCTGTATTGAATTTTGGCTGCAAAATATTTATATTATTTGCTTCAGCGTACGGAATAGCATCATATAAATCGGTCATTACCTGAGAGCCTTCTACTTCAAGAATTGTTGCCATTAAGTAATAATTCCAGTTTTCTTCTGCTAATGCCTGTGTTTTTACAACTCTGATATCATTCAAAGCATCGTACATAGCAGTCCATGCTGGTTGATAATCGTTTGTTCCAATAGTATAAGAATCAACATTTTTATATTGATTGGAAGTATTATTTTGTGTCCAAAATTGAGACCAAAATCCGCCAATTAAAGCGTAATAAGATCCTTGCGCACCTGCAAGACCAACTATACCTGCAGGAAGGATAGTACTATTTGCTTGTCCGGAAGGCAAAGTATCGGGATTTCTATTAATATCAAATGTTTCATCACATGAGACTAATAAGAATAGTACTGTAATTAATGTTGCTATTTTTTTCATTTTTCTATATAATTTTAGAATGATAATTTTAAAACTCCACCTAAAGATCTTTGCGAAGGGTTAGATCCAAATTCTCCAAAGTCTGAAAGTACACCAGTTCCATAAGTTCCTACTTCAGGATCTGTATATGGATTATCTCCCGGAGTCCACATGAATAAGTTTCTTCCATAAATACCAAGTGACATTTTGTTTAATCCGATATTTTTGGTAAAATCAGAAGAGAAGTTGTAAGTCAAATTAATTTCTCTTAATCTTATGTATGTTTTATCAATTACATGAGTTGGTTCGATGCCCGGATTATTTGAGGTATTGTAAAAGGTAGATACTTTATCCCAAGCTATAGGAGTTGTGTTTTCTGTATAAGTGATAACTTTTTTTTCTTCATTTGTTACAACATCTTTTACAACATCAATGTGTTCATTAACAGAATTAGGAACAATAAATGGATTTCTGTCATTATAAGTAGTTTCAATACCATTTCCTGTGAAATGAGATAGTCTTTTAGTATATGAATAAAATTCAC
The DNA here is from genome assembly GCF_000834715.1 of Flavobacterium sp. MEB061. Classification (NCBI taxonomy): domain Bacteria; kingdom Pseudomonadati; phylum Bacteroidota; class Flavobacteriia; order Flavobacteriales; family Flavobacteriaceae; genus Flavobacterium; species Flavobacterium sp. MEB061. The sequence continues at coordinate 351,403 of NZ_JXQR01000040.1, read as the reverse complement.
CCCCTTGTTTCCAGTCTAATGAGAACCCTAGATTAAAGTTTTTGTATTTGAAAGTATTTTGAAGTCCCATTACAAAATCACGTTGCGAATTCCCATTTTTTTGAAGATCACCACTTACTTCATACAATCCTGTATCTGCGTTTACTACATATTGTCCTGCAGCATTAATTTTTGGAACTTGCGAATAAAATGTACCTATTGGCTCTCCTTTAGCAGCCGAATAAGTAATTCCATAGGCCGTTGCTAAATCAATTCGGTCAAAACCATCAGCTAGTTTAGTAACTTCATTAAGGTTTTTAGTAAAAGTGTAAGTCACGCTCCATGAGAAATCTGTATTTTTGATTGGACTTCCAGTAATAGAAAGCTCAATACCTTTATTTACAAGATCTCCGGCATTAATCGCCTTAGTTGTAAATCCGGTTGAGGGATCCAAAGGCAAGTTCACAATCAAATCAGAAGTTGTTTTATGATATAAGGCAATATCGTAACTGATTCTGTTTTTGAAAAATGATCCTTCTGCTCCAACTTCATATTCAATTGTAGTTTCTGGCTTTAATTCCGAATTACCAAGTTTTCCTGCGGCTTCATAGTAACTAATACCTCCAAGCGGAGATAAAATTTGTCCAAAATTAGCAGAAGCAACCCCTGAAACATATGAGTTTTCAGTTGAATAAGGACTAGTATCATTTGCAATTTTAGAAGCTGAACCTCTTAATTTTAAAAAAGTATCCCCATTATCAATTACGATAGCACCTAAAGATAAAGCTGGGTAAAAATAGGCATTGTTGCCAATCGGTAAAGTAGATGTAATGTCTTCCCTGCCCGTTAATGTAGCAAAATATTTATTTTTGAAAGCAAACTCTGCAGATGCATAAACCGCCCCGGTTTTTCTTAAAGTGTTAGTTTGCAAAATTTTTGCTCTAAATGGAGTGTTTGAAAGCTCATAGTAATTAGCAACTCCAAGATTTGTTATTGAATTTGTTAATTCATCAGATTCCCTTTTGTTATAGTTGAAACCTCCTAAAAGATTAAAATTCCAATTCTCTCCTAAATTAGTATTATAGTTAACATTGAAAAATGTATCAAACTCACTATATTCAGATCTGCCTTCTGTAACTCCACCTACAACTTTATTGGTTTTTGCAATAGCCTGTGGAGTTCCTGGAAGATAATCTACAATAGCTCCGTAACTTTTCAATCTTTCTTGTCTTAAGTTACCGCCCACTTGCCATGAAGCTGTAATTTTATCTGTAATTTTATAACTTAAATTTACGTTTCCAAAAATATTATTTCCATATATTTTTGTGCTGTTCTCATTAATTGAGAAATAAGGATTTGAAGAATAAGGAGTGAAATAATAATCCGGAGTATTAAAAATATTTCCTTTATAATCTCTTAAATCTACTACACTAATATCTCTCGGAATTTGCAGTAAATCCTGTTGTAATGTGGATCCTTGACCAGCATCATCACCTTGTCCTGTGTTTACAGCACTTTGATTTTTGTAAACATAATTCAACGCGGTTCTCAATGTGAATTTTTTCGATTTCAAACCACCATTAAAACCTAACGATTGTTTTCTGTATAAATCAGCATCAGTTGGTATAATTCCATCACTATTTACATTTGAAAACACCAAAGAGAAATCTGAAGCATCTCCTCCACCGCTAAGATTTATCGATTGTGTAGATAATAAACCTGTATCGTAAAAATCTCTAATATTATTTTTTAATCCAACATAAGGTTTAATTTGCTGACTGTTATTATATACAGTTCCCCAAGGTCTCACTTCTCCATTAAATGCAGGTCCCCAAGAACCATTTTCATTACTGTATGTGTTAGTTCCTGAATATCCGAGACCATTCCAGCCTTGTCCAAATTGATTTTGTAAGTGAGAAACTCTTGCTGCTTCGCTTAATTCTGTTGAAGCAAGCATATCAACTTTTATTCCTGAATTAGATTTTCCTTTTTTAGTTGTAATGATAATAACTCCGCCACCTGCTCTTGAACCATATAAGGCAGATGCTGCAGCTCCTTTAAGAACTGTCATGCTTTCTATATTATTAGGATCAATATCACTTACACCATTTCCTGAATCATAAGATCTTTTAGAAGAAGCAACTCCGTCATTACTCGTTCCTGTTGCTGTATTATTAATTGGAGATCCGTCAACAATATATAGAGGACCTGAATTTCCTGTTATGGTATTCAAACCACGAATAACAACTTTAGTAGAAGCTCCAGGCTGCGAGGGTGCAGTAATATCAACCCCGGCAATTTTTCCTGAAAGTGTTTCAAATGGATTTGTATTAACTACAGCCGTAAGCTGTTCTGATTTTAAAGTTGTCGTAGCATAACCCAAAGATTTTTTTTGTCTCTTAATACCAAAAGCAGTTACAACAACGCTTTCAAGTTCTTGTGCGGCAGCATCTGCTAATTTTACATTAATAACCGAGGAACTTGCCGCAATTTCCTGCGTTTTCATTCCGATATAACTAAATATTAAAATTTGATTTGATTCCGCTTTAATTGCATATTTTCCATCAAAATCAGTTTGCGCGCCAGTTTGAGTTCCTTTAATTAATACAGTTACCCCCGGCAATGGTATACCTGTATTGTCTGAAACGGTTCCTGTAATTTTTTTCTCTTGTGCAAATGTAAGCTGCATAGCAAAAGCAAAAAAAAGCATCCCAAATACCTTCATTTTTTGTTTCATTATTTTATCATTTTGATTAATTGAGCGCAACTTATCAAATTAATATAATTTTAACAAGAAAATATTATCATTTAACATTTAAAAAAGTAATCCAAAGATTACTTTTTGTTTTGAGTTTTTAGAAGAGTTTTATGGTAACATGTTTTCAGCAAAGCAGTTATATTATAAATAAAAGCTCTGATTTTGTAGGGATATTTTTTTAACAGCAAATTTCTATTAAAACTAAAAATGACAGTTTTTAAGATTTTCTACGTCAAAAAACAAATAATGATTTTTATCTATCTCTTCGTCTTACAAGCTTTGAAAATGCATAAAAAAAACCGTCCAAAAATCAATTTAAACGGTGGTCCTTTTATAATCTTCACTAAATAGGGTACTAATTCAAAATAGTTAAAAATAAATATAAGGAGGTATTTTTAACAGACTGAAATCTGTATTTATTTCTATAATAAAATGCAAAAGTAATGTTAGACTGAAAGTATTTATAGGGATAATACGTTTAAATAATAACAAATAAAGCCGATAGTTTTAAAACTATCGGCTTCTCTATTTAAAAATAAATGTGCTTTATAATGGACTTTGATCAATTAATGGATTGGCATCTATTTCTGCCTGAGGAACTTGGAATATGAATCTGTTATCTCCAACAGGAATATTGAATTTCCCAAAGGTTGCATGATTTGAGCCTGGATAATCTCTTGTCAGCGGCACCTTTAATCGTTTCATATCAAACCAGGCATATCCTTCGCCCCATAGTTCAATCCTTTTTTGAAGTATGATTTCATCTATTAAAGCTGTTCCACTATTGGTAGACAGGACATATGATGGATCTCTTGTTATAGTAATATCATATAAAACTTGTCTTGCACCAGGCTCATTTCCAGATTTTGCAAGAGCTTCAGCTTCTATATAATACATTGCAGCAGATCTTAAATAAATATAATCGCCGGCATCAACCGTTGGATCTCTAAATTTTATATTAGCATATTCCGGTAATGAAGGATATATTGTACTTCCGCCCGGTGCAACAAAAGCAGTTTTTCTATAATCAGTATCTGATATGCTATTATATAGATTTTTGTCAATATTTTTATAAATTTCTAATCCTCCAGCATATCCATCAGCGTTTGTATTGTCAAAATGAGAAAAGAAACTGGCCACAAAACTACTTTGTGCAGAAGTTATCGTTGCACCCCACATGGTATCTCCGTTAAGTGTAAGATCGTAAAAACCATTTAACCATACACTTTTTGATAACAATGGATAATTTTGTCTGGCGGCGTTAGCAAGTGGTGCAGCTTCAGCATATTTCCCCATTTCCAGGTAAACATCAGCCAAAAATGCTTGTGCAACACTTTGATTTACAGCAGCAACACCTCCACTTGGAATTCCTTCTAATAATTGAATAGATTCTAATAAATCTTTTTCAATGACAGCATACACTTCTGCTACAGTTGATCTTGGTGCACCTTCTAGAGTCACCTGAGTATAAAGCGGCACAGAAAGTTCATCTTCATTTCCAATATATGTTGGTCCATACATGCGGGCTAACATAAAATAAAAATAACCTCTTAATGCCAAAGCCTCTCCTCTAATTTTCTTCAGCTCATCGTCGGTCGCAGCATCGGCCGGAACCGCAGTCAATACCACGTTTACTGTTTTAATTTGTGGATAGTAGATACTCCACGCTAATCTCGATCTGCTGTTTGTTTGTTGTCTTCCCAAATAATTATAAAAAGAACCATACCAGCTTGATTTGGTCATTAGCATATCATTCGACATCATGTCTGTTGCTGCAAGTATTGATTTGTGTCCATAATCTTCATGATTTCCAGACACCGATAATCCGTAAGATCTAAGTGCAGAATAAACTCCGTTTATAATCGCTGCATTTGCAGCAGCAGATGTGGCAAGTTGTTCATCATTGATAGTTGACTCAGGCACTGTATCTAAAAAATCGTCAGAACAACCTGTGAATATGAACAATGACAATGTAAGTATAATTAATTTTCTCATGTTCTTAAAAATTTACTGTTAAACCAAAGGAAATAGTTTTCATAACTCCATATACATTTAAGGATTGCCCATTATTGGTTCTTGACCCCAGATTATTTAACCTTGGATCCATCCCTTTTCTTTCTGACCACAATGCTAAATTGGAACCCATTAAACTAAATTTAGTAGATTGAATTCCGATATCTTCAAGTCTGCTATTTTTAAAATCATATGATATGGAAACATCCTGTATGCTTAGATAATCTGATTTTATTAAGAAATAATCTGAAGCTGACATTTGTAAGGTTGAAATATGATCAATTCTCGGAATATCAGAATTTGGATTATCAACAGACCATGCTTTTTGTACATCTTTGTGATAATTTTGTCCAATATTGTCTGAACCTGAATACATGGCAGTTTGATAAACACCATCAAACATATATCCTCCAAATTGATAAGCAAAACTAGCCTGGAATGTTATGTTTTTATATCTAAAGATTGTTCCAAACCCTCCATATACATCCGGATTAGCATCTTTATCGCTTAAATATTGCGTTGAATTTCCGTAAACATTTGTTGTGGTTCGACCAGTTACGTTTCCGGAAGCATCTTTTACATCCATATACCATAGTGCATCTCCATTTGTTTTATCAACGCCTGCAAATTCTCTCAAATAAAATGCGTAAGCCGGAGCCCCCTCTTCAAAACGAAAAATTCCGTTTGTAAATGGACTTGGCAATGATGTCACTTCATTTTTATAATGAGTTCCGTTAACCCAAATATTAAAGTCAATATCTTCTGTTTTAATGGCATCAATTCCTATATTAACCTCTACACCTTTATTATTCATGTCACCGACATTCTCAGTAACAAATGAAACCCCTGTTGAAGGCGAATTTGGTTTATTATAAATTAAATCACTCACCTTTCTTTCAAAATATTCAGCTTCTATATTCACTCTGTTGAATAATTCAATTTCAAAACCAACATTCATATTGGCAGATTTCTCCCATTTAATATCCCTATTTCCCTGATATACTGTTAGAACACTTGCATTTCCATCAGCGTCTGGTACAATTTCATACTGGGTTTGGTAAGCATAGTAATTTCGTGCACTTCCAAAATAAGAACGATGGCTTATTTGTGATGTTCCCGGATAAAATATATTATCATTTCCTTGTTCACCATAACTACCTTTTATTCTTAAGTTTGTAATCACTTTTGACTTAGGGAAGAAAGATTCCTTCATTATCGACCAGGCAGCTCCAAAACCATAGAAATTACCCCATCTGTTTTCTGGTGCAAATACAGACGATCCGTCTCGTCTAAAACTGGCATTGATAAAATATTTTTCTTTGTAATTATAGTTTAACCTTGAAAAATAACCTTCAACATTATACAAATCGTTATATCCATCTACGTATACATATTTTGTTCCGTTGCTTAAAATAGGTAAATTTGGAATAACCGCTCCGGATTTTTGACCCGCCAACATTTTTGATTTGTAATCAGATGATTCATGTCCGACAAGGATATCCAGTGAATGACTTCCGAATGTTTTTTTCCAGGATAAAAGCTGCTGGTTTGTAATGGTGTAATCGTTTGATGTTGCGGTAGAATTTCGACCATTCACACCTTCATCATCTCCTCCTTCTCCAGTAGTGATATTTAAATAATATCCGGACAATAAATCATATCCAAGATTATATCTAAAATTAAAATCTTTAAAAAAATCGATCGAAACATATCCTCTTGCTCCAAATTTATTCTCTTCGTTTAAATTTGTATTTAATAATGTTGTGGCATAAGGATTAAGATTTGCTCCATACGGACGATCTCCTGAATCATTAAAATCATAAGCCCTATTACCATCCTGGTCATTTACAAAATTTCCGCTGGCGTCTCTTTCCCAAACAGGATAAATTGGCGCAATATTTCTTGCCCAGCTAAATAGGTTGCTATAAGTAGCAGATCCCACCTGAGATATTGGTGCATTTTGATCTGTATTGGCAAAGTTTAAATTTGTTCCCACTTTTATTTTACTGGTAACATTGTAATCGACATTTGCTCTAACGGTTGCGCGTTTAAAATTTGAATTAATTGTATATCCTTCATCTTTAAGATACCCCACAGATAAATAGGAACTAAGATTATCTGTACTGGATGATAAACTTAAAAAATGTTCTGTTCTTGTTGCATCTCTAAATAATTCTTTAGCCCAGTCATCGTGATATAATAATCTGGCATTAGGATTAAATTGTCCTGTGGCAGGATTAATTACCTGATCACTTGGCACATTGTAATTATTATAGCCTAATGAATAGGTATCTCCGCTGATTAAGGTTTGTGCTGCGATTGTTGATGCATCGGCAGCTGTTTCACCGTCGTAAATTAAACCATTTCTGATGCGGTTATAGACTGTTTTATAATAATCTCCCGGATCAGTAATCATATCATATTCAGGAACAGCTCTTGAGTTAACCCCTATTTTAGTTTCGTAAGTAACTTTTAATTTCCCTTTTTTTCCTTTTTTTGTTGTAACAATAATAACTCCGTTTGCTCCTCTGCTACCGTATAATGCGTTTGATGAAGCATCTTTCAGGAAACTGATAGATTCAATATCCTGAGTGGCTATAGCATTTATATCTCCGTTGTACGGAAAACCATCTACAACATACAATGGCGTATTTGAGGAAGAAATTGATCCGATACCTCTAAAACGTACTTGAGGCGGATCTCCGGGTTGTCCTGAGTTTGCACTAATTTGCACACCCGAAACTTTACCGGTTAAAGATTGAATTGCATTTGAGGCCTGAGTATTTTCTAAAGCTGCGGCATCAATTTTAGTAACCGCACCGGTAATCTCAGATTTTTTTTGAGTTCCGAAAGCTACTACAACCACGCCTTCGAGTTCCATAGCGTCTCCAAGTAGTTTTGCATTCACTGTAGTAGATGATGCAGGTTCTTCATTTGCTTTCATACCGATGTAGGTAAATAACAAAATTTGATCTGGTGAAGCCTTTATGGAGTACTTACCATCAAAATCAGTTTGTGTTGCATTATTTGTTCCCTTAACTGATACGGTAACACCCGGAATTGGCATACCTGCATTATCAGAAACGGTTCCCGAAACAGTTCTTTCTTGTGAAAATGCTAATTGAGATAGCATTAAAAGAAATACTATAAATCCTTTTAATTGTTGTTTCATCATTAATATTGTTTAAGGTTATTCATGCAAATTATTAAAAAATAACAATTTTAACAATATTTTAGCAGCGTTTAACAAATTAAAAAGATGAATTTACTTATTTAATTAGGAGAATCAATTTGTGTTAACAAAATTTTACGGGAAGAATTTATGAATATTCGATGTTTCAAAAAAATAAAAAAACCGTCTAAAATCCCTATTTCAGACGGTTTCACCTTTTATTTTTACTAAAAGCTTACTAATTCAAAATAGATAAAAATAAAAAATAAGTTCCCTATCATAGAACTATTTAGTCATATAATAAAATTACTACAAAAAAAATAGATTTACAAAATTAATCTACTAATTAACAGTATTTTACAAATAACACTTTAAATTATTAAGCATAAAAAAGCCGATAGTTTTTCAACTATCGGCTTCAAATAAAATTATTTTATTTCTACATTCTTTCCGGAACTTCGATTCCTAGCAAAGTAAATGCTGCTTTAATTACCTCAGCCACTTTTTGAGAAAGCTGTACTCTGAATATTTTTTTTGTTAAATCTGTTTCGCCTAAAATATGAACTGACTGATAGAATGAGTTATATTCCTTTACCAAATCATACGTGTAATTTGCAATTAAGGCCGGACTATGATTTTGCGCCGCATTTTGAATTACTTCCGGGAAAAGTTCAATTTGTTTTACCAATTCTTTTTCTTTTTCATGAAGCTCTTCTATTGCTGTTTTAGCTGAAAAATCAAAATCAGCTTTACGAATAATGGATTGGATTCTCGCGTATGTATATTGTATAAACGGGCCTGTATTTCCGGCAAAATCAACAGATTCTTCAGGATTAAATAAAATACGTTTTTTTGGATCTACTTTTAAAATATAATATTTCAAAGCACCAAGACCAATCGTTTTATATAGTTTTGCTTTTTCTTCTGCAGAATAACTATCCAGTTTTCCTAAACCTTCAGAAATTTGTTTGGCTGTATCTGTCATATCCTGCATCAAATCATCAGCATCTACAACAGTTCCTTCACGGCTTTTCATTTTTCCTGATGGTAAATCCACCATTCCGTATGACAAATGATATAAACTTGAAGCCCAGTCAAAGCCAAGTTTTTTCAAAATTAAAAACAAAACTTTAAAGTGATAATCCTGTTCATTACCAACTGTGTAAACCATTCCACCAACATCCGGCATGTCTTTTACACGCTGAATTGCAGTTCCAATATCCTGCGTCATATAAACCGCAGTTCCATCTGAACGCAATACAATTTTACGATCTAAACCTTCATCGGTTAAATCAATCCAAACTGAACCATCCGGATCTTTTTCGAAAACACCTTTATCAAGCCCAACCTGAACAACATCTTTTCCTAATAAATAAGTATTGCTTTCGTAGTAATATTTATCAAAATTGACTCCAAGATTGGTATAAGTGGTAGCAAAACCATCATAAACCCATTGGTTCATCATTTTCCAAAGATCTATTACTTTTTCATCACCAGCTTCCCATTTTTTCAGCATATCTTGTGCTTCAACAATAATTGGCGCTTGTTTTTTTGCTTCTTCTTCGGTTTTACCTGCTTGTACTAATTGATTGATTTCGGCTTTATAAGCTTTATCAAATTCAACATAATATTTACCAACTAACTTATCGCCTTTTAAATTTGAACTTTCAGGAGTTTCTCCGTTTCCGAATTTTTCCCACGCAAGCATAGATTTGCAAATATGAATTCCACGATCATTGATAATTTGGGTTTTATAGACTTTTTTACCCGAAGCTTTAATAATCTCAGCAACAGAATATCCTAATAAATTATTACGAACGTGACCTAAATGCAAAGGCTTATTAGTATTTGGCGAAGAATATTCCACCATAATTGCTTTTTCATTCGGATTCGGCGCTACATATCCAAATTTTAAATTGTCTTTGATTTCATTAAAGAAATTCAAATAATAACTATCAGAAATTACAATATTCAAAAAGCCAGACACAACGTTAAAGCGCGCCACTTCGGTTACATTTTCAACCAGATAATTCCCAATTTTATTTCCTAATTCAGCAGGATTGCTTTTAGTCATTTTTAACAAAGGAAAAATTACCATTGTAATATCGCCTTCAAACTCTTTTCTGGTAGTTTGAAATTCGATTTTATCAACAGTAACATCAAATAGTGCTTGTATTGATTTTTGTATAGAAGGTGTAAGAATTTGTGATAATGACATGTAAACTTATTTTTAAAGTGAGCAAAGATACTGCTTATTCACCAATTACAGAAAACGAAAAAGATATAAAATAACATATCCCGATTCGAATTTCTCAAAAAACGAATTGTTTTAGTTGTTAAAATTATCAAAAAATTAAAACGCTAATCTCTTATAAAATAGAGTATCTACGAAAATTTTAATTTTTAATTAATATTTTCCTGTAACAAATCGTTAAGGAAAGAGTCTTACTTAGAAAATCAAAAATAATTATACAAAGAAAATTACAAACAAAAATCATCATCAATCAATCAAAATAATCATTTACTAAACTATGAAATTAAAATTCTTTCTGTTCGTATTACTAGGGGTAATAACAACAGCACAAGCCCAAAATTCAGGAACAGTCTCGGGAAAAATTATCGAAAAATCGACTAACACACCAATTTCTTATGCTACAGTTTCGATTAAAGATAACGGAAAAGTAGTTTCCGGAGTTAATACCGATGACAATGGAGATTTCAGTATTAAAAACTTAGCTTTAAAAAGTTATACTATCGAAATTCAGTACATTGGATTTAGAAAATATATTGGCTCTGTTATTTTAAGTGATAACAAAAAAACAGCAACAGTAAATATCTCTCTTGAGGAAGAAGCAACTCAACTAAAAGGCGTGAACATCGTTAGTGAACGCTCAACAATTGAACAAAAAATCGATAGAAAAGTAATTACTGTTGGTAAAGATCTGACTACTGCGGGAGCTTCAGCATCAGACATTATGAACAATATTCCTTCTGTTAATGTTGATCAGGACGGAAAACTTTCACTTCGTGGAAATGATAATGTGCGTGTTTTAATTGACGGAAGACCATCAAATATTGATCCGGCACAATTGCTAAAACAAATTCCATCAACTTCAATCAAAAAAATTGAATTGATTACAAACCCAAGTGCTAAATACAATCCGGAAGGAATGTCCGGAATTATCAATATCATATTACACAAGAATGCCAATACCGGATTTAACGGAAGTTATAGCGGCGGAATCACTTTTGGGGAAACTGCAAAATACAATCAATCATTAGATTTAAATTATAAAACAGGTAAAGTAAACTTCTTCGGAAATGTGGGGCAAAATTTCGGGACGTATTATAATGATGGATTTATAAAAAGAGCAGATCAGGATATCGTTCAAAAAATTGATGTTGTAAATGATAATGATTCTTACCTGTATAAAATTGGAATGGACTATTTAATCAACGATCATAATACGCTTTCAATTTATACTAATCAAAATAAATCGAATGGAAAAGGTTTTGTAAACACTGATATTGATTACAATAATGTAACGGATTCTGACATATCAAACATTTATCAAAAATCAAAATATACAGGTCCGGACCGGGTGGGAACTTATAATTTAGCTTTCAAACACATCTTTAAAAAAGAAGGTCATACTTTAGATTTTGAAGCAAATTACAGCGACAATAAAGAAACTCAAAATGCTTCTTTTGATACACAGTCAACCAAAATTGACAATACTGTCAATAGCGTAATTTATGATGATTATATTAAAGGAACTCGTAAATTAAGCACTGTAAATGTTGATTATGTAAATCCCTTAAACGAAAAAACTACTCTTGAAGCCGGTGCCGAAGCCAGAATTACAAGAACAGGAAATGATTATATTACCGGAAACCCACTTGCTGCACTTCCGGTTTCTGACTACACTTACGATACTGATATTTATTCTGCATACGTAACATTTGGTCAGAAATACAAAAAATTCAGTTATCAGTTAGGTGCTCGTTTCGAAAGTTATAAAGTAGCTGCCAATTTAAATCATGGTCTTGAAAAATTTGATGATGACTACATTACTTTATACCCATCAGCTTATTTTACTTATAACCTGAACGAGAAAAATACACTTCAATTTAGCTACAGCCGTCGTGTAGATCGCCCAAGCTTAGAGCAGACAAAACCTATTCGTGAGTTTTCTACACCGCTAGTAACTTCATTAGGAAATCCTGAGTTAAGACCTCAGTTTACAAACTCTGTGGAAGTAAATTATACTAAAACTTTAGAAAAAGGAAGTTTTACTGCGGGCGTTTTTGTGAGAAGTATCAATGATCAGATTAGCAGAATATTATACCCTGATGAAGCAGATCCTAGCCAGGAAAAACAGATTATGACTTTCACCAATTATGATCATAATACAGCTTATGGTTTTGAGGTTTCATTTAATTATAAAATTACAAAATGGTGGGATATACAGCCATCTATTGATTTCTCAAGTATTAACCAACAAGGTGTTGTGTTTTTATATGATCCTCTGACAAAAACAAGTAGTCCTTTGGAAAGAAAAATTACTGTGTCTGCTTTTAACGGGCGTATGAACTCAAACTTTAAAGTAAATAAACGTTTAAGCTTTTTATTATTCGGTTTTTACAGAGGTGCTGTTGACGGATTGCAAAATAATAGTCATGAAATGTACAAAATGGACATTGGTTCACGTTATACATTGTTAGACAACAAGATGAATATCAGTTTACGTTTCAATGACGTATTTAATACAATGAAATATGCGTTTGACACTATGTATCCTTATCCACAATCAGGACAATTTAAATGGGAAAGTCAAACCGTTTATTTAGGATTAACATACAACTTTGGAGGTGCAAAAATCAAAAACCTGCAACGTAAACAAAGAGAAGACAACACTAATAAAGGTGGTGGTGGAATGTTTTAAATCCTTCTTTTATTAGTAGATTTTAATAGTTCTTGTAGAAAAGAAAAGCCTGGAGCATGCCAACTCCAGGCTTTTCTTGTTTTATTAATCGCCTTATAAAAAATTCTTCAGTTCTTTTATTTCTTCCGGATTGGCGGTTTCAGTCTTTCCGGTAATGGCAGATGAATGATAAAATGTAGGTTCTAATTGTTCCTGCAATAATTCAATATTTGAAGATCGCAAACCTCCTCCAGGCATGATTTCAATTCTGTCTTTTGCTAATTGCTGAATTTTGGCCAAAGTAAAAATCCCCTCTTCTACATTTATTCCCTGTCCTGAAGTCAAAATTGTTTTAAAACCACAATCAATTACATCTTCCAACGATTTTTCAATATCCTTAACTACATCAAAAGCCCGATGAAAAGTACAGGAAAGTGGATGCGCTAAGTGCACTAATTCTTTATTTTGCTTTTTGTTGACACTTCCATCCTCTTTTAAAATTCCAAAAACAAAACCATCAACGCCTAGTTTTTTATACTGCTTAATGTCTTGCTTCATCTCTGTAAGTTCCTCATCAGAATAAACGAAATTTCCACCGCGAGGTCTTATAATCACATGCATTTTAATACTCAGATTTTCGCGTACTTTGACTACCAAAATTGAATTTGGAGTTGTTCCGCCAAGCTGCATGTTTTCGCACAACTCAATTCGATCTGCGCCGTTTTCCTGAGCAATTAACGCTGATTCATAATTAAAGCACGCTATTTCTAGTTGATTTTTTTTCATTTTATTAAACACTCTAAATTAGTTTGTCATTTCTGTAAAACTCCATAACAAAATACTAAATTATAAAAAAACCTGCTCCATTCCAGAGCAGGTTTTTAAATATTATTTAAAACGAATCAAACTACCATTTAATAATAGCACTTGCCCACGTAAATCCACTTCCAAAAGCAGCTAAAACAACGGTATCTCCAGATTTGATTTTTCCTTGTTCCCAAGCTTCTGTTAAAGCAATCGGAATAGAGGCTGCAGTCGTATTTCCATACTTTTGAATATTATTGTGCACCTGATCATCCGATAATTTGAACTTATTTTGAATAAACTGAGAAATTCTCAAATTTGCCTGGTGCGGAATCAGCATGTCAATATCTGAAACCTGTAAGCCATTTGCTTCCAAACCTTCATTAATTACCTCAGCAAAACGAACTACAGCATTTTTAAATACAAATTGTCCGTTCATGTAAGGATAATAACTTTCGTCATTTGGGTCATTATCAGCCAAAATATCAGTTACCCAGCGTGCTCCCATTCCTGGTGCCTGCAACGCCAATTCTTCGGCATGTTGTCCTTCTGAATGCAAGTGTGTAGATAAAATTCCTTTTGTTAAATCTTCTTCACGGCTTAAAACGGCTGCTCCTGCTCCATCTCCAAAAATTACCGAAACACCACGTCCGCGGGTTGTCATATCCAGTCCTGTTGAATGAACCTCTGAACCAATTACCAAAATGTTTTTATACATTCCGGTTTTAATATATTGATCTGCAACTGAAATCGCATACACAAAACCCGAACATTGGTTTCTAACATCTAATGCTCCTACAGTTCTTAATCCTAAATCACGTTGCACTAAAACTCCGGGGCCAGGAAAATAATAATCAGGGCTTAATGTGGCAAAAACTACAAAATCAATATCTTCTTTGGCAACGCCAGAACGTTCTATTGCAATTTTAGCTGCTTTTACACCCATTGAAGTCGTAGTATCTTCTCCACGAATAATATGTCTTCGCTCCTGAATTCCGGTTCTTTCCTGAATCCATTCATCATTGGTATCAATTAACTTAGACAAATCATCATTGGTGACAACATTTGAAGGAACATAATATCCTAAGCCCGCTATTTTTGAATGATACATATTCTTTTTATTATTTGTTAAAAATTTGGATTGCAAATTTAAGTATACTTTAAAACATAAGCGTACAAATTACTATTTTTTTCGTTATTAGCAATTTAATTAAGTTTAATTATAAAGTAGATATTATTTTTTTATTGAAAGAAAAGCAGATTTTGGAATAAAAAACAGCAATAAATTAAAAAACCACAAACACATTTTGATGTTTATGGCTTTGTTTCTTATAAATAATTTAAGGCTAGAAAAACATTCTCTTCAAGCGGTAAATCAATTTCACTTTCAAAAAATACTAATTGTCTTTTATAAACCGATTCTATTAAATAATGATTTCCTCTAAAGTAAGTTCTACGAATTTTTACCGGCAATTTAGATTCGGGAACCATTTTAAATTGGTGCGGATAAACCAGCGTTTTATGCGTTTCATCTTCGTAAGAAACTAATAAATGAGTTGCAATTTCGTTTACCTCTCCAAAAAGTGAGGCTACATATTTAGTTTCGGGGTTCTCGTAAATTTTTGTTGGATTGTCTTTTATGACAACTTCACCGTTTCGCATTACAATTGCTTCATCAGCAAACGATAAAGCATCTGTACTATCGTGGGTTGCAATAATAACAGTAATTCCTTTTTGTTTTAAATATCGAAATAAATTTCTTCGTAAAGCATTTTTACGAAAAGCATCTATTTGGCTAAATGGTTCATCAAGCAGAATAACTTCCGGCTCTAAAGCCAAAACACGAACCAATGCTACCCTTTGCTGTTGTCCTCCACTTAAAAACTTTGCTTTTACATTAGAGAATTGATCCATTTCAACCATTTCCAATAATTCCTGAACACGAAGTTTTTTCATATTTGCAAAACCATTCGAAAGAAACTTTCCAACATTTTCTGCTACGGTTTCAAACGGGGACAAATCAAAATCCTGCGCCAGATATTTCATAAAAGGCATTCCTGGAACTAAATTATATTTTGGGCCTAAAATAGGTTTTTCATTATAGAAAATCTCACCTTCATCAAGATCATATAAACCATACATAAGTTTAAGCAGCGTACTTTTTCCGCAGCCACTTTCGCCAATAATAGCAATATTCTGACCTTTTTCTATGGTAAAAGAAACGTTATTAATAACCGATTTATCTGTATACGAAAAAGAAATATTTTTTATGTCGAGCATGAGTTATAATTGAGAGAGCAAATTTACAATGTTTAATTTCTAATGTCAAAAAAAAGCTGCTTCAATTGAAACAGCTTTTTTAAAATTATATTGTGATGGAAATTATTTTCCAGCTTCTGCTTTGGCATCATTTACCATCTTGTCGTTTGCAGTAATTGAAAACTCAACACGACGGTTTTGAGATCTTCCTTCCGGAGTATCATTTGTTGCAATAGGATCTGCAATTCCTAAACCTGAAGTTTTGAAACGGCTTGATTTTAAACCTTTTGAAACCAAATAAGCCTGTACAGACGCAGCTCTTTGTCCAGAAAGTGTCAGGTTATATTCTGGTTTACCTGTATTATCAGTATAACCAAAAATTTGAATATCAGTATCTCCGTAATCATTAAATACAGGAACTAATTTATCTAAATTTGCTTTTGCCTGAGTAGTCAAAGTAGATTTATTTGTATCAAAACGTACAGCATTTTCATTAAGAGTTAAGTGAATTCCTTCTCCTACTCTTTCTACATCTGCACCTGGTAAAGCCTGATCAATTTCACGGGCTTGTTTGTCCATTTTGTTTCCAATAAGAGCTCCAGTTCCACCACCAACGGCAGCACCAATTGCAGCACCTAAAGCAGCGTTACCGCCTTTTCCTAAATTATTTCCTAAAATACCACCAATAAGTCCACCGGCTACTACACCAATTCCTGCACCTTTTTGGGTATTATTTGCATTTTTAACTGAATCGCAACTTGCAAAAAAACTAACTAACACAAGTAAACTACTCAATCCTAAAACTGTTATCTTTTTCATCTTTTATTCTTTTTAATATTAATTAGCTCTTTGAAATTGGTAAGTTACATCTTTAGTTTGTCCACCAACGTTAATGTTGTCTATTAACTGAAAAGAGTTGTCAGTTAATCCTGCTACTTTTAGCAAATATCCTGATTTTACATTTTTTGCTTTTAATCCCGGATCTACAATTTTAAGAACAAAAAGTCCCTGATTGTTAATACTCCATACAATTGGAGATGTAAATGCAGTACAACTTGGAGCATTTAATGTCATCGTACCTTTATTATTATTTGAAATAAAATTCCAGGTACTACCAATGAAACATTTAGAATCTGCAAGATCAAAAGAATTTACCTTGATATAATCAGAACCTGGGTAAGAAACATTGGTAAGAACCCAATTTCCTTTAAGCGCTACCTGAGAGGGTCTGTCAAGTTTAGTCGAAAGCGTAGTTGCCTCATTTGAAGCAGTTGACGAAGATGATTTACACGCAAAAAACATCGTGGCGATCATGCAAATGAAAATGATTTTCTTCATTTTGTACATATTTTTTAAGTTAATACTTACACATTTAACAATTATTGTACCACAAAGATACAATTCATTGAAATAAGTTGGGTTTTAAAATCTAATTATTTTCTTTCAAAATTAACACTTACGCCATTTTGTCACCTTAAAAACAATTGGTATTCTATTTGAAGAAATGAAAATCATCACGTTAAACTAAATTTATAAAATATGACAACAGGTAAAATTAATGTTTCAGTAGAAAACATCTTTCCCTTAATCAAAAAGTTCTTATACAGCGATCACGAGATTTTCTTACGTGAATTGGTTTCAAATGGAACCGATGCTACTTTAAAATTAAAACACCTAATTAGCATTGGTGAAGCTAAAGTAGAATACGGAAATCCTATTATTGAAATCAAAGTTGATAAAGAAGGTAAAAAGATCCACATTATCGACCAGGGTTTGGGTATGACTGCTGATGAAGTAGAAAAATACATCAATCAGGTTGCTTTTTCAGGAGCCGAAGAGTTCCTTGATAAATACAAAGATTCTGCTAAAGATTCTGGAATTATCGGACACTTTGGTCTTGGTTTCTATTCTGCTTTTATGGTTGCTGAAAAAGTAGAAATTATTACAAAATCATACAAAGACGAGCCGGCTGCACATTGGACATGCGACGGAAGTCCTGAATTTACTTTAGAGCCAGCTGACAAAACTTCACGCGGAACTGAAATCATATTACATGTTGCCGAAGATTCTTTAGAATTTTTAGAAGATTCTAAAATCAGCGGTTTATTAAATAAGTACAATAAATTTATGCCTATTCCGATTAAATTCGGAACAAGAACAGAAACACTTCCTAAACCGGAAGATGCTCCTGAGGATTATGTAAACGAAACTGTTGAAACAGATAATATCATCAATAATCCAAACCCGGCATGGACAAAACAGCCAACTGAATTATCTGACGAAGATTATAAAAACTTCTACAGAGAGTTGTATCCAATGCAATTTGAAGATCCGTTATTCAACATTCACCTAAATGTAGATTACCCGTTTAACTTAACCGGAATTTTGTATTTCCCTAAGTTAGGTTCTGACATGCAAATTCAGAAAGATAAAATTCAATTGTACCAAAACCAGGTTTACGTTACAGATAATGTAGAAGGAATTGTACCTGAATTTTTGACAATGCTAAAAGGGGTTATCGATTCTCCGGATATTCCTTTGAACGTTTCTCGTTCTGGCTTACAAGCGGATGGTGCGGTTAAGAAAATCTCAAACTACATTACACGTAAAGTTGCTGACAAATTAAAAGCATTATTCAACGAAAACCGTGCTGATTTTGAAGCGAAATGGAACGATATTAAAATCGTTTTAGAATACGGAATGCTTTCTGAAGATAAATTCTACGAAAAAGCGGGTGCATTTGTTTTATACCCAACTGTAGATGATACTTACTTTACTCTTGAAGAATTAAAAGAGAAATTAAAAGAAAACCAAACCGACAAAGACGGAAAACTGGTAGTTCTTTATGCAGGAAATAAAGATGCTCAGCACTCTTATATTCAAACTGCAAAAGATAAAGGATATGAAGTATTACTTTTAGATTCTCCGATTATCTCACACTTAATTCAAAAAATTGAAGGTGATAATAAAGATGTAACTTTTGTACGTGTTGACTCTGATCATATTGATAATTTGATCAAAAAAGACGAAAACACAATTTCTAAGTTATCTGACGAAGAAAAAGAAACGCTAAAAACTTCATTAGAAGCTTATATTCCAAAAGCATATTCTGTACAGTTAGAAGCTATGGACAGCCAGGCAGCTCCGTTTATTATTACGCAACCTGAATTTATGCGTAGAATGAAAGAAATGAGCCAATCTGGCGGCGGCGGAATGTTCGGAATGGGTAATATGCCTGAAATGTATAATTTAGTAGTAAATACTAATTCTGATTTGGCCACAAGTATTTTAAATACTGAAGACAAAACACATCAGGAACATTTGGTAAAACAAGCTTTAGATTTGGCTAAATTATCTCAAAATTTACTAAAAGGAGAAGCTTTAACAGCTTTCGTAAAAAGAAGTTTTGAAATGATCAAATAAGATTTTTTAAATCTACTTTAAATACAAAACCTGCAAGTAATATACTTGCAGGTTTTTTTATTTATAAAAAACTTACAATCAATTATTTAACAATAATTCACCTCTAAAAAAAGGGTGTTTATACTCTATTTTTTAAATAACTATTTCTCTAATTTTATTTCTTCAAAAAAATCACAAGTTACTGATTATCAATATTTAAATAAAAATATTATGGATAAGAGAAAATTTACTGAAAATGGAGAAGTCTTAGCAATATTAAGAGATTTGAGAAAGGAAATAAATGGTAAAAAATTTTCGGATATTATTGATCTCAATAACAACCAATATGTTGATCTGGTTCAGGAAGGAGGTGGCGTATTAGGAATTGCTTTAGTTGGCTATGTTTATGTTTTAGAACAAATGGGTATTCGGTTTTTAAGTTTGGCCGGAACTTCTGCCGGAAGTATTAACACCATGCTTATGGCCGCTGCCGGAACTTGCGATATCGAAAAATCAGAATGGATATTAGACTGTTTATGCAATAAAAACTTAAATGATTTTGTAGATGGAGATCACGATGCACGCGAATTTATCGATGCTTTACTAAGTGATTCGGGAAACTTAAAATTAATAATGAAAGGATGTCAGGTAGTGGATAATTTTAAAGATGATCTTGGATTGAATCCCGGCAATAATTTCTATCAATGGATTTCGAATCTTCTTTCACAAAAAGGAATAAAAAATTATGCCGATTTAAAGGCTTTACGTTTGAAAGGTGTTTCAGATCAAAATAAATTGTATTTAATAAATAAGGTTCAACAAGGCGACAGAGAAGAATACACCAGAGCGGATCATTGGAGTAATATGGCAATAATTACTGCTGATATTACTACCGAAAGTAAAATTGTGTTCCCTAAAATGATTGATTTGTTTTACTCAAATCCTGATGTTCAAAACCCAGCCGATTTTGTGAGAGCCTCCATGTCAATACCTCTGTTTTTTAGTCCGTTTAGAATTAAAAACATTCCAACAGGTGTTGAATCCTGGGAAAAATGGAATGAAGCCACAGGGTTACGAACTTCTGTACCATCTGAAGTTATTTTTATGGATGGCGGTATCATTTCAAATTTTCCGATTGATATTTTTCATGAAAATTTAACTGTGCCGGCCTCACCTACTTTTGGCGTAAAACTGGGTTATGACAAAAATGAAGTTAATAAAAATGAAAAAATAACCAATATAATTAGTTCCATGTTTGACACAGCAAGATATGGTTACGATTCAGAATTTTTAATAAAAAATCCCGATTTTCGAAACCTGATAGGATACATTGATACGGGCGGTCATAATTGGCTTAATTTCAATATGACTGAAGATGCTAAAATTGATCTCTTCATTCGAGGTGCCCAAAAAGCCTCAGAATTCTTAACCAAATTTGACTGGGAGAAATATAAAGATATACGAAAAGCAAAGAGCAAATACTATAGAACTGTTTAATTTTCAACCAGTATAGCAAAATTTGGTTGAAAATGATTTGCAATTTTCCTGAAACCTGAAGTTTTCATAAACTTAAAACAAATCCAATGTCAAACAAAATAGGAATTTATATTACAGGTCTCGGTCAATCTATTGACAACGAAACAGTCGAAAAATATGTGGAAAGACTTAAAAATGAATTAAGTTTTAAAACAGATGGCACGTTTTATTATCTTAAAATCGAAAAAAAAATCTATCCCATAGATAAAGAATGTACAGTCGTTAATCTTTACAGAAAAAGCAGAAAGGATAAAGACAACAAAAACATTGAAGGAGAACTAATTTATAAAATGTATGATTTTCAATACCATCAAATTCTAACTAATAGATTTGAACGTCATAATATCATTATAAAAAATCTACTCTTATTTACGTTAATTCTAAAAAAATTCCCTCAGATTACGTTACGATTATTCAATGGAGATGGCTTTAGCAGACCATATCAAACCTTGTATGCTTTTCTAATGTTATTTACAATCTCATTATGTATCCTTTTTTTAGTCCCGGCATGCATTGAAATAATCTTAAACAGCACAAATAATGATACCTTAATAGAAAAAACTAATGCTGCTCTTCGCTTCTTTAATATAAAAACAATTTGTGTTACTAATAGCCATAAAACCTTGAGTGCTATTGGAAAGACGATACTTTCAATAACTACATTAGTACTTTTGTTTGCACCAAAATCTAAAACAATACTAACTTCACTTGCCACCGAATTTTCCTGTGTCGACAGTTATATTACAAATGGAGATCAAAGTCAGATATTATTAGGGAATCTGGATCAGTTAATTGAATACATTGCAGAGAACGAACCTGATCCTGAAATTCATTTTCACACCTATAGTTTTGGATGCATACTTGCCATTGATGCCCTTTTTCCTATTGCAGAAATTCCTCCATCTGATAATATTCAAAAATTAACGAAACTTCTTATCACCATCGGAAATCCATTCGAATTTATTAATGCTTACTACCCAATATTTTACGAAAGAAGATGCAGTGTAATGAAAGATAAACTAAATTGGATAAATGTTTATTCTATTTTGGACGTTTTCTCAACCAATTTTAGAAGGGATGACAAACGCGGTGAAGCTGAATTTGGTATAAAAGATATCGCACTCACTCCGGAAAACATCAATTATGAAATCACATCAGATCGTTCCGGTTTAGTGACCTTTTTTTCATTAAATAGTATTAAAATGCATAAATGTTATTGGGATTACAGCACAATAGGACAAAGCTGTATGAAAGTAATATTACCTAGTTTGTTAGAAAAAAAATCAATTCCTTTATAAAATATTTTCACATAAATCTCTATATACTATCCTGTAAATAAGCCAACAGGATTTTTTTTGCTAATTCTTTTTTTTCTTATTTTTGATAGCCCTTATTTCTAACTTAAACCAAAATCACTATGAGGAAAATTATTCTTTTAACCCTAACTATTTGTACAACAGCACTGATTTATGTTTCCTGCTCCAGCAGTGATGATATTGTTAATAAAACAGATCCATCTGCCGTTGGCGCTTCTGTTGCAATTGACGCAGCAAACGAAATGGATGTTAAAACGGGTTTATCAGTAACTGCTTCTGCCGAAACTGCAAAAACAACTGAAACCGGACCAATAACCTGCGCTTCAATTACAGTAGCAATGCCAAACGGAACAGCCTATCCAAAAGTATTTACAGTAGATTA
The DNA here is from genome assembly GCF_000834715.1 of Flavobacterium sp. MEB061. Taxonomy (NCBI): domain Bacteria; kingdom Pseudomonadati; phylum Bacteroidota; class Flavobacteriia; order Flavobacteriales; family Flavobacteriaceae; genus Flavobacterium; species Flavobacterium sp. MEB061. The sequence continues at coordinate 328,857 of NZ_JXQR01000040.1, read as the reverse complement.
CGGCACAGGCTGTACTATCAATCAGCTTGAAAGAAAGGGAAAACTAAAAATTACTCTTACTGGCCCGATTATTACGACTGGAAGCAAAATGACAATCGAAAGAATCAATTACTCTATTGCAGGTTTAAAACTTGAAGGAACAATTGAGTATACCAACACAACAACTATTGCCACAGTACCACAATGGACAAGAAAAGTAACTAACGGAAAATTTACGGATTTACAAGGAAGAGTTTTTTTAAATTCAGGAACGTTTACCACAAAACAAACAGCAGGTGTTGATACTCCATACGTATTAGAAGATAATATTTATGAAATACCTGATGGAACCCACACAGTAACCACCGAAAAAGGAGGAACTTTGACATTGACCGTTAAAGAAACATTAGTTAAAAAATACTCCTGCGAGTTTATTTCAAAAGGAGAATTGCAAGTTGTGGGAGGTTATTTGAATGGAATTGTAGATTACGGAAACAACGAATGTGACAATAAATACACTTACTATCACGAGAATGGAACTGCCTATAATTTATCTATGTAACAGATTCATTTTTAAAAAAATAAACAAATCCCAATTTAGAAATAGATTGGGATTTTATTTTTATTAAAAATTAAACAGCTACATCTTCACATTCAAACTATTTTCTTTATTTTGCAGCAAAATCTAAAAACCAATGAAAAAATCAATTATTGCCTTTGCTGCGATTGCACTTTTAGCATCATGCAGCAAAAAAGAATCTACTGACGGTTTACACTTAACAGGAAATATTAAAGGATTAAAAAACGGAACTTTATATATCCAAAGAGTTGTTGATACTTCACTTATTGCAATTGACTCTATTAAAATAGACGGAAACTCGTCTTTTGAAAGTAATATTAAATTAGAATCACCAGAAGTACTATATTTATTCCTTGATCGCGGAGTAACCAATTCATTAGACAATAATATTTTATTCTTTGCTGAACCAGGCGATATGAATATTGACACTAACCTTGACAATTTCATTTACGGAGCTAAAATTACCGGATCTAAAAATCAGGAATTATACGAAGAATACAAAAAAATCAATTCACGCTTTAATGACGAAAACCTTTCTTTGGTTGAATCAAAATTTAATGCAATAAAAAGACAAGACCAGAAAGCAGTTGATAGCATAGATACAAAACAACAGTCGAATATCAAAAGAAGATATCTGTACGCCACAAACTTTGCAATAAACCATAAAGATCACGAAATAGCACCTTATATTGCTTTGGCAGAAATTTATGACATCAATGTAAAGTTTCTTGATACTATTCAAAAATCAATGACTCCAAAAGTTGCACAGTCACTTTACGGTAAAAAATTAACCAAGTTTGTTGCTGAAATAAAAAAAGAAGAACAAAAATAATTTTGCACAACGTTAAAAATCAGTAATTTAACTAAAAAACAGCTGTTTTATTTATACCTTTTCATCCTGTTCTTATTAATAGAACAGGATTTTTTTATTGCCTTTTTTTAATATTTTAATATAAAAATCATAAATACCTGATAATTAAATAATTATATGTTAAAAAGTAAAAATTAATAATTATTTTATTTTTATTTTGTAGTAACTTAGCTTCATAAAACAATAAATTATGAAGAATCCACTTATTATTATCAGTTATGGAAAATATGATTTTATTAATTCATTAGCTATTGAAAAACTAGAATCCTATCATCCACAATCTAATTTAGAATTAGAAAAAGTTCCTATACAGGATCCGTACTCAAAAAACGGACAAGAATTACGTTTAAATTTTATTCGGCAGCACTTAAAATCAAATGTTGATTATTTGTCTGGAGAAAAAACATTTAACGACAATCAAAGCTTAAAAGGCAATATTGAGAATTATATCGGCATGAGCCAGATTCCTACAGGAATTATTGGTCCATTATTAATAAATGGAAGTTCTGCTCAAGGCCCGTTTTATGTTCCTCTTGCCACTACCGAAGGAGCTTTAATTGCATCCTATAACAGAGGCGCAAAAGCTTGCAGAGAATCTGGAACAATTACTGCAATTACATTACAGGAAGGTGTACAAAGAACACCGACATTCAAATTTAAAAATTTAATTGATCTGGCAAAATTTGTTGCCTGGGTATCAGAAAACAAAGAAATATTCTCTATTTTAACCCGCGAAACCAGTAATTATGCAGTCCTTAACGATTTGGGGATAAGCATAGAAGGAAATATTTTAATTCTCAAATTTGAATATACTTCAGGAGATGCATCAGGTCAAAATATGGTTACTATTTGTACAGATAAAATTTGCAAGTATATTCTAAGTAATTGCCCAATTGAACCTGTTTATTGGACCATTGAAGGAAATACATCGGGAGATAAAAAAGTAACTCCATTAACCACAAAAGTTCGAGGAAAAAAAGTCACTGCCGAAATCACATTAAAAAGAGATGTCATTGAATCTGTACTTAAGACAACTGCAGAACTATTATGCCAACAATGGAAAATAAGCTCATCTGGGTGTTTAAAAGTTGGCGCAAGTGGTATTGCAACACAGACTGCTAATGCACTTGCTGCTTTATTTATAGCATGCGGACAAGATGTTGCCTGTACCGGCGAGGCTGCTACTGCAATTACAAGAATGGAGATCGATGAAAATAACGATTTGTACTGTGCAATTACCATGTCTAACATAATTGTAGGTACTGTTGGCGGTGGAACTTCGTTTCCGACACAAAAAGAATGTCTTGAATTAATGGATTGCTATGGTCCCGGAAAAAGCGGGAAACTTGCCGAAATAGCAGTTGCTGTATGCTTGGCAGGTGAAATTTCAATTTTATCAGCAATGTCATCGGGGCATTTTACATCTGCGCATCAAACACTTGGAAGATAGAAACAGGTGTAGATTTAAGTAACAAACTACCTTAAAATCCTTTTACAACTTTTATCACAAGCTTGCAATACAAATATAAAAGCAGCACAATTAAACAAACAAACCAAAAAGCAGCAAACACAAGTGCAAAATAGTTTACCAGCCCGGGTAGTGCAACAATTTCTGTAGATGATGTCAGGGTTTCTATTAAAGGTCCTTGCAACATTAAAATAAGTGCAGTAAAAATCATTATTCCGAAACCTGTAAAACCAACAATAGCAAGAATATTACGCTTTTTAGGCAATACTTTTACATATTCATTTACAGAGTTATCAATCTTAAATTCACTTTTCTCAAAAACCGAAACATTCCCCATTTGTTTATCCTTTGCGTAAAAAAGCACAAATGTAGGAATTTTATTTCAAATATAGTTTATCGAAAACTTCAAAAAATAAAAATCCCCTTGTAGTATTTAAACAAAAAAACCATCACTTTTCAGTGATGGTTTTATGTTGAGCCGGCGGAGGGACTCGAACCCACGACCTGCTGATTACAAATCAGCTGCTCTAGCCAACTGAGCTACGCTGGCGACTCATTACGGGTGCAAAGATAAGCCTGTTTTTCGTTTTTCCAAATAAAAAATCAAACTTTTTATACTTTTTTTTGCTTACAATTCGTTGATTTTAGCAATCAATTGATTAGCAGTTTCTTCCAATTCAACATTTATTTGTTTGAAGTGTGCTTTTTTGTTTTCAACGTTCTTTGCATTCACTTTTGTGATCAAAGTATCAAAAGCAGCGATTGCCTGGTCGATCAAAGCATTCGTTTCCGGAGTAGGATTTCCTGTTGTAGACATTTCAAATAAATAAATTGCCTCAATAATATCTCCTAATACGAAATTGATGTCTTTCTTTAAATTCTTAACGTTTGCCATTTTTATTTTAATTTTAATTTGCGACTGCAAAAGTACATATAATCTTTTTATTACGTGCTATGAAATGTAAATTTCTAAAATTGAAGCATTTCCATTCAAAATAAATGCATTAATCTCAGCAGGAACCAAAATAGTGTCTCCTTTTATATAAGTTTGTTTAAAACCATTGTATTCAATTTCAAAACTTCCTTCAATACACATATAAACAGTAAAACTTGCTCCTGATTTAGAAACTTCCAATTTATTTTCTAAAGGAAGAAAATTGGTGGTGAAATAAGGACAATCAACTACAACATTTGATGTATTTGTTTTTGTCTCGTATTTTTTCTGTGTATCTACTTTATCATAATTAATAGCATCAAGCGCCAAATCTACGTGAAGTTCTCTTGTGTTTCCCTGTGCATCTTTACGGTCAAAATCGTACAAACGATACGTAATATCAGATGTTTGCTGAATTTCGGCTACAACCAAACCTGCACCAATCGCGTGAACGGTCCCTGTTTCTAAAAAGAAAACATCTCCCGGCTTTGCTTTTACAGTATCTAAAATAGAAACTAACGTTTTATCATTTAAGTGTTTTAAATATTCCTCTTTACTGGAATTTTCTTTAAAACCAACAATAATTCTTGCATCGGCATCAGCTTGCGTTACATACCACATTTCTGTTTTACCAAAAGAATTATGACGCTCTTTTGCCAATTTATCGTTTGGATGAACTTGTATCGAAAGATCTTCTCTTGCATCTAAATATTTAAAAAGCAACGGAAATTGTTTTCCAAAACGTTTGTAAACTTCTGTTCCCAGAATTTCATTTGGTGATTCGTCAATAAGTTCCATTAACGATTTCCCTTTCAACTCACCATTCGCCACAACACTCACGTCTCCTTCTACAGTTGATAATTCCCAGCTTTCGCCAGTTATTTTAGAAGTAATTGGTTTGTTAAGAATAGTTTTTAGTTTTTCTCCTCCCCAGATTCTTTCTTTTAAAATTGGTTCAAATTGTAAAGGGTACATTTTTGGTTCCATAAGTTTTCTTTTTTGGCAAATATTTTAATTAATTATTGTTGTGTTCTAATTGTAATTTATAATACTAATTCTTTAATGGTCTCTAATGCTTTCGGAATGTGTTTTGCTGCATTCATATTATCAAAAATATAAATTACAACCCCATTTCTGTCAATAATATAAGTAACTCTTCCCGGCAACAAACCAAATAAATTATTCTTTACTCCAAAAAGCTGTCTTAATCTTTTATCCTGATCAGACAACAAAATGAATGGCAATTCATGTTTTTTGGCAAATTTGTGATGTGATTTTACACTATCACTGCTTATCCCGATTACTTCGGCACCTAAATCTTTAAAATCTTCGTATTGATCTCTAAAGCTGCAAGCCTCAGTAGTACAACCCGGCGTATTATCTTTTGGGTAAAAATAAATCACAAGTGGCTTTCTTCCTAAAACATTTCGGCTTTCAAAAAGTTCACCATGACTATCTTTTGCAGTAAAATTCGGAACTATATCTCCTATTTTTAATGACATTTATTATTCTCCTTTATAAGTTACAAAATTGCGGTCCGTTTCATTCAAAACGATTTCTAAGTCAAAATCAGGCTGAATTCTTTTTCTAATTTTATTCCATATCACAACCGCTATATTTTCTGCTGTTGGATTCAAATCCTGAAATTCCGGAACATCCAGATTCAGGTTCTTGTGATCAAACGGAATTTCTACCTCTTCTAGTATAATATCCGCTAATACTTTCACATCTAAAACAAAACCAGTTTCCGGGTCAATTTTTCCTGTAACACTTACTGTTAAACCATAATTATGACCATGAAAATTGGCATTATTGCATTTTCCAAAAACAGCATCGTTTTTTTCAAATGTCCAATCTTTTCTGTGCAATCGATGTGCAGCATTAAAATGTGCTTTTCTTGATATGGTTACTCTCATTTAGGTTTGGTTGGTATAATTAAATTTTATGGTCTTCTAAATAATGATAAAATTCATCAAAAATTATTTTAAACCATACAGTGTAAATTTCAGGCTTTTGTTCAATATCTGCTTTAATATCTTCAATTTTCATCCATTTCCAATCTTCGACTTCCTCTAAATTGATGGCAGGATCGTCATTATAATAGCCTATCATAACATGATCAAGTTCGTGTTCAGTCAAACCATTATCAAAAGGTGCTTTATAAATAAAATGAAAAAGTTCTTTCAATTCTGCTTTAAAACCCATTTCCTCAAACAATCTTCTGCTTCCGGCTTCTATATTTGTTTCGCCTTCACGTTGATGACTGCAACATGTATTCGTCCAGAGTAAAGGAGAATGGTATTTTTGATGCGCACGCTGCTGCAACATGATTTCATTTTTACTATTTAAAATAAAAACCGAAAATGCACGGTGTAAAAGTGCTTTTTCATGCGCTTCTAATTTTGGCATTAAGCCAATTTGTTCATCGTTTTGATTGACTAATATTACGTTTTCTTCTATCATATCGCGTTTTGTACAAACAAAAATACGAAAAAAGAAATGGCTTGAAAATCCTAAAAAAGATTGTGAAAAGTTTAACGAGCTACTATTCTTTACAAGCATTTCATATTCAAAACTTTATAAATCTATTTTAATTTTAAAACACCTTAAAAATAAGTCTAAAAAACTAAACCGATTGCTTTTACGTAAATAAAAAAAAGTTAAAACATACTTAAAAAAAACTCAATTGTAAATTAGCCGACATTTCGAAGCCAACTCTCGTCGTATCTTTGATTTACAATTAAAAGCCTCATAAAACATGAAAACAAGAACTCAATTTTTCAGTCTTTGCTTTTTGCTTCCGCTATTTATTTTTCAGGCATGCGGGCAATCATCAAAAAAACAAAATACAAAAACTGTTGTTATGGAAAATAAAATCGATAAACCCGGAAATCCTTATTATTCAAATACAGATACCACAAAACTAAACGTAAGTGATGCCGAATGGAAAAAAGTACTTCCGGAAGATGTTTATGCCGTTATGCGCCAAGCAGATACAGAAAGACCTTTTACAGGAAAATACTGGAATACCGATGAAAAAGGAACTTATTACTGCGCTTCTTGCGGAAACAAACTTTTTAGATCGGGAGCCAAATTTTCAAGCAGCTGCGGATGGCCGAGCTTTTTTGAACAAGACAACAAAAAAAGTGTCGTATATAAAAATGATAATTCACTCGGAATGGAAAGAATCGAAGCACTTTGCGGACGTTGCGGAGGACATTTAGGTCATTTATTTGATGATGGTCCTGCACCAACCGGAAAACGTTATTGCATGAACTCAATCGCTCTTGATTTTATTCCTGATTCTCAAAATAAATAATACTTAAAATGAAAAATACAATTTTAATTTGCCTTTTTGCATTATCCCTTAGCGGATTTGCACAAACAAAAAAAGCTTCAAATCTTGAAACCATTACCGTTGGCGGTGGCTGTTATTGGTGTGTAGAAGCCGTTTACGAAAATTTAAACGGGGTAAAATCTGTAGTTTCGGGATTTTCTGGAGGAAAAGTAGCTAACCCAACTTATGAAGAAGTTTGCACAGGAACAACTGGTCACGCCGAAGTAGTACAAATTACGTATGACAAAAGTGTAACGGACCTCAACGAAATTTTCAAGGTTTTCTTTACCGTTCACGATCCTACAACTTTAAACAGACAAGGAGCCGATGTTGGAACACAATATCGATCTGTGATTTTTTATAAAAACGAAGAGCAAAAAAAAGCCGCTCAAAGTATTATTGCCGAGCTGAATAAAGCAAAAGTTTACGATAGTCCAATTGTGACAAAAGTAGAACCTTTTACAAAGTTTTATAAAGCCGAAGATTATCATCAAAATTATTATGCAAACAATAAAAATCAGCCGTATTGCAAAATGGTGATTCAGCCGAAAATAGAAAAATTCGAAAAAGTCTTTAAAGACAAATTAAAAAAGAGTAAAGCATAAAAGAATAGCGAAATGAATTAATTCATTTCGCTATTCTTTTTAAGTCAATTTTTGAATTTAAATTATTTCGCTGCTTTTTTAAATCTCATCATCGGCACATCGCCTTGAATTAGATTTAGTTTTCCATCCTTATCAATAGAATAACTTGTAATTTTTTTCATCTGCTGCAAAAATTGTGCTTCTCCTCCACCATCACAAAACATCATTGTAGTTGGTCCCGGCTCTCCAAAAGTCAGAGAATTTCCATTTAGAGTAAATGGCGCGCTGTAGCCATTACACCCGTTATTACCAAAAACATTTTTTTCTTTCTGATCAAAAGTAATTTGTGGTTTTTTATTCGGATACAATCCTTCAAAAGCAATTCTTGGTCCTGAAATATATTCTAATTCCCAGGTTGTATCATAAATACTGGCAGCGCTTTTGTTTTCTTTTGATGCCATACATGAAGTAATTAATAAGGTTAAAATCGAAACGATTGCGATGGTATGTTTTTTCATAATTTGTTTTTTTTGAATTAAATATTTTGTTTTTTTTTGAAGATTAAAATTAGCCTCTAACATTCATTTCTCAATATTCATGCCCAATTTTAAGTTCTAAATAGAAAAACTTTAACCATTAAGTTGACATATTTTCATCTCTAAGTTACATATTTTTCTTAAAAACAATATTAATACAAGATTTAAATTCCATTACGTAATTGTATTTTTTTTGTAATTTGCATCACATAAAAAACAAATTCATCATCAAAAAAATCAAAAAAATGAAGCGACTGCTCTTACTTTTTGCCTTCTTAATTGCAATCAATCAAGTACAATCTCAGGAAAATTTACCAACCGATTATCTTTCCAAAGAATTTCATAAAGGCAGAAGAGAGGCTTTTAGAGCTCTAATGCCTGCAAATTCTGTAGCGGTTATTTTTTCATATCCCGAAAGAGTTTTTTCAAAAGACGTTAATTACAATTATCATCAAAATCCTGATTTGTTTTATCTAACAGCTTATAAGGAACCAGATGGTGTTTTATTGCTTTTTAAAGAAAATCAGGGAAGTGGCGAAAAATACAACGAAGTTCTTTTTGTGAGAGAAAAAAATGCCAATCGCGAAATGTGGACAGGAAGACGTCTAGGAACCGATGGAGCAAAATCTAAATTAGGCTTTTTAACAGTTTATAACGGTAAAGATTTTAAGGATTTCGCTATTGATTTTAAAAAATTTGATAAAATTATTTATGATAAAATTCCAACGGATATCGGGAGGGACAAAAGCGGTTTTGATCTTGCCGGATTGTTAGACACTTTTAAAACTAAAGCAGGAATTACAAGTGAAAACGAAGTTTCATTAGAACTTTTCAGAACAATAACAAACTCACTTAGAGAAATAAAAACGCCGGAAGAAATGGTTTTAATGCGTAAAACCGTAAAACTTTCCTGCGTTGCCCACAACGAAGTTATGAAAGCTGTTGGTCCCGATATGAGCGAAAACGAAGCTGACGGAATTCATGCATACATTCACAAACACTATGGTGCTGAAGGCGAAGGTTATCCGCCAATTATAGGCGCCGGAGCAAACGGATGTATTTTACATTACGGAGAAAATAACGCCACAAAAATCGACAATCAATTGTTGTTAATGGATGTTGGTTCTGAGTATCACGGTTATTCTGCCGACGTTACAAGAACAATTCCGGCAAACGGAAAATTTACCGAAGAGCAAAAAGCCATTTATCAATTGGTTTACGACGCGCAGGAAGAGGTTTTTAAAATCTGTAAAGAAGGAACACCAATTCAGGATTTAAATAAAAAATCGAAAGAAGTTATTGCTGCCGGATTAATTAAACTGGGAATCATTACTGATCCTGCAGATGTAAAAATCTACTATCCGCATGGCTGTTCACATTTTCTTGGTTTAGATGTTCACGACAAAGGAAATTATATGGGCAGCTTAAAAGAAAACATGATCCTTACTGTTGAACCTGGAATTTATATTCCGGCAAACAGTAAATGCGATAAAAAATGGTGGAATATTGGTGTCCGTATCGAAGATGATATTCTCATCAAAAAAGATTCATATGAAAATCTATCAGCTGAATCTCCAAGAAAATGGGATGAAATTGAAAAATTGGCAGCTCAAAAAAGCACTTTCAATGAAATGAAATTCCCTAAAATATAATTTTATTTTTGCCACAGATTATAAGATTAAAATGATTTTAAAATCTGGGGCAGTTTGCCACGAATTTCACGAATCTACACTAATTAATTCGTGCTCATTAGTGAAATTCGTGGCGAAAAAATCATTTTAATCTTATAATCTGTGGCTATAAAACTAAAACCTCGTTTCATCTGAAGCGAGGTTTTTTATTCACTTTTAAGACAAGCTTTTATATCTACAGCTGATTTTTCACGTACTTTGTATTTCTAAAAATATAAAAAAATGAAAGCACTTACCTTCTCTACTTTCGGAGATTCGGATGTTTTAGAATATATAGAAATTTCAGGCCCGGAATTAAAAAGCGATGAAATTTTAGTCGAAATGAAAGCCATCGGATTAAATTTTGCCGATGTTTACAGACGAAAAGGAAATTATCATTTAAAAGGAAATCCACCTTTTATCGCCGGTTACGAAGGTGCCGGAATTGTCGTTAACGCAAACAATCATCCGGAATATAAAGTTGGCGATCGTGTGGCTTTCGCCGATGTTCCGTTTGCAAATGCAGAATTGGTTGCCGTAAATACCAATCATGTTTTGCCGTTGCCTGAAGCCATTTCGTTTGAAACTGCAGCTTCTATTTTACTACAAGGTTTGACAGCACATTATTTAGCAACCGACAGTCATAAAACAGCAAAAGGCGAAACGATTTTAATTCACGCCGTTGCGGGTGGAGTTGGTCAGATTTTAACTCAAATAAGCAAATTGTTAGGCGCCAATGTTATTGGTTTAACCTCATCTTCAGACAAAGCAAAGGTTGCTTTTGAACAAGGTGCAGATCATGTTTTTCTATATAATAACGATTGGAAAGCAGATGTTTTCAAAATAATCCCAAATGGCGTTGATGTCGTTTACGATAGTATCGGAAGCACATTAATGGACAGTTTTGAGATCACAAAAGAATGCGGGCAAGTTGTTTTCTTCGGAATGGCGGGCGGTGATCCGGCACCTGTAGATCCGAGAATGTTAATGGATGGTTCTAAAACTTTGACCGGAGGTGATTTATGGAGCTATCTAAATTCAAAAGAAGAAAGAATCAAAAGAGCCAATCAATTATTTCAATGGATTATAGAAGGAAAAATAACCCTTTCAACACCAACATCTTTCAAATTATCAGAAGGAAAATTGGCGCATGATTATCTTGAAAGCAGAAAAAGTACAGGAAAAATAATTTTGATTCCGTAAATTAAAGATTTATATAAAGTTTTTCGCCACAAATTCACGAATTAGTTTTGAAATAATTCGTGAATTCGTGGCGATTATTTTTTTTTAAGCCTTATTCTACAACTGATTAACCTCAATTTTCGTCAACTCAGACAATGCTAAAATTCTGCCTACATCACTTTTATTTGCCACAAAAAACAAATAATTATCGCCATGTGTATCATAAGTCATTAGTTCCAAATCTAATTTCTCTAATGCTGATTGAATGTACGGAAACAAATTATGACTATAGGTTTCTTCCGGATAATCAAAATTAAGATCCTGGCCAATCATTTCTGAAATGAAATACTCAGCATCTTCCGGATCAAATTTCCAATCGCTGTTCCAGCAATCTACACTATCAAAAAGCCCCCAGTGTGCTTCAATCGATTCGTGATAATTATCCGGTCCTTTTTTAAAATTCTTTAAAAGCTTTTTCGATTGTTTTTTAACCAGTTTGTCTTCTGCATTTCCTCTTGAAACAAGATTAATAAATTCTTCAAAAGTTTCTGCCGTAACCTCTTCATCAACTAATAAATTTTCTTGAGAAGGAAGTTCTACACCTTCCGGAATTTCAATATTTACATATTGGCAAATTCCCTGTAAAATTGTCTTAAACTCATTAAAACCTATTTCTTGAATGTCGTTTTTAGGTGTATTTATATCAATAAATTCAGCTTCCAGAATCCCTTTTATATAATCAAAAAAATGACCAAACTTGTACATAATCCTGAAATCATTAGTTTCCAAACTATTTGTACAGCAAAAAAAGATGTAAAAATTATGAAAAATATATTTCATTTCTTTTTTGATACGCTCCGGTGGTTTGGTATAAAACTGAATATGCAAATAATCAAATTCTAATTCCTGCTCAATCTTATCTGGAGTAATTGGATCGATATTTATTTTTTTGTAAAGCTCATTTAAAACTTCATACGAGTTCTTAAACCCATTTTTTTCAAGTTCTTTTTGAGTTTCTTCATAACCATCAAAGGAGGTTGGAAAAGTAAACAAATTGACAGAAACTGCGTTGTGTACATTTTTCATTTCAAACTCAAATTGACTTTCGACATAGTATAAATGCGAATAAAGTGCATCCATAACATCAAAAGAAACAATTGATTTTGGATCATTGTTTCTACCAAACAAATTAGAAAAGAAATTTTTCATAGGCTTATATTATTTTAGTGTTTCGGCAATCATTAAAGCGCATTTTTCGCCATCGATAGCAGCAGATATAATTCCGCCTGCATAACCTGCGCCTTCTCCGCAAGGATATAAACCTTTTATTTGCAAATGCTCATACGTTAAAGGGTCTCTGGGAATTCTAACCGGCGATGAAGTTCTGCTCTCCGGAGCGTGCAAAATAGCTTCGTTGGTTAAATAACCTCTCATTGATTTTCCAAATTCTTTAAAACCTTCGCGTAAAATCTGAGATAAAAATCCGGGAAAAACCTGTCCCATTTCAACCGAAGTAGTTCCGGGAACATAAGATGTTTTTGGGATATCTGCTGAAACTTTATTTTGTGTAAAATCAACCATTCGCTGTGCCGGAACTTTTTGAGTTTCTCCGGCTAAATGCCAAGCTTTTTGCTCGATACTTTTTTGGAATTCCATTCCGGCCAAAGCGCCAAATTTTGCAAAAGGTTTAAAATCTTCCAATTTTAATTCAATTACAATTCCTGAATTTGCGGTTGCCTGATCTCTTTTTGAGGGTGACCAACCGTTTGTAACTACTTCGCCCGGACTTGTCGCACAAGGTGCTATTACACCACCCGGACACATACAGAAAGAATACATTCCGCGCCCGTTAACTTGTTTTACAATCGAATATGGTGCCGGAGGCAAATGTTCCCCGCGATAATCGCAGCTGTATTGGATACTGTCGATTAATTCCTGTGAATGCTCTGCACGAACTCCCAAAGCAAAAGGTTTTGCTTCGATGAATATTTTCTTTTTATCTAATAATTCAAAAATATCACGCGCCGAATGCCCTGTTGCTAAGATTAATTTATTAGCAAGAATAGTATCTCCATTTTGAGTTACGATTCCTTCAACTTCATTATTTTTTACTAAAATATCAGTTACTCTGGTATCAAACAAAACCTGACCTCCAAATTCGATTATCTTGTTTCGAATGTCTTCAATGATTTTTGGCAATTTATTTGTTCCGATGTGTGGATGGGCTTCTACCAAAATATCTTCAGAAGCTCCAAAAGCTACTAAAAGCTCTAAAATTCTGGTAACATCGCCACGTTTTTTAGAACGCGTATATAATTTTCCGTCAGAATAGGTTCCTGCCCCGCCTTCACCAAAACAGTAATTCGAATCTTCGTTTACCAAATGATCTACGTTGATTGCTTTTAAGTCACGACGGCGTCCGCGAACGTCTTTTCCGCGTTCGATTACAATTGGCTTTAAACCTAATTCAATTAATTGCAAAGCTGCAAAAAGTCCTGCCGGGCCAGCGCCAACAACAATCACTTCCTGTGCCGATGAAACGTCATTATATATAGGTAGCTCAATTTTGGTTTCCTGAAAAGGTTCGCCTTTTAAATATATAGTAACTTTCAAATTGATTTTTATTGCTTTTTGGCGCGCATCAATTGAACGTTTTAAAATGATAATATGCTGAATTTCCTGTGGAGAAACTTTTATTTGTTTAGACAAATAGTCTTTAAGCAGCGATTCGTTTGCTGCAATATCGGGAGAAACTTGTAATAGAAGTTCTTTTGGCATGTTGTATGTGTTCTGAAATCTTATGGAAATAATTTATAAATATCTTCGCGTTTTGCAAATCGGGCAAGTTCTACCACTTCACCATCGAAAAAAAATCCCAATCTATATTTTCCAATCCTAATTCTGTAAGCTTCCGTATGACCTTTCAGTTTTTTGACATTAGATAGAAGATTTAAATTTTCAGTTTCTTTTAGCAAAACAATAATCTCAAATAAATTATTCTTTAAAGTCTCATCATTAATTTTTAGTAAATCTTTAGAAAATTGTTTTAAATATTCAACTTTCATTTACCTAATATTTTGAAGATTTCCTCTTCGCTAACTTTATCGTTTCTGTCGACTTCCTGCATTAACATCATTAAACCAAGATCTTCTTTTTCTTCCTCCGACAAATTATTAAATTGATTTGATTGCATGTTTTTCACATACATTTGCACTGCATTTTCAATTAATCCTTTAACGCTTGTCTTTTCAAAAATTGAAATCACCTTTAATTTAGTTAACGTTTTTTCGTCGATATCTATTAACTTTCTCATTTGAAATAATTTTAAGCAAAAATATATCATATATACGATATATACAATTTAAAATACGATGAATATCTTGAGACAAACTTTGTACCTTTGCAACTCTGAACCTTTGCACCTTTAAAAAAAATGTCTAGAAAAATAAAACTAATTTGGGATTTTCGTGGTCCGGCTTCGGCAAAAACTGCTGAACATCACGAAATTCATTTGAAAGAATATATCGCCATAGAAAAACTTCCGTTAAATATTACGGGTTTTAAAATTATAAACGACATGCAGGCAATTGCTTTTATGGTTGTCACCGATGAAAATATGATTCAGGTAAGAGATGCTTTGAAACCACATCGTGGGGAAGTCTTTGAAGGATAAATTCCAATAAACTTGAAGTAAATTTCAATAAAAAAAATTCCAAATTCCAAACTATCGCTAGAAATTGGAATTTGGAATTTATATTTTACTATTTGTTTTTGTTTTGGAATTTGGGTTTTAAAAAATTGGAATTTATTTTTAATTCGCAACCTCACTAATAAACTTAATTCGCATCAATCTTAATTCATCAATATCATAATCGCCATCGAATTCTTTAAGAGCGTCTTCGATTTTGTCTGATTCTGATTCCATGAAATAATCGTGAATTTCTTCCTGCTGATCGTCATCAAGTAAATCGTCGACCCAATATTTAATATTTAATTTAGTACCGGCATAAACGATCTGCTCCATCTCTTTAATCAAAGCATCCATCGTAAGTCCTTTGGCAGAAGCAATATCATTTAAAGATAATTTCCTGTCAATGTTTTGAATAATATATAATTTATTGGCAGAATTTACTCCTGTAGATTTTACAACTAAATCGTCTGGGCGAATAATATCATTATCTTCAACATAACGATTAATAAGCGTTACGAAATCGCCACCATATTTTTTGGCTTTTCCTTCACCAACACCATGAATATTGTACAATTCTGTTAAACTAATTGGGTATTTTAAAGCCATGTCTTCAAGAGAAGGATCCTGAAAAACAACAAACGGAGGAACTCCTAATTTTTTAGCAACCTTTTTGCGTAGTTCACGCAACATTCCCATTAAAACTTCATCAGCGGTTCCTGATGATTTTGATGCTGTTACGATTGCTTCATCTTCAGATTCGTTATATTCGTGATCTTCAGACATCATGAATGAGACCGGGTTTTTAATATAATCTAATCCTTCCTGAGTAATTTTTATGATTCCGTACGTTTCAATATCTTTTGATAAATAACCAGTAACTAAAACTTGTCGAAGTAAAGCCATCCAGTATTTTTCGTCATGATCTGAACCTGAACCAAAAAACGGCTGTGTATCTGTTTTATGTGCTTTAATTACGGCATTTATACGACCTATTAAAGTAAAGACGATTTCTTTTGATTTGTAAATGTGTTTCGTATCGCGAACAATTTCCAGCAATTTAACAACCTGTTCTTTAGCTTCGATTTTATTTTTCGGATTACGAACATTGTCATCCATGTCTGCACCTTCGCCTGTTTCGCTGTCAAATTCTTCACCAAAATAATGCAATAAGAATTTTCGGCGTGACATTGAGGTTTCGGCGTAAGCCACAACTTCCTGCAAGAGAGCAAATCCAATTTCCTGTTCTGCAACCGGCTTTCCTGACATAAATTTCTCCAGCTTTTCTACATCCTTATAAGAGTAATAAGCCAAACAATGTCCTTCTCCTCCATCACGACCGGCACGACCAGTTTCCTGATAATAACTTTCGAGTGATTTTGGAATATCATGATGAATTACAAAACGAACGTCTGGTTTATCAATTCCCATTCCGAAAGCGATTGTTGCCACTACAACATCTACATCTTCCATCAAAAACATATCCTGATGTTTCGCTCGGGTTTTGGCATCTAAACCTGCGTGATAAGGTACGGCACTAATTCCGTTAACCTGTAAAACTTCGGCAATTGACTCTACCTTTTTACGGCTAAGACAATAGATAATTCCTGATTTTCCTTTGTGTTGTTTGATAAATCGAATAATATCCGATTCTATATTTTTAGTTTTTGTACGAACTTCGTAGTATAAATTTGGTCTGTTAAACGATGCTTTAAAAGTACTTGCATCAGACATATCCAGGTTTTTTAGAATATCTTCCTGAACTTTTGGGGTTGCAGTTGCGGTAAGTCCTATAATAGGAACCTGTCCCAATTGTTTAATAATATTTTTCAGGTTTCTGTACTCCGGCCTAAAATCATGACCCCATTCTGAAATACAGTGTGCTTCATCAATAGCAACAAATGAAATAGGCACGCTTTGTAAAAAAGCCACATATTCTTCTTTTGTTAAAGACTCGGGCGCGACATATAAAAGCTTTGTCAAACCAGATGTAATATCTTTTTTAACTTGTGCAATTTCTGTTTTGGTAAGAGAGGAATTTAAAACATGCGCTATTCCGTTTTCTGAAGAAAGGCTTCTGATGGCATCAACCTGATTTTTCATCAAAGCAATTAAAGGAGAAACAACAATAGCTGTTCCATCCTGAATTAAAGCGGGTAATTGATAACAAAGAGACTTTCCACCGCCAGTTGGCATAATTACAAAAGTATTCTTTTTACCTAAGATACTCGTAATGACTTGCTCCTGCAAGCCTTTAAATTGGCTAAAGCCGAAATACTTCTTTAATTCCTTGTGTATTTCAATTTCGTTTGAATTCATTCTTTATATTAATGGATATTTTGTATAAATTTGCAACACATAAAGATACAACTTTCTTTTATACATACAAATTTTAAATATTCTGTTTTGATCACAAAAGAAAATATATTGGCAATCGCCAAAAAAACAATACTCTCTGAAAGTGAAGCAATTACAAAGCTAATTGATTTTCTTGACGAAAATTTCTTCGAAGCAACCCAACGCATTTACGAAACCAAAGGCAGATTGATCGTTACTGGTATCGGAAAAAGCGCAATTATCGCACAAAAAATGGTTGCTACTTTTAACTCAACCGGAACACCTTCTATGTTCCTTCATGCCTCAGAAGCCATTCATGGCGATTTGGGAATGATTCAGAAAGAAGACATTATTATTTGCATTTCAAAAAGCGGAAACAGCCCTGAAATAAAAGTTTTGGTTCCGTTATTGAAACGTTTTGGGAATATCTTAATTGCTATTACAGGAAATATAACTTCAGCATTGGCCAAAGGTTCTGATTATGTTTTAAACACAACAGTAGACATGGAAGCATGTCCGATAAACTTGGCACCAACAAACAGCACAACTGCACAACTTGTTATGGGTGATGCTCTTGCGGTTTGTTTAATGGAAATGCGCGATTTTAAACCTGAAGATTTTGCAGTTTATCATCCGGGCGGAGCTTTAGGAAAAAAATTATTGCTTCGCGTAAAAGATATGATCGAACACTCGTTAAAACCAATGGTTACGCCAGATACCTCAGTTAAAAAAGTTATTTTTGAGATCTCTGAAAAAAGATTAGGTGTTACAGCAGTAATCGAAGACGATAAAATAATTGGAATTATCACTGACGGAGACATCCGAAGAATGCTAAATGACGTAGATACTATAGCTGACTTAACTGCAAAGGATATTATGTCAAAAAACCCTAAATTAGTATCATCTGAAACTATGGCTGTTGACGCCTTAAATATTTTGGAAGATTTTTCAATAACACAGTTAATCGTTGCAGATAATGGTGAGTACAAAGGAGTACTACATTTACATGACATTTTAAAAGAAGGAATCGTATAATGGCAAAAAAGAACCTTGGCGAGATGTCATTTTTAGACCATCTTGAAGAACTAAGATGGTTATTAGTAAGAAGTACAATTGCAATATGTATTATGGCATTTGTTACTTATTTTATAAGTGATTATTTGTTTGACCAAATTATTTTAGGTCCAATCAGACCCACCTTTTTTACTTACGTCTGGTTTTGTGATCTATCTCATCAATTAGGTTTTGCTGATAGCATTTGTATTACCGAGCTAAATTTCATTATTCAAAATACGGAAATGGAAGGCCAGGTAAACATTTTTGTATGGATGTGTCTTTTGGCAGGTTTCATCTTGAGTTTTCCTTATATTTTATGGGAACTTTGGAAATTTATTAGCCCTGCCCTTTATGAGAAAGAAAGAAAAAATGCTAAAGTATTCATTTTCACTTCTTCATTACTTTTTTTCTTAGGAGTATTGTTCGGGTATTATATCGTAATTCCGATGTCGGTAAATTTCGTTGCTACTTTTTCCATTAGTGATGTTGTAAAAAATCAATTTACCCTTGAATCTTACATGGGAATGGTAAAAACAAGTATTCTTGCCAGCGGATTGTTTTTTGAATTGCCTATCATCATTTATTTCCTAACTAAATTAGGACTTGTAACTCCTGTTTTTTTAAGAAAATATTGGAAATATGCGGTAATACTTATTTTAATTATTGCGGCAATCGTAACACCACCCGATGTTGTAAGTCAAACAATTGTAGCAATTCCAATGTTGATTATTTACGAAGTGAGTATCCTGATTTCAAGAGTTGTTTATAAAAATAAATTAAAAGAAAATGTCTGATATCATACAAGAATTTAACGACTATCGTTCTAAAATGAACGAAAAATTATTAGCTGACAATAACAAAATTGTAAAGCGAATATTTAACCTTGACACTAACGCATACGCCCCGGGCGCTCTTGATGTAAAAACAAAAGAGCTTTTAGGATTGGTTGCATCGGCAGTTTTACGTTGTGATGATTGTGTAAAATATCACTTGGAAACAAGTCATAAAGAAGGCGTTACAAAAGAAGAAATGATGGAAGCTATGGGAATCGCAACTTTGGTTGGAGGAACAATTGTAATTCCACATTTAAGAAGAGCTTACGAATTTTGGGAAGCTTTGGAAGAAGAAGCTGCAAATTAGAAAATGGGTCAATTAGATAATTAGATAATTGCTTAAATTGTAATTATCTGATTGTGAAAGCGCAATATTTTGTTAATTCATTTATCTGATTGATTATTTTACTTTTAATTTGTTTCTTCTAATAAATTTTAAAATTGAATGTGAGTTAGTTTTTCAATTATCTCATTTTCAAATTATCTAATTATATAATTAAAATAATGAAGCTAAGAGCCGATAATTTAATCAAAACCTATAAAGGGCGAAGTGTTGTAAAAGGGATTTCTGTTGAAGTAAATCAGGGAGAAATCGTTGGGCTTTTGGGTCCGAATGGTGCCGGAAAAACAACTTCTTTTTATATGATTGTGGGATTGGTAAAACCAAATCAGGGAAATATTTACCTTGATGATTTAAATATTACTGATTATCCGATGTACAAACGTGCTCAGCAAGGAATTGGTTATCTGGCACAGGAAGCTTCTGTTTTTAGAAAATTAAGTATTGAAGACAACATTCTGAGTGTTTTGCAATTGACTAAACTTTCTAAAGAAGAACAAATTGCCAAAATGGAAAGCTTGATTGAAGAATTCAGCTTAGAACATATTCGCACCAACCGAGGTGATTTACTTTCGGGAGGAGAACGTCGTCGTACTGAAATTGCGCGCGCCCTGGCAACAGATCCAAAATTTATTTTATTGGATGAGCCTTTCGCCGGAGTTGACCCTGTTGCGGTTGAAGATATTCAGAGAATTGTAGCTCAGTTGAAAAATAAAAATATCGGGATTTTAATTACCGATCACAACGTTCAGGAAACCTTAGCTATTACCGATAAAACCTACTTAATGTTTGAAGGTGGAATTTTGAAAGCCGGAGTTCCGGAAGAGTTAGTAGAAGATGAAATGGTTCGCCGTGTTTATCTTGGACAAAATTTCGAACTTCGTAAAAAGAAACTTGAATTTTAATAAAGTTATATGTGAATGGTAAAAAGTTAAATATCAAGACTTTTTACCATTTTTCTTTTACATCTTATATTAATTCTACATGAAGTCAGAAGAACCAACTCAGGAAGACTACGACAATTGGCACAAAGACTCAAATAATTGGTATTTGGGATGCTTTTATTATAATCCGAAGGATAAACGATTACTTCCCCCAAAAAGAATTCAATGGATGGGTTACACGGTAAATTTTGCTAATCCTTACTCTGTTTTAATTTTGATAGCGCTTTTATCTTTAATTCCGATTGCTCTTTTATCAAAATAAGATTCAAAACTTCCAGATTTAAATATTAAAACTGAAAACTGGATTCTACTCAACTGTTATAAACTGCAATTGCTCTAAATCGCCATTGTAGATATTCACATCAACACGATGGTTTATTCCTGGCAAAGATGCTTTCTCTGTAAATTGCCAAAAAAGCCAATCGTCTTCAATTTTTTCTCTGTAGAAATTATAGTTTGCTATCCAAAATAAATATTCGCCGAATTCTTCTTTTAAAAAATCACTGTAATAACGTTCGCCTGTATAAATTATGGGACGAACCTGATAATGTGCTTCTACTTTAGTCAGCCAGCGTTTTAAGCCTTTTTTCAAACTATCCAAAGATTGATTTTTTGGTAGTTTTTCGATATCTAAAACGGGTGGTAAATCACCTTTTTGCAATTTTACCGTTTTAATAAAAAGGTTCGCTTGTTCTATAGAATTTTCGTTTGGACGATAATAATGATAAGCGCCACGCATGATTTTATTTTCTTTGGCTCCTTCCCAATTTTGGGTAAATTGCCTGTCTACCCTATCGTTTCCGGCAGTTGCGCGAATAAAAACAAAACTCACAGGATATTTTTCTTCTAAAATTTCAACTTCTTCCCAATCCACTTTTCCCTGAAATTCAGATACGTCAATACCAATCACTTTTCCTTTGTGATTTTCTAAAACCTGAATATTTCTAACATCAGAAAGGTGTTTGTCTACCTCATCTTCTTCTAAAACTTTCCCTGATTTAAAACCAAGATAAAAAGCTAATCCTGCACGATAATGATAAATCGTACCTAAAAAAATCAGCACTAAGCAAGAATAAAAAATAAAGCGAATGGCACTGCCAAAAACAGATCTTTTAGGTTTTGCTTTAGAATAAGAATTTCTTCGTGTAGTGGTTTTTCTTGCCATTCAAATAAACTACTTTTTCAAAAACATATTATTCACAACCGATAACAGCACATAAAAAATGATGATTAACGGAATTGCGATATATTGAAGCAATACTACCAAAGCTAAAGAAACTAATAAAAACACTATTTGAAGTGCATTATCTTTCAGATTGAACTTTTTAACTTTTAATGCAAACAACGGAATTTCTGCATTTAAAATATAAGCACTGCATAAAGTAATTACCAGTAAAACCCATTGGTTCGTTAAAATCTCTAACATCAACAATGAATCTGAAAATTTTAAAACCAAAGGCAGGCTTAAAATAAAAAGTGCATTTGCAGGAGTTGGTAAACCTATAAACGAATCGGTTTGACGGGTATCTATATTGAAATTGGCCAATCGATAGCAAGATCCCAAAGTCACAATAAATCCTAAAAAAGGAATCGCGGGATTTGTTCCTAATTCATGTGCGCTGTTTGTAAACAAACTGTACATTACATAACCCGGAGCGACTCCGCTGGTTACCATATCTGCCAAAGAATCTAACTGTAATCCAAGCGGACTTGAAACTTTAAATAATCTGGCAAAAAAGCCATCAAAAAAATCAAAAAAGATTCCTAAACAAACCATGTAAAAAGCCATTTCGTAATTAGCTTCTGAAATGAAAACAACTGCGATGCAACCACAAAATAGATTAATTAATGTAATTAGGTTTGGAATGTGTTTTTTGATATTCATGTTTTATAAAATTTGATTATGGTTAGCGCAAATTTCGCATAATATGTGACAAAATTTACATCATTAGTGTAAAAAATTTAAATTAAATTAAAACGAACAATTTACTTGATTGCAATTTCATTTAAATTAATTTGCAAGAGTTTTTTATTTCAGACTATCCGTTTTGCAATATTTATTAAAAGGAAGAAATTAGATGAGTAAAATATTATATTTTTGATGAAAATTAAAACAGACTTCGGTTTGCAAAAAAAAATCCGTTGAAGAAACTTTTTGGGCTTTTATTATTTTGGAGTTTTACACAATATGCACAAACTGTTCGAAAATATTCGAATGAGTTTATGAACATTGGTGTTGACGCCGCAGCATTAGGAATGTCGAGCGCTGTAGTTGCTTCTACAGAAGACGTAAATTCAGTATATTGGAATCCGGCAGGTTTGACACATCTTGAAGATCATCAGATTTCATTAATGCACGCCAATTACTTTGCTAATATTGCACAATATGATTATATAGGATATGCAAGCCCGATTGATGACAGAAGTGCCTGGGGAATTTCGATGATTCGTTTTGGTGTTGATGATATAATGGACACAACAGAATTAATTGACAGCCAGGGAAATATTGATTATAACAGAATTAGCTTGTTTTCGACCGCCGATTATGGTTTTACTTTTTCATACGCAAGAAAATTGCCTGTTGAAGGTTTTCAATATGGCGTAAATGCAAAAATAATTCGACGTGTTATTGGAAAATTTGCCAATTCATGGGGATTTGGCTTTGATTTTGGTTTGCAGTTTGAAAAAAACGATTGGAAATTTGGTTTAATGCTTCGTGATATTACAACGACTTATAATGTTTGGAATATTGATGAAGAAGAATACGAAAAAATTGCCAATGCAATTCCGGGACAAAATACTGAACTCCCTGAAAGTACTGAAATCACCTTACCAAAAGCACAATTAGGAGTTTCAAAAAAGATAGAATTTCATAACGATTACAGTCTTTTGGTTGCTACAAATTTGAATATGCGTTTTGAACAAACAAACGATATTATATCATCAAAAGTAGTAAGCATTGATCCGGCAGTAGGTTTTGAATTTGGATATACTGAGCTTGTTTTTTTAAGAGCCGGAGCCGGAAATTTCCAAAATGTTACACAATTGGATAATACTGAAAAAATAAATTTCCAACCCAATATTGGTTTGGGATTTAAATACAAAGGCATTCAGGTTGATTATGCTCTGACTGACTTAGGAAACCAAAGTACTGCTTTGTATTCGAATATTTTTTCTTTGAAAGTAGATTTAGGTATCTTTAGATAAAATTAAAAACCATCAAACTTCTTAAAATTTTTAATCATGAAAAAAGTCAATTTTAAAACACTTTTTAATTTATTAGTATTACTAAGTTTCAGTATTGGTTTTGGCCAAAGTGTACCTCTATCAAAAGATGCAAGAATTAGCGTTCTTACTTGTGGTTTAGGAAACGAAACCTATTCCTATTTCGGACATACGGCGATTAGGGTTTCTGATCCGGCAAATAATCTTGATGTTGTTTATAATTATGGCGCTTTTGATTTTAGAACTCCAAATTTCGTTGCAAAATTCACCAAGGGAGACTTACAATACTTTGTAATCACACACTCTTTCTCTGAATTTATGGAGGAATATAATATTGAAAAAAGAAGTGTTTTTGAGCAGGAATTGCTTATTTCGCAGGATTTAAAACAAAAGCTTTTTGATAAATTAAATGCCACTTTGCTTTCTGAAGACCGCTATTACACCTATAAATTTATTGATAAAAATTGCACTTCGATGGTTGTCGATATTATCAATAACACTTTGAATGAAAATGTAATTGTGAAAAAAGGCGACACAGACATTACTTACAGATCTATTTTATACCCTTATTTTGATGGTCATTTTTACGAAAAATTAGGCACAAGCATTATTTTCGGAACAAAAGTAGATCAACTAGGAACGAGAATATTTTTGCCATTTGAATTAAAGAACAGTTTAGAGAAAGTAAGTTTTCAAAATAAACCTTTAGTTTCCAAAAGCAAAACACTTATTTTTTTCGAAAAAGAAACGCCGACTTCATGGTGGAACAATATTTATTCTTACCTCATCATTTTGGCTTTTATAGTTTTAGCGCACAATAAAACTGTAGACAAAATTTATCTTTTAGTTTTATCTTTAATGGGAATCTTTTTTGTTTGTGTTGGTTTCTATTCTTTCCACCTGGAATTATCAATGAACTACAATGTTCTTTTATTTAGTCCGCTTTTGCTTATTTTGATTTTTCTCTCCATTGCCAAAAACAAAAAATGGACCTATCGATTTGCGGTTTTACATTTGATTTTCTTAGTAATCTATAGCATCTTTATGATCAATAAAGCTCATTTTATAATTGTTTTACCAATGATAATTACAAGTGGTTTTGTTTTGGTAAGAGTAGCAATACGAAACAAAAAACGTATTCCTATCATTATCTAATTATTGTCCGCGATAAAAAACAATTGTTGTAATTGTTTTAAAGGTGATGCTTAAATCCAGAAATATACTTCGGTGTTTGATGTAATATAAATCATATTGTAATTTTATCAAACTCTCTTCTATTGATTCTCCATAAGAGTAATTTACCTGTGCCCAGCCTGTAAGTCCTGGTTTTATGACGTGTCTTGTTTCATAAAACGGCATTATCTGTGCTATTTCAGTAACAAAAAACGGACGTTCGGGTCTTGGTCCAATTACTGCCATGTCGCCTCTTAAAACATTAAAAAACTGTGGTAATTCGTCAATCCGCGATTTACGCATAAACTTGCCAAATGGTGTAATACGCTTATCTGAAGCAGTTGCAAAAACGGCACCGTTTGCTTCAGAGTTTTCGACCATGGTTCTAAATTTGTAGATTTTAAAAACATCACCATTCTTCCCTACTCGCTCTTGTGTGTAAAATAACTT
Organism: Flavobacterium sp. MEB061; assembly: GCF_000834715.1. Lineage (NCBI taxonomy): Bacteria > Pseudomonadati > Bacteroidota > Flavobacteriia > Flavobacteriales > Flavobacteriaceae > Flavobacterium > Flavobacterium sp. MEB061. The sequence continues at coordinate 303,670 of NZ_JXQR01000040.1, read as the reverse complement.
TCCTTTGTTTCCTAAAAGATTTGCAAAAGATATAAATGGTATCAAAACCATGCATATCAACAAACCTACAGACGAGAAAAAGAACTCAAGCACTCGTGCCAGCAACAGGTACAATTTATTATTATTGCTACGGCTAAAAGGGAAAAAACGGTAAAAATCTCTGGCAATATACTGAACCGGGATACGCTGTGTTTTACTTTCGTATACTTGCGTATACTCCCGAATAATATTTCCTGATTGCAGCAAATGGAGTAATTGCTGGTATAAATCGGCTGTAATTCCGTCTGTTTTTTGAGAAGCAATGACAATCTCGGCAACATTGTGGTTGATTACAAAATCTTCCAGATTTTCCTTTTTAATCTCTTTTACATAATGAAAATCTAAATCTTTTTCACAATCTGAATCTGAATTTACAAAACCAATTATTTTATAATGCGGATCAACATTTTCGAGTCCTAAAACCAGTTCTTCAACCTGGTTCTTATCACATATCAAAACTACATTTTGAACAAAACGATGAGAAGCCAGAAAAAAAACATATATGTATCTCCATGCTAATAAGGCAAACAAAACAGCAAAATAAAATATTACAATTGCAATTCTGCTTTTGGGTAATTCCGGAGATAAAACAGGTGTTAACAGATAAACTGACACAGTAGTTGTTGCGGTAAAAACAGTACTTTTAAGAATTTGAAACTGATTACTTGCAACCTGCAGGTTATACATCTCGAAAATGGAGCCGAAAATGTGTATATAGGATATTAGAACAATCTCTCTGTAATAATTTGTAATTGAAAATTGGAAATACTGAAAATCAAAAAGCAGATTTAAGAGATATAGCGTAAACAGGACAAAAAAAGCATCGAAAGCATGTAGCAACACTTTTCTTTCCGATATCTCGAAATGAATTTTATTTTTTGTAAACATTGGTTTATTTGGTTTTGGTTTGGGGCTAAAACGTAGAACAAATGTATTATAAAAAAAAGAATATAAACTACCTAATTTTCAGGTTTTTCAGGAATCTTTACTTTGACCGATAATAATGTCAAAGCATAAACGAAAGCTGGGGCTGCCGTACGCATGGCTGCGTGGTTTATAGTAAGAAGCCAAAAAACATAAAAGGAAAGAAAATATAAATGCTGTTTGTTATCGAAGTAAAGAATAAATGGTGTAACAAATAATATAAAAAGCCCCATAACACCAAATAACCCATGCTCGCTTAACATACGTGAAATTTCATTATGAGAGGCAGCTTCCATACCAAAAGATTCCTCTCGCGCTTGTTTTCCCATTCCTGCTCCTACCCCAAGAATAGGATTATCTACAAAAAGTTTCAATTCTGTATCTATGATTTCTTCTCTTCCTCCCAAACGATCTTTTTTGGTTCGCCCTTTGGCGTCTTTATTTGCGTAACGTTTCTCTATCAACCCGCCAGTTTGCAAATAACTGTAGCTCCAGAGTCCAATTCCCATTAAAATCGTTACGATGAAGACTGTTGTAAATTTACTTTTGCCTCTTGGACTTGAAAAATAGTACAACAAGAACAATAAACACATAATCATAACAACCGCAGTAATTACACCACCTCTCGAAAAAGTAACTATGGCTCTAAAGCTAATTAACAGTAACAAAGCCCCATTTAAAAACATTAGTTTTTTTGATTTTGAAAATAAAAGCAGCTGTGCAAAAAAGATAAATATTCCTAATCCCAAAACTGTAGAAACCTGATTAGGACCAAATCCCCCAGAAGTTGCAAAATTAGATTGTGTTCCCGTCACTACATCTTTCACACTTGGGTTGTATAGAAATAAGTAAATTGCAGTTGTAAATATTGGAAACCCCATTGCCATGACTATATTTTGCAGATCTGAAAACAAAACATTTCGTTTAAACATATAAACAGCACAAATGGCTAAGCAAACAGGGCCAGATAAATTAAAAACCAATGCTTTTCTGATGTCTGTATTAAAATTAGCTACTGCTACTGCCATCAATATACCCGGAATTAAGAGTATTAAAAAAAACCAAAAGACAAAGGCCTTTGTTGAAAAATTACTATAAATCATTCCCAAAAGCATAAAACCAATAATATTAAATTTAATAAATTCATTATTAAAATTCCCTCCTGTCATTCGCAAAAAAACCTCCACTCCAACCATATAGGCTGCGACTACAAGAACTTCATTGTTTTTATTTTGCTTTTTGACAACAATTAAAAAACCAACTACGGGTACTACAATGGCATAAATTTTTGATAAAAAAGGAAGTGCAAAAACTGCTAAAGCAATTAATGCATGGATCAAAATTATATAACCATATGATAGTGAGGTTTTCTTCATCTATTTTTAAATACTATATTAAATGCCAAAATTAGTCAAAGAATGCAACCATAAAACATAATCTTTAAGAATTACTTCCTGACTGTAATTTAAAAGTATTTTTCTATTTAAATTCATTCCCATATCTATTCGATAGGTTTCATTATTTATCAATTTTTGAATACAATCTGCAAATTGGTTCAAATCATTGGATTCTACAACTAAACCTTCTTTTTCATTACTAATTACCTTCGAAATTTCGCCAACATTTGTTGCAACAACTGGTAATTTATGTAATCCATATTCTAAAACAGCTAATGGAAGTCCTTCTGATAATGATGCTAAAACACCAATCTGACATTGTTTTAATGCCGAACTTACATTATTCGTTGTTCCGTAAAAATAAATGGTATTTTCAAGTTTTAAATCAATAATTTTTTTATTTAAATCCTCGGAATATGCATCTTTAAAATCTTTACCAAATAAATGAAAACTCCAGTCAGGGAATTTATCTTTAAATAAATTCGCAGTATCTACTATTAAATTATGATTTTTTTGGGGACGTAAATTGGCTACACAAATAATTCTTTTTCCTTCAACACCTTTTAAAACCAACTCTTCGTTTGAATTAAAAGAATCTTCAATAAAATTTGGAAAATAAATAACATTAGAACACGATAAACTATTTATTGCCCATTCTTTTAAAGCTGAATTCACAGAAATAATACCCAAAAAAAAGAATGACCCCAACTTTAAACCTGTTTTTTTCCTGGAAGACAAATCCTGTGAAATACCATAGTGATCGTGCCAAATAATTTTTATTTTGGGATACGTTAATTTTACTAAAACAGCTGTAAAAAAAGAAGAACTATGTGCCTGAATAACATCAATCTTATTCTTTTTAATATAACTTCTTAAACGAAAAACAGACTGAAAATCAATAGCTTTTTTCTTTTCTAAAAACAAGTAAGAAACCTTCGAATCGATTTGACTTCTTAATGTTCCTTCTTTTCTTGTGGCTATTAAACCTGAAAATGATATTTTTTTAGCTAAAGCATTTGCGTAATTTACCGCCATTCTTTCAGCTCCACCAGCTTCTAGGGAATCTATAATTTGTACAATTCTCATTTTCCTAAAAGCTTATTAATTTCAGATTCGAAAACATCAGTTGTATATTTTTGCGACCATTCTGTAGCTGATCTACTTTTATTAAAAAAGGCTGTCTCATTTGCAAGTATCTCTTCCATATCAGCCACATCTTTATCCAGATCCATGTCTAACAAAACACCTCTGTTCCCATTATCAAGCATAAAAGGAACGCATGAAACTTTTGTGGCAACAGGAACACATCCCCAAAACATAGCTTCTGCAACTGCTTTTGGCCAGCCTTCGCTTTTAGAAGGTAACAGCACAAAATGGCTCTTTTTATAAGCTTTTTTTATTGTTTCCTTATCCTGATTACCATGCAGGATAATATTTTTTTCGAGTTTGTTTTCCTGAATATATTGTTCCAGAACACTCCTTTCAATTCCTTCTCCGTACAAATTCAAAACCAGGTTGTGTCCTTTTTTAATTAGTTGTTCTACTAATTTTACGGCGTATATCGGATTTTTACCCGCAACCAAACTTCCAACAAAAACAAATTCTATAGTTTCCTCAAATCCTGTTTTTTGAAAAGTCTCTTTCTCAGATTCTGAATATGTCGCGGTAAAAAAGGGCTTTATGTTTTTGGATTGGTTTTCCCAATTACCATAAACCAAAACCTGCATGTTTCGAGTTAGAAAAGTGTTGCTCAAAATCCATTTTTGCAGTTTGTATGTCCAGGGCTGCTTACTTTTTGGATCCCAATTTCCGGCATATTTGGCCGTTTTTATTTTATTTGGAAAAAATATTTGTGCAATACATCCCACTAAACCAATATTTCCCGGACAACGCAAATGAATATGATCTGCATCTTTCATTGCTCCGAATATTCTCCAAAAAATTATCGGTAATTTAAAAATTGAAATTAAATTATTTTTTAAACTAGTAAAACTAAAACTTGGAACGCTGACAAAATCAATTTTTTGGTGCTTGTATGCTATATCAATTACTGTTGGAGTTTTTTTTATTAATGATCCAACAATTTTTACTTCATCAACATATTTTAGCCATATATTCATTTCAGAAATATAAGGACCATAGCCCAAATACTGATTGTTGTCCTGAATATGTATGACGTGTGTTATTATTATAAATTTCATTTTTATATCTTTTCTAACAATCTTGTAATAACTTTTTCCGGAGCCAAATATTTATCAAAATATTCTCTACTTTCAAGTTCTAACTTTCTTTTTAAATCAACATCTGTTGTTAATTTATTAATTGCTTCTTTTATATCATCACTATTATTGACATAAAGTACGTGCTTATTAGCTAGCAATTCTGCCGGTAATTTATTGTAATGATGTGTTGTAATTATTGCTTTTCCTAAGGCTAAGAATTCGGCCAATTTCCAACCGTGACATGAAAGTACGGCAGGTGTATTAAACACAAATGCAGACTTTTTAATTTTTTGAAGGTAAATTTTTAAAGAAATACGCTGGGAGTAAACTAAATCATCTAATCCTAAATTATTGCCATCTTTTCGAGCAGCAAATCCGCCTTCAAAAGATACTTTTGTATTGTCTTTGCAGGACTTTATAAACAATGCACGATTATTATTTGTTTCAGGTTCTTGTTTCCAAATACTATTCATAAAAAAAACATAATTATCTGAAGACGAATCATTTTTATATTTTTTTAAAGTAAATCTTTTATACTGCCGCCAATAATTGGCAATAAAACCACGCTTATAAGGAATTGAATCTCTAAACCTGCTAAAATTTAAAATTAAATAATAAATTGTTTCTACGAAATTCCAAATTTTAATACCAAAGCTTGGACCAATTGCTATAATTTTATCCTTGTTGATATTCTCTAAATTTTCGATATTATAGTTTACTTTACCATAAACAGAACACCAATCCAAAGCTTTTTCATCAATTTGGGATGAATCTTTAGAATCTATTATTACGTTTTTAACAGCCCCATTACCATCTTCAATTATAAAGGCAAAAGTTCCCTGCGTGAATCGTGGAAACTTTGAAATGCTATATTGTACTTTTCCAAATACTTCGCTTAAACCTTTAATATAGTATCCGTCATAAAAAACATCACACAGACCGTAAATATAAACTTTAGGTTTCATTTCGTAAATTTTGGTTTATTAAACAGCAAACTCCACCAGCCAACGATTCTACCCATTGCTTCTGTAAACGCTTCTTTTTTCTTTGTTTCTGTAATTACATTACTCAATCTAATGACAGTTAATAATATTATAATGGCATTCCATTTAAAACGATCATTAAAACCGGGTGTTGGATTTTTTATTCTCCAAACATACCAGCCGTTTCTTACTACCATTATACCATATTTATATTTATTTGGTCTTCCTGATTCGGCATGAAAATGTGACAAATGTGCTTTTGTATTAATTACATTTTTACCAAATTGCAAAGCTCTTAAACTAAAATCTGCATCTTCGTATAAACCGTAACCTTCAAAAAATCTTGAAAAATTAATCTTATCAAAAACACTTTTCCTGAAAGACATCGACATGCCAATCAGCAAATCTACTTCATACGTTTTTCCTGTCATTGGAAACCCGCATGTTCTGCCATGTGAATAATTCGGCATTTTTCCGGGTCCTAAATTTGAGGCAAGACCAAGATAATTTCTCATCACATTACGCAGACCTTCTTTATAATAGTAACCTTCAAACAAATAAAATTTGTTTTTATTATATAAAACATTTACTTCCTGAAGTTTCCATTTGTATTCATTAATAGCTACTCCACCAACTCCTGAAACATCATTATTTGTTTGAAACGTTTTTATTATTTCTGCAAAATAATCAGGTTCTAAAACAGTATCATCGTCTAAAAAACAAACAATTTCTGAATCTTCTGCCACTTTAGAAATTCCGAAATTTCGTTGTTTTGTAAGCCCTCTGTGTGCATCAGAAACTAAGAAATATTTAAGATTCTGAAATTCTTTATTATTTAAAGCCTCCTGTGTTTCTTCGTTTACAGAACCATCAACAATTACTATTTCATCAGGATACAGGATTTGATTCTGAACCGAATGCAATAAATTAAGCAACGGCTCTGGACGCATATATGTGCAAATAATTAACGAAAATTTCATTTTTTATTATTTAATTCATTAGCCCAATATACACTTTGCTTCCACTGTTTATTGAAAGTAGAGAAGTATAAAAATGGATTTTTAATGGCTTGTGCTTTATAAAACTTAAAAAACAACACTGTTCTATATCCATTAATTTGCTGCTTACTCAGATTTAATATTTTGTACAACATCACTGTTGGAGATGGCTTAGGCTGAATTACATCTTTTTGCCAGGCTAAAACCGGTTTTGTTCTAAAACCTCCAATGGGAGCTTTAAGATGAAGAATTTCCGGATTTGGGGCATAAAGGATATCAAAACCTGAATTTCTTAGCTGCATTCCAAAATCGGTATCTTCACCATACCCAAATTCAAAACCAATGTTATAAAGTATGTCTTTTATATTTTTTGATTTTACAATACTGCAACCGGAACCAAAATTTGGCCATTGAAATTTTTGGTTTATTTTTTTATTCTGAGGATATCCCGGAGCATAACATCCAAACGTAACTTGTTCTGCACCAAAATTTTCTATAAAAGAAAAACAAAGTTCTAAAAAGTTTTTTTCCAGTCGTATATCATCATCTGCCATAAAAACCCACTCATTTTTTATTTCGGCTATAGCCAAATTCCTTGCGTTACAAGCGCCAGGCTGATGCGTAAAAATGTGTTTTATATAAAATGGCCACGATTGACTGATAAGATAATCGAGTTCTGATACACTTTCGGGTTCTGGGTTTTGCTCGACAATTATAATGTTTTTTGGCAAATGTGTTTGCAAAGACAAATCTGTCAATACATCTTTGAGGTATTTTTCCCTCCCAATGGTCGGTATTATAACGTCTATATTTCCCGTCTCAATTACTTTTCTGGCAGATTGAATTTTGATATCATTCAGCAAATTTTCATTTATTTTTATTCTGGAATAAAAGAAACTAAAAATAAGCGGCAGGAACTTTATTTTTTTCTCGTACAACAAAAAATTCAGGAAAAGCAAAAAAATCCAACTCGTTTTATAATGTTGTTTTACAAATCGAAATAATAGAAATATGCTGTTTTTTTGTTTCTGAATTATCTCTGAAAAAGTTATCAGTAAATCAGGCTCAGAATAACACAATAAGCCTTTTGACATTAGTAATTTTGCTATTGAATGCAAGAAATAATCAAAATCTTTGATTGTATAAAAATTACCTTGTAATGCTGTTAAAACTGAAGCGTGAATACCCCCAATGCAACTGCTCATTTGCCAGGTTGGATATGCTACTTTTTTATTGACTTTTATAAACGGTGATTCTTCAACATAACCAATCGCCGCTGGCAAATACGAATCCTGAAAAGGATTATAAGACGCCATTATTTTTGAATGGTGAAATATATCCTGAATCTTAGAAAAATTAAGGTTTGATTTAAAATCAATATGACACCAAATTAGTAAGTCGCCCGGATATTGTGAAGCAACCTCAAAGAGCGTTTTAACAATACTAGCTTGAGAAAAAGCAATACTTTTTCCTTCACGTTCTATTGCTACAACTTTATTGTATTGATGATAAATAACAATCATTAGTGCTTTCTGTTTTGATCGATTATTTTTTCATAAAAAGCTATATTCTCAAGCACTACCTTATTAATATCAAATTTGGTTTCGACTCTTGTTAAGGCTTGTTGACCAATTTTTAAACAATATGTGTCATCTTTTAACAGCTGGATAATTCTTTCGGCGTATAAATTATGATTTTCCGGATGTACTAAAAAACCACTTTCTTCATCAATAATAAGTTCTTGTGCCCAGCCAATATTGCTATTAACAACGGCTTTTTGCATGGCCATTGATTCTATGGTAACCATTCCTAAAGTTTCTGCAAAAGTTGGAAAAACACAAATATTTGCTTTTCTAATATGGTTCTGAACTTCGTTATATGGAATTTTACCTAAATAATTTACATGTTCTAAATCATCAGCTTTAAACTGACTTTGCATTAATTGCCAAGTAGAACCTGACTTTGTTTTTATATCAGAAGCATCGCTGCCAATTAATACCAGTTTAGCTTCCGGAAATTCTTTTCGCACTTTATTAAAAATTTCGGGTAATTCTAAAACTCCTTTTTTTCTAATTAATGTGCCTACATAGAGAATAATCCCTTTTTCATAAATTAAAGGAGAATCGTTTTTGAATTTTTTTAATTCTAATCCGTAATGAATCGTTTTTATCTCTTTGTTTTTTATTTTAAATAGTTCTTTTGATACTTCACCGGCAAAGCTTGTTGGCGCAATAAAAGCTTTTGCTCCATTTATGGCTAATTTTTCAAACCAGAAATTTTTAGGCTTTTGTTTTCTGTTTTCGAGATGGCAAAAGTAAGCATCACTTCCGTGAAAACGAATTATCAGTGGAATTCTAAAATTCATAAAAGCCGTAATTCCTGTCCAATCCGGAGCTTCAATAATATTGATATCCTTTTCCTGAATTTTATTATTGATAAACTTTTCTATCTTTTTTCTGTTAAAATAAAATTTAAGAAATTTCACTTTACTATCAGTAAGACTATAAATCGTTACATTATTTTCTTCCAGAACAAACTCATTTTTTTGTCCGTATACAAAAACAGAAACCTGAACATCGCTCATTCTAAGTTTTTCAACTAAGTTGTAAACGCTGGTTCCTAATCCGCCATCGTGGCCAAAAGCTTTATGAGGATAATGAGACACAATGTATGCGACATGTAGCTTTGCTGCCATATTATTTTATTGAAAGTATTTTTTTTATAGTTCTTTTTAATTCTATTTCTTTTCTTTTCGCTAACTTTTTTAAACTATAACCATACGCTCCGATTGCACAAAATTGTCCTGCTGAAAAATATAATATCGATTCTTTTGGCTCAAAAACTGTATTGTTATTTCTTTTTAAATAAATGTCAGGATTTTGAGTCTTTAAGTTTTCTTTAGTTTTCGAAAATGAAAAAATAGTCGAAAACAAACCGAAGTCTTTTTGTAAAAGAAAATCTTTATAGTTTAATGGCTTAGAAACTTTAAAGGATCTAACTACGTTATTGACAACTAAAGTATTTGAATCTTCTTTCAATTTTAAATAAGACGAATAAATTACCAAAGGAGGTAAAAAATAATCTTTCTTTAAAACATAAGTGTTTTTGGAGGATTCAGTTTCACTCTGGTTTAGATTCATTTCCACATCAAAATAAGTCGAAATATATGCTGCAACTTCTTGAGTGTTTTTTTTGCTTTTGATATCAAAAACTACATCTTCAAGTTTAATTCTCTCTTCTGTATGATTGTATTTTATCCACCTTTCCGGGAAAAAATCTTTATCATTAAGTTCCTGACTTTTTGCGCCATCAAAATTCTTTAATGGTCTTATTATTTTGGAGTCTCGTTTTTCCCCCAGCCAGGCTGTCCACCACGAAAAAGTAGAATTACTTATTATAAAATCATCGCACAATGAACCTAGGCAAAGCTGTTCTATGCCATTTAAATCTTCTCCAAAAAAGGCGTTTTCTAAAAAAGAAAAATGAAACTTACAATATTTAATATCATCACTTAAAATGATCAAATTGCAGGATTGCCAATTTGGAAAAAATTGAGCTAAACTATTCAAATAGTAGTTAATTGGCAATTGAAAATAATCCGGATGATTTACGAAATCGCCTCTTCTTATTGAAAGCAAAATGGTTCGTTTCGTAAAAGCACTTTCATATTTTTTTTTAATATGATTAGTTAAAGAATCAGAGAACTCAAAATGATGTTTGGTTAATCCTTTATCAAAATATTTTTCAGTTTGAAGCCAACCGGAAAGATCATAATCTCCATCTCTTATATCCCATTCATGAAAATTATATTCCTTCTCTTCAGCATTTATAAAGTTTGAAAAATCAGATGTTAAAAGTGGTAATTTATTTTTAAAATACTGCTGATATTTCCAATCTAAAAAAGCATATTGCTGCTTATTTGCAACACTCAAACCAATAGTAGATGCAATTTGAAAAAGCTGATTTCCCAAATTTCCTTTCTTTCCTATTTTAGAGTATGTTATCATCTTAAAAAGATCTTTTTACTTAAGTTATTTATTAAAAAAATCTTTTAGAATTCTGGCTGTAAAGATTTTGGCTCCCTCATCACTCATATGGCCGCAAGACGAAAAATATTTATCATCCGTTACTGCATTTTCATAATTATGAATTTCAGGATATGCTTTTTTTACTTTATCAAAATAATCCATCCCCTTAACATTTTCGCACATAGGAGTCATTACAGCAATCAGATTAATGTTATTAGCTTTACATATACTTTTAATTTCTTCGTAAGATTTATTGTGAGGCAAAGGATTTAATTTGACAATATTGTTTTTCATATTACCATTTTTATTTTTTTGCAACGGATAAAAACCAAGATTTTCTAAAGCGTTAGTTTTTTTATGAATGAGCGTAAAAAACGCCTCTCTAAAACCTATTTTAGAATCGTATTTTATATATCTATAAAATGGCAGATAATACATTTCATTAAAGCTTTCCTCATCTTTAAAATGATCTCTTATTACAGTTGAATTATGAATGTAAGGCAAAAACTTTGATGAAATTGGTTTAGACCTATGACCAATTGCAAGATTAAGATCTGCTTCAACAATAACATTTTTAATTTTCCATTTTCTTTCCACCATTAATTTTAACATCAGGGAAGCTTCAAATAAATGCGCGGCGCTCATTCCATAATTAAACGTTTTTAGGCCTTTATCCTGAAACATTTGTGGTATAAAATGATTATTTGCTCTTGATGAACCTAAAATAACCACATCATAGTTTTCAGCCTTTGAATTAAAAACGGTTTCAATTTTTCCACGATCCTTAGATCGCATAAAAATTGCTGTATAAATTCCGTCTAATACAACTGAAATCAAAATTGTAATAAGAATTATTTTACCTGTAAAAATTAAAAACCGTTTCATAAATTACTATTTATTAAAAAAATCTTTTAAAATTCTGGCAGTAAACATTCTGGCTCCTGTATCATTCATGTGTCCGCAAGACGAAAAATATTTATTCTCGACTACTGCATTTTCATAATTATGGATTTCAGGATATGCTTTTTTTACCTTTTCAAAATAATTCATGCCCTTTACGTTTTCACACATTGGCGTCATTACAACAATCAGGTTTATGTTGTTTGCTTTGCAGATACTTTTGATTTCTTCATAGTATTTGTTATGCGGCAGTGGGTTTAATTTGACAATATTGTTTTTCATATTACCATTCTCAACTCCATCCAGAGGATTATATCCCAAATTATTTAAATGAATTGTTTTTTTATGAATTGCATTAAAAAACATTTCTCTAAATCCTATTCTTATTTCATATTTAATATATCTGTAAAACGGAATATAATACAATTCATTAAAATGTTCTTGTGTTTGAAAATGCTCTTTAATAACATTTGAATTATGAATATAAGGCAAAAATCTTGAAGCGATTCCTTCAGATTGCTCACTGCCGGAAAGGTTTAAATCAGCTTCAAGAATAACATTCTTAATTTGATATTTTCTTTCTATCATCAGTTTTAGCATTAGGGCCGTTTCAAATAAATGTGAACCACTCATGCCGTAATTAAAGGTTTTTAATCCTTTTTCTTCAAACATTGGAGCCACAAAATGATTGTTTGCTCTTGATGAACCCAAAATCACTACATCATATTTCCTTCCTTCTGAATTATAAATCTGATCTATCTTTCCTCGGTTTTTACATTGTATGAACATCGCACTGTAAAGTCCGTCTAAAACAATAGCCAGTAAGATTGTTACAAAAATAATCTTGGCTATATAAATTAAAAAATTCTTCATTAGAATTGAAAATATATGAATTCTTTATAATCTGAATAAGTTCCGAATGCAAGTATTGCCGCAATAGCAAGGCTCAATTTCAGTAAACTTTTTTTACCCGAAAGAGGTTCAACTTTGTTACGATTATTCCATTCAACCAAAACAAAAACGCTAATTAATAGTAATAATTCATAATTATAACGTTCATTTTCCAAATATTGAGAACCAAAATGCCTGTCTGTAACAATACGTTTTAGATATGAAACTGCATCTGTTATTGTTCTTGCTCTAAAAAAGACCCAGGCTATACAGGTTAATAAAAACGTGTACAAAATGCTCATTATTACTTTTGCAGAATCAAAATTCCACTTCAATACAATGGCATCCATATTATTTCTATTACTATTTGACAAAAGTAAAGGCAGAAAGTAAACGGCGTTTATAAAGCCCCATACAACATATGTCCAGTTGGCTCCATGCCAAAATCCGGACACTACAAAAATGATAAAGGTATTTCTGATTTTCATCCATAATCCTCCTTTGCTTCCTCCTAAAGGAATATATAAATAATCGCGAAACCAGGACGAAAGTGAAATATGCCAGCGTCTCCAAAACTCAGCAATATCTCTTGAGAAATAAGGATAATTGAAGTTTCGCAATAAGTCTAAACCAAAGAGTTTTGAAACTCCTAACGCAATATCCGAATAACCTGAAAAATCGCCATAAATCTGGAATGCAAAATAGATGGCTCCCATAATTAATGAAAACGAGTTCATTGATGTATAATGATCAAAAATGGCATTGGCATAAGTTGCACAAGTATCTGCAATGACCACTTTTTTTACTAATCCCCATATAATTTGACAAACACCCTCTTTTGCCGTTTCAAAATTAAATTCTCTTTTAACTTTTACCTGTGGCAATAAATGGGTTGCTCTCTCAATTGGTCCGGCAACTAAAAGTGGAAAGTAACTTACAAATAAGGAATAATCGACAAAGTTATATTCTGCTTTTATTCGTTTGTAATAAATATCAATGACGTATGATAAACCGTGAAATGTATAAAATGAAATTCCGACAGGAAGAATCACATTTAATAAAATTGGGCTCGCTTTTATTCCTGCTGAATTTAATAAATCAGAGAAAGAAGAGGCAAAAAAGTTATAGTATTTAAATATTCCTAAGAATCCTAAATTGACTATAATACTAAGCCAAAACCAAAATTTTCGGCTTTTTTCAGATTTACCTTTTTCAATCTGGATTCCGGTATAATAATCCAGAAACGTAGAGAAAACTAATAGAAACAGAAATCTCCAATCCCAACAAGAATAAAAATAATAACTCGCTATAATTAGTAAAGCGTTTTGAGTGCTTTTTGTTTTATTAAAAACGAACCAATACAGAAAAAATACAATTGGCAGAAAAATAGCAAATGCTATAGAATTGAAAAACATATTATTTATTTATACATTGATTGATTGTATCCCAAATCGCCAAAGATGCTTGTGTTGGATTTTTTCCCACTACAATTTCGTACCATTTTTTGCCATCTGAGACATTCGATAATTTTTTATCTAAAATTTGTTTTACCTGATCTTCCAAAGTTGTCTTATCTGTGCAAAATACTGCCGCTTCCTGAGAAGGCATGCTTCTAAAATGAACATATTTATAATTCTGACCGATATCTCTGATTCCTTTTTTTAGTTGTGGCTGCTCATAATTGAAGTAAATACAAGGTTTATCATGTGCAACAAAATCAAAAACGGTAGAAGAGCATACATTTGTAACGAACTCTGAATGTGCACAAACGTTATGTAATAATCCTAAATCTTCTTTGGTTGGTAAAATTTCGTTCCAATTTTTACCTGCAGGTTTCCATAATGGGTCAAGTACAGTTATTACATCTTTGTTAGTATCAATAACTGCGTCATATCTTGTGCTGACATCTACGGGGCATTTACGATAAATAATAGCCGCATTTTCGCCTTTAGCATTTAAATTTCGTACTGCTTTTGCCAGATCTTCCAGATAATATTGATCTAGCGGAGAAGTCGTTTCGTCATCGCCAGAGAAACAAATATATCTTTTAGAAGTATCTAAATTGTTTTCATTAAAAAACTCTTCTCTGCTTTTAAATAAATTTTGATCGTAATGAGGTTCAAACTGAGGCGTACCCGTTACAAAAACCTGAGATTCTTTTACAAAAGGATAATATTTCAGGACTTCTTCTTTCATTAAATCACTCCACACAAAATAAAAATCAGCTTCGACAACCTGCATTGCTTTTGGCACATTATCCCATGAATAAACAAAAGACACTACGGGAATACCCAGATCTTTGGCTGCTAATAAAGCACTAATAGATTGTGTTGCTCTTTGTGTGGTGCAAAAAACTAAATCAGGTTTATGTTCTTGTAATTGTGCTTTACAATATTGATATTTTGTAGTGGAACGCTCCAGGGCATTGATACGCTTTCTGATCCTTACAATTCCTTTTTCTGAAGAATTAAAACCAATCAGCAATTTAGTGTATAAGGTTTTTAAAGTGTTTTTCAGACCTTTGTAACTAAATGGAAATTTATAGGTTTCGTAGACTTTATCATTGAATTTTTTTTGAGAAACATTTAATTCAATATGTTTTCTTATTCTGGAATAAACAGGCGTTAAAGGATGCGTTGTATGATTTTCGATTTTAACCTCATCATATCCTAACTCCTCTTTTAAAGAGAAAACAGTATTATTCCAATAAACGATTTCATACCCTTTTTCTTCTCCTATTTCTTTAAATTTTGTAAAAGCAAAATTGCGTAGTCCTACACCATCCGGAAAAAAAACAAATACTTTTTTACTCATAACCTAAACACTAAGTGGTATTTTAAAATAATATTTTCTATTATTAAACTAATTCTTAAAAGGACAAACTGCCATTAAACCTTTTTTCAGTGACTCTATAACTTCTTTATTCGGCAAACTAACATTCTCAGCAAATAATTTTTCCAATTCTATTTCTGAGTATTCGTTACTTCTTATTGCCGGATTATAAGAAGGTATTTGTACCGACTCAAAATAATCCTGATATTTTATATCATCACCAAAAACACCATCCGAAAACGGCTGCCAAACTGCCGGAATACCATATGTATGTGCTATAATGATTCCGTGCAAAGAAGACGAAACCACTTTTTTACATTCTAAAAATTCAATAGTTTTAGACTCGATATCATTGGTCATCATATCTATAATTTTGATATGATTTTGTCCCTGAAACCAGCTTTGAACTATTTTATAATCATTGTAATGCGGTACGATACCGTACTCGTACTTTTTAGTAACTTCAGGATTAAAATAATCCGGCAAGAGTAAAGCCGGATCTCCATATATTTCGGGAACTTTATATCCAAGACTTAACAAATGTTTTCGAGTTTGAGGCCCGCGAACAGCTAAAAAAACAGCATTTTTTATTTTAGAATCTTTACTGATAATTCCGCTGCCCCAAACAATACATTTATGATTTACATTGGTTAAAATACTTCCTATCGTTACATAAATTGGTGAAAACCAATCTAAAACAGAGAATTTTTTAGGCCATGCAAAAACAACTTTTTTATTAGAGATTTTTTCAACAAGGTATCTACCCAAAACATCTCCATAGTTTTCTTTAGACTTACCCTGGATAATTTTTTCGTTCCACCAAAAAACTCTAATTCTGTTTGAAAAAAGCATTCGTCTTAGACTTTTTTGTTCTTTAATTTATCTCTTTGAACTTGCTCAATTGGCAATATATCAGTCGATTTAAAAGTTAATGCCTGATAAACAGCATCTAAATCACGAGATAATTTGCGTAAACCCATTGGTTCTAAAGATGCTGCATGGTCAGTTCCTTTCCATGTTCTGTCGATAGTATAATGTCTTTCTATAATGTTTGCGCCCAAAGTATAAGCCGCAATATCAACAGCAATTCCTAAGTGGTGACCAGAAAAACCAATATGTTTTACCTTATCTGCGTATTTTTGTTTTAACAAATTGATATCCAACAAACAAACATCTTCAAATGGAACTGGATATCCTGAAGTACAATTGTATAATACTAAATCTTTGTTTCTTCCTTTTTCAGTAAAATAGTTTACTAAAATATCAGTCTCATCTTTAGTAGTCATACCTGTAGAAATATGAATTTCGCCAGAATAATTTTCGCATAACCAACCTAACATATCAAAGTTGTTGTTGCATGCAGAAGGAATTTTAATGAATTCCGGATTTAATGATGTAATTTCTTTTGCTGAAGTTGTATCCCAAACTGATGTTGAATAAACGATACCAATTTCTTCGCAATATTCTTTTAATTCGCGGTGTTGGTTAACATCAAATTCTAAAAATTCACGGTGCGCACCATAAGTATCTCCATAAGAGTTTAATGCATTTGGATGGGGAGCGTGGTATTGTTCTTCTGTTAAAAGTTCTTTATTATTTCGTTTTTGAAATTTAACTGCGTCTGCATTTCCAAAAATCTTAGCAATTTTAATTAATTCTTTTGCTATTGACATTTCGCCTTTATGATTACATCCTATTTCGGCAATCACATAAGGTTTTTTATATTCCTTCATAACGTTTATTATATTTTATTAAAATTTCACAAGTTTCTCTTATTGCTCCGGATGCAGATGCATGGGTTAAAATATAATCAGCATTTGCTTTTACGGTAATGGTTGCGTTTGCCGGTGCAAAAGACCATCCAACACTACAAATATTTGCCAAATCATTTACATCATCTCCTACGTACGCAACGGCGCCAAAACTACTATTTCTATCTAAAAGAAAATGTGTTAAAAACGAAAATTTATCCTTTACCCCCAAAAATGTGTCGTTTATCTGCAATTTTTTCATGCGCTGCGCAACTAAATCAGAATTTTCGGATGTTATTGCAATGACCTGAATCTGGTTTTGCCTGATAATTTCCAATCCCATTCCATCTCGCATATCAAATCTTTTGGCCATTTCTCCATCAGCATTATAATAAACACTTCCGTCAGTAAAAACACCATCGACGTCGAGTATTAAATATTCAATTTTTTGGTGTGTTTTGCTTTTCTTCTGGCGTTCTGCCAATAAATTCTCAACGATATGCCAATCAGATGTACTATCTATTTCAACAAGAGATTCTTCTGGCATTTTTACCAAACCAATCGAACCGCTTATTCTGTTTTTGGAATTTAAAAAAGCTCCTTTTGTTGTGGTATAAACTGCACCGTTTTCGATTAACAAGCCATCAAAATCCTGACGTCTCGGTCTTTTAAAAACGTCATAATTTTGAGATGTCCCATCAGAATTCCATATAAAACGATGCGTATTTACAACCGTTAATGCAGATTGTTTTTTATTATCGATAATTTCATTTAACGTGGCATTTATATCTACTGCCTTTGTCATTGGAGAAGTTGCCTGTAATAAGCACAGAATATCAAAATCGTATTTAATAATCTCGGCAAACTCCAGCATCACACTTTCTGTCGAGGCTGTATCAGACGCATTTTCGTCATTACGCAAAAGCGCTTTTACTTTTGGCGACCAATGGTATTCTTTATTTATATAATCGATTATTTCCTGATCATCTGTAAAAATGTAAACTTCATCCAATTCCGAAAAAATTGCTTCTGTCAGAACCCATGAAAAAAGCGGGCGTCCTAACATTTTTTTCTTGTTTTTTCCTGGAATTCCCTTAGAATTTTTACGAAGTGGAATAATGGCTGTTTTTTTCATAAGTAATACTTTTTAATGCCTCAAAAGTAATTTTAAAAGTTAAAAAAAGGCACTTTGTAATAATAAAGTTTATGTTTATTAAAGTTTCATTTAAATAAGAAAGAGGATTAGCCTGAAATGTAAGATCCAGCCTTATTTGTATTTATTATTTTTATAATAAGGGTTGAAATACTAAGGCATAAGAAAACTGTGATTGGAGTTCCTATTACTGGATTAATAAATGATGCGTTTATGCCAAAACTATCTAATATTGATAAAACCAAAACGTGGATTAAGTAAATACCATAGCTCAAATTGCTAATTTGAACCAAAACAACATTGGTTTTGTTATTTAAAAAATCAGATAATCTAAAAAACAGAAAAATTCCTATTGAGGCAAGAAGGACATTAAAACTAAAAAAATCATATAATGAAGTATCGATTTTGCCTTTTGAAACAGAAAACCAATAGGTGCTAAAAAAGGTAATAAGCGAACCTAAAATAAAAACCAATATTGCTATTATTTTCCATTTTTTTATATTCTTAATTTCTATTACAGACAAATAATATCCTAATACCAAATAGCCAACATATCCCGAAAAATAAGAAAAATCTATTGCAGGTTTGTAATTTTCAAAACCAAAATTCTTAAATAGCAGCGTTATGAACCATAGCAACAAAAAATAATGAATTTCATTTTTTTTGGCTCTGCTAATCCAGACATTCAAAATTGGGATAATTAATAGTAATCCGAAAAGCATGTATACGTACCAAAGATGATAAGCGCTTCCAAAATAAACAGATCTAATTAGTTTTTTAATGATCCCAAACAAATGCAGCTTTTTGTAATCATCTGTTTTTATAAAAATTGAATATAAAACATAACAAACACTCCAGAACAAGAAAGGCAAACCAATCCTTATAAAGCGTTTAATAAAAAAAGTTCTCAATTCATATTGCTTATTCAGCAATAATGCTCCTGATATCATAACAAATACAGGAACACAAAAGCGAAATATCGCATCATAAAAATTAGCATAGTTCCATAATTCATTTGACAACACGCCAAATTTCATTACTAACGGCGATGCTGTATGTACAAAAATAACTGCTATAACAGCAATAACACGCAGGTTAGAAATCCACAAAAAATTTTCTTTTGTATTCAAAATTTAATATTAATTTAACATCCTAACAATTAAATTATGCTAAGGGATTATAAACTTCTAACGCTGTATTCACCGTGCTATTTCGTCCTATATTTTCAATAAGAATAGAAAAATCTGATTCGAAATTTGATTCCTTTTGATCTATAAAAAACACTTTTTTATCATCAATATATAAATTAAACATTTCTTTCCCCATATTATGAATTAACAATGACGGGATTCCCATTAAATAAGCTTCAATTAAACAACCGGAATAATTTGTAACATGCAAGAAAGAACGAACAAGTGATTCTGGCAAAGGAGTTTGAAATGCATCCTGAGCTACGGCTTTATCATTAATATTATTTAAAATTAAAAAATCATTTAGCTCCTGGAGACTTATGTTAGTTCTTGGATGCAATCTGAAAATCCATTTCAATTCTGTTTTTTTTATTAATGATATAATTTTAGGCGTAATCATATCCTCAATAGAAAATGGAGTGGTTTGTAAGCTATAAAAAATTTGTTTTTCATCACTTTTCTCTATTGTTTTGTATTTGTTTAGATAATACGAAACAAAGGGCTGCCCCACCAATATTGACTTAACATTTTGTGTTGTAGATGCCCATTCTTCAATATTGCTTTTTGATCTTGAATCCCAGTTCCAAAATTCAACAGGCATTATATTGAAACCCTCTTTTGGCACTTTTGTCCAGCTTGTATAAGCCATATGAATATTAGTTTGTGGCCCGTGCTGAAAATCTATTGTTGTAATTTTCAAATCATTCCCAACTAACAAGGCTGCTGTTAAATCATCCAATCCATAATATCCAAGAAAAACTATTTTAGACGGTTTTACTATTTTATAGAATAATCTATAAAATGGTTTAAGCGATTTTATTTTATTGGTCCAGTTAATTAATTCCTTCTCTGAAATCCTTACTCTTTTCAATTCAAAAAAATGTGATGACAGCCATAAGTGAAACTCCTCATATCCCTCTAAATGTACGGTATTTTTATTTTTCCTGAAACCAGAAAACAACTTGGATAATAAAGTAAAATCATTCAAATGCTTTTTCAATTCTATGACAGCATTTGGATTGTACATCTTGTCATAGGTTTTTTGATACTCGACCATATAAACCTCATCTTCCAATTTATGATGCTCAATCATTGAATCATAAAATCTATTAAAATAAGCATCATCATTTAAAACCCTATGAATATGTGAGCCAAAAAATAAAATCTTTTTGTTTCTCAACCTTAAAAAAAACGCAACTAATCTCACGAAAGCACCCGTTATTTTTAGAATCATTAAAAAAATACGGACTAAGAAATTAGATTTTTTTCTCTCAGTCTGTTTGTTGCTTTCTGTTGATCCGTTTGATTTATTCATTTGAACCAAGAAATCTATATATATCTTAATTCTAACATAAGGCCAAATATCAATGCCGTTAATATTCCATAAATCTACAGGCCATTTTTGCTCAATATCAATAATTAATTGTTTAATATCTTCTTGAGTTGAAATACTTTTTTGCACTTAAATTAATTTTTAATTTCTATTGATGTAACGCTTAAGCTATTATATCTGTCTTTTACTTTTTCTTTTAAATAGTTGTATTCTAATTGTAACAGATCATTTTTCAGGTAATCTTCCGAAGGCAGGCGATAAATAGCATCCAGAATCCTCGATTTAATTTCAGAAACATCTTCGCAATTTTCGATTAGCAAACCATTCACACCATGATTTATAACTTCGGCGGTTGCGCCACCCGGATTTGACTGAATGGGATAAACTTCCATGCAAATGGCTTCGAGTAAAGTATTCGGAATTCCGTCTGAATTACTATTCCCAATGTAGATTTTAGATTTCCCCATAAGCTCTATCACTTCCTGATGCGAAATTTTTCCTATTATTTGAAAATTTGACCAATCTTTTAGTATAGACTTTTTGGCATAATCTAAAGTTTCTTTATCCGAACCAAAAACAACTATCGAATAATCAGAAAGTTCGTTTTTAAGGAATTCCATTGCTTTTAAAACTGAAATTGCCCTACCCGATCTTCCTTGAAAACCTTTTAGCAGAATAACATTTCGTTGGCCGAGAGGCAATTTAAATTGTTCCATATGAGCCAAATCAAATCCGCCTCCGCCAGGAAAAACACCAAGAAAATCACCCGAAAAACCATATTTTTTTGCTATTTCATAATCTCTTTTGCAATCTGTAAACAAGTAATTGACTCTTGGCAAAACCCGTTTGATATCTTTTAGATACTTTTTATCATTTTGAAAATAAAACAAATCACTTCCCCAGGAAGAATATATCCATTTTTGATTTGATTTTTTTTCCATTACAGAAATAATGGGAGTACATGACAGATATAAAGCAAAACTATGAACAACATCGGGCTTAATTTCATTTAAATATTGTTCAAAAACCGATGCCGTTTTGTATTCATTAAAATGCTGAAGAAACTGATAGACTTTTGGAAATTTTTTCTTTACAAACAATCTTCCGGGGTAATTCCATTTTAATTTCCAGCCTACTTTTTGAGATACCCAATTTAGCCTTTCAGACTTTTCACTCATTCCGGTAATGTCAAACCAATATACTTCATGTCCAGAATCCTGAAGCTGACTTGTCCATCTAAAAAAATGGAGTGATGGAATTGAAACCATGAGTATCTTCATTATCGAAAATAAATTTTAAGGGTAATTAGATTTTTATTTTGGTCGAATGAATATTGGTATGGCACATTCCTGTAATGCATTACAATTTCCTGTAAAATCATATTATTTACACTTTTCATCGGTAAAAATTTCAGATACTTTTTTCCTAAAATTCTTTTTGCAAATTGTTTTCTCTTATTGCTGTCAGATGTGTCATTGACTATTATTGAAACGACTTTATTCTCAAAATTATCAAATTGTGCTAATAATGCATTTACTTTTGACGTTTCTGGTTCGATCTCAATTGTAAAATCCGGCTGATCTGATAATTTAGAATATTCTTTTTCTTCCGGTAAAACTCCCCACTGCTGCTTAATATTTGCTTTTGTCTGTTTGCTGGTTTGAGAAGTCTGAATATAGGAGTGGTTTATTCTTTCCAATTCAAAATGATAGGAATCTGTGCTTAAATTAGTTCGGTATGTTTTTGGATGCCATTGGTGTTTTAACAGAATCTCTTTTTCAAAAAAATCAATTTCAATTCCAAGATTATGTAGTCGAATATGAACATCAGTATCTTCGGCGCCCCAGCCATGATAAAACTCATTGTAACCATTTATTTCTTTTAACAATTGAGTTGGATACAAGGTCATTCCGGTAGCTTCTTTTCTTGAAGTAAAATCTACCGTTGCATTATGAAAATCTCTTTGAAGTGCAGTTTCTTTTTGACTTAAAAAACCAACTTGAAAGTAGGTTGCTTTATCTTTATTTTTAAGTTCATGCAATTTATTTATAAAATCAGGGTGAAAAAGCATGTCGATATCTCCAACAAAAAAATAAGGTGTATTGCATTTTTTCAATACAATATTTATGGCTCTGCATTTATTCCATAACTGCCCGGAAACCGGAGAAATTATAGATTTGATTTTAGGATATTTTGCGATCAATTGTTTTAAATCATCGACATAATTTTGGTCTGATCCATAATCTACAAAAAACAATTCGAAATCGTCATTTGATTGCTCTGCGAGAGAATCAAAACAATTCTTTACAGTCTGTAAATCACGGTTACGATTGGTTAGAACTATTGTTATCATTGTAGTAAATCATTTAATTGTTTTTCTGAAAGCCCTTTTCTTTTTAAGATATATCTGCAAAGCACTGGATATCTAAGAAACTTTTTAAAAACTTTTTCAGTAAAAAAATAATAAAATGGTCTGTCACTTAATACTTTTAAGGTTTCAATATTTTGAGTTTTTTTGACTTCTTCTTTTAACCCAGTATGCTTTTCAGTCATCCAGTCTTCTAAAACATTTCCTAAATGGTACGCATAATTACCATAAGTCGCCAAACGATATCCTCCTAATTTGAGAACCGGGAGATCTGTGTACAAATGCTCACTATCACCACCTAATTTATAGATCGTATTATCTTTAGGCATTTTAGAAAAAACTTCTCTTTTATAGGTACATACAAAATGAGAGCTTCCTAAAACTGCAATAGTTTCTTCTTTACTTTTTAAAGTTGCAATAACATCTTTATACTTGAGACCAAGCCATGGCCATCCTATGCTATTAGCAAACAATGTCATGCTTTCCGGATCTTTTACCGGACGAAATTTTAATCGTGATGAAAATAAATTATCAAACCAGATATTGTATGTTAATCTAAAATGGGTTCTAAAAACAGGAACAGGACTTACCGATCCCGCTTTGGGAAAAGCATTAAAAACATCTAAAACTTCTTTTTCCCAATCATTATCAAATAAAACATCGGCATCTGTAATTGTAACCAAACGTTCTTCGGCTGTACGCAATGCTTTTAAAATACTGTTTACTTTGCCAATACTTTCTTTTTCAATTATTAGTTCATCAATGTACTTTTCTTCTTGTAACTGAAATAATTTAGCATTTACGCTACTGCAAGAACCATTGCTTATTACAGATATTTTTATATTTGAAATTGAAGTTTTATGAATTGAAGTCAGACAATAGGTAAAGATGGTAAAAGCATCTTTATAATAATCTTCTTCATTTGGTATATACAAAGGAATTATTATTCGGTGATTTGAATCCGAAACCGGTAATAAAATATCTTTTGAAATATTTTTTCCTTTTCTCATTATACGGTCATTACTTTTTCTATTTCTTCTAAGTATCTTGCATTAATATTTTTTTTTGAAAAACGTGAAGTGTATCTGTCTCTAATTTCAATTGATAATTTTTCAGCCTGATCTGCATCAATACTTTTGATTTTCATCATTTCTTCAGATAAATCTTCTACTGTATTATTAAACCAGGAGATATTAATTCCTTTGAATCGCTCCTCCATGGCACCGGTTTTTGCTGACAAAATTAATCTTGCGCTTGCCATAGCTTCAATACCTGTCAAAGGACCAGTTTCAAAATCGTAATGCGAAATAATAATACAATCTGCCTGTTTAAAAAAATCAGCTGTTTTATGATTCAGTATAAATCCTGTAAAAACAACATTGTCATTGTTTTTCGCTAGTTTTTTCAGATTATTATATTCAGATCCTTCACCAATAATAATTAATTTATCATTGTCAGAAACCTTTAAAAAAGCTTTTATAACGATATCAATGTTTTTTTCTTTTTCTAAACGTGCGATGGTCAAAAATGTTTTCACTTTATTTTTTACTACCGGAATTTTCAGCAATTCTTCTTCATTAAAAGCACATTGATCAATTACTGTATAGTTATGGGTATTTATTTTAAGACCATTTGCATTGTTTACAGAATGATGAATAAACAAATCAACATAATTTAAATAATCATAATTCTGATAATTTAAAATTTTACCTGTTGTTCTAAAAACAAATTTGATTTTATTATGATGACAAATTTCTATAACTTCTTTTACATAATTCGATGATAACTGACCAAAAAAAACAACCAAATTATATTTAGGGATCAGGGTATTTAAAACCTCTAAAGCTTTACCATCATAACTATAATGCTTTTTTGCCCATTCGTTATTGGCATAATCTGAAACTGATCCTTTACAATTGTTCTTTAAATAACTAATAAACGCCAGAAATCTAATTATCCCGAAGTTTTTAAATACTTTACTTTTTAAAGAAAAAGCGGAAAGACTTTTACTAAAATCTAAAACCTGAGTATTTTTTGAAATAGTCACAGTAGAACATACCTCAACTTGATATTTTGATGACAATACATTAGAAACAAAGCCTACTTCTAACTCTCTTCCTCCAAAATCCGTAATTGGGCCTATTATAAGTATTTTTGATTTCAATTTCTCTTATTTAAGTAACATTCTTTTTAGATCTAAAACCAAGTTAAAGCCAAGTTTAGATTTAAATCCAAAAATTGTTGTTTTATAAAGTATAAACAAAATTCGATATCTGTTTACAACTTTAGAATAACGAATTAGATTTAGATATGCTTTATACAAATAAAGATTTACCTCGAATATATTTAGTGCGTTCAAGTTCTGGTAAATCAATTCCCAACTCATTAAAAGTTTATCTAATTCTGATTTTTTAAACAAAGAACTTGTATTTTCATCATGAATTCTATATCCTGCATAAGTTTCAGAAACCATTATTATTTCAGGATTTTCTTTCAATATGCCTGATAAAAAAACAGCATCATCATTCGGACTGTCTATCCATTGGATATTGCCAATTGAAACTTTAGGAATTAACCACGATACCGTGGCAATAAAACCGCCATTAACTGATAATTTTCGAATTAATTTTCGGGCATCAATTTTCTCTTCTTCAAATATGTTATTATATGGAAAATTATAACTTTCATTTAATTCATTTTTAAACTTTTTCCATTTTGTAATAGAAATTGCTTCTTTACTGTTTGCATTTTCCAACAGTGAAACTTGGGTTTCAATTTTTTCTAAAAATAACAAATCGTCATAGTCTAAAAATTGAATATACTTTCCTTTCGCCACTAATAAAGCTTCATTTCTCGCATTGTGTCGACCGGGCTTTGTTTTTAAATAAATAAGTCTTGGATCATTTATATTTAAAAAATCTTTGCAAGCTTCGATTTCCAATTCTCCATTGCAAGCTATAAGCACTTCACTATCGCTATATGATTGCGATAGCGCACTTTCTACACAACTTTTAAAGTAATCTATAGTTTTATGAACGGGAATTATTATTGAGACTAACATTATTTAATATAAATCATTCTTATTATTAAAAATTGTAAAACCAAAAAAAGTATTACAAAAGACATCAATAACGAATTTCTTGCTTTTAAGTTTTCGCCTATAATCGTTTCTGGTTTGTTCTAAATCATTATTTAGTTCTATAGATGAGCCTAATTGGTTTACAAAAAAATCAGCGTGCTTGATGTTTAGGTAATTATGCAAATACTTTTCTTTATCAGAGTCCAGGCTTTTTATCATTGAACTGGATTTTATTCTATAATAAAACCCATGATAATCAAGACGTTTTACATTTCCGCCATTCTTTAATATTGAAATCCAAAATTCCCAATCTTCAAGTCCGTAAATCATATTTGTATCATATCCTCCCATCAATTCCCATTCCTTTTTTTTATATAATGCAGTACAAAAAATCATACTTTTTTTACTTAGATTATATAATGAAAATGGCTTCAATATCCAATCTCCAACCTCATCACCAAATTTTTCTGCTTTACAGTAAACTACTTTTAATGAAGAATCCTTTTGAAATTCGTATAACGCTAATCTTAAATAATCGTTTCCAATTTTATCATCTGCATCTAAAGGCAAAATAAATTCTCCTTCGGCGACAGTTATCCCTGCATTTCTCGCACTACTTAGTCCGCCGTTAATTTTACTTACATATTTAAAACGGAAATCCTTATCTAACCATTTCTGTGCAATTTCATTGATATTATCGCTACTTCCATCATTTACTATAATACATTCCCAATTCTCATAGGTTTGATTCAGCACTGAATTGAGCGCTTCGTCCAGATATTGAGCCTGATTATAACAGGGAACTATTATGGAAATCTTATACATTCAATAAATAAATTAAAGATCTCTTAGTAATCTTTGTTGGTAACATGAGATTTAAAAATAAATAAATAAAACTTATTTTAGACTTTGATAAATATTTTGTGTTCCTTTTAATCCAAATAGCCATTTCTGATTTTGTAAAAAGATTTCTTTTATAAATAAGTTTAAACCTTAATTTTAATTCCTCTTCAATATCTTTTTTATAATTTGGAAAAAGTTGTAACAAATCAAAAAAAGCATTTGGGATTTTGTTTAAAGCTAATTTATCAGCTGATGTTGCTGAACTTTCATGAACTCTATATTTTGCTAATATATGGTCTGAAGAATAAAACACACAATTAGACATAAGTAATTTTAGCCACAGATGATAATCTTCTACGTTCTGAATATCTAAAATTTCAGAAAACCCTCCAACATTAATTACCTTTTCTTTTTTTACTAAGACGGTCAAGATTGGAATTCTATTTTCCTTTAAAAATAATTTTAAAGAAGTTTTATCATAAAAAACTGAGGTAGGAATGTTCATTTTTTTAGAAATATCAAATACTTCATTATCATTAAAAAAATAAGAATCTGCAAAAACTAAGTCTGCACTTCTTTTTTGTATCTCTAAAATCTGAACATCTAATTTTTCAGGTAGCCATATATCATCTGCATCAAGAAATGCAAGATATATTCCATTTGATTTTGAAATACCAAAATTCCTAGCTTTTCCTTGTCTACCATTTTTCTGATATATATATTTTATTCTTTTGTCCTTTAATGATGCTTCTTTTACAATTTCTTCAGTTTTGTCATTTGAACCATCATTAATTATAATTAATTCCCAATTATTATATGTTTGATAAATAACCGAGTTTATTGCATCCATAATGTAACTTTCAGCATTATATGCTGGCATTATTACTGAAATTAATGCTTTATCTTCCATTAAATAATTTTATCTTATAATCTCTTAGTTTAAAAGCTAACCTTAATATCTTACTATTTTTAATTGTGGTTAGCAAACTAAAATAATTATTTTCTGTCTCAAATAAATAATGAGGAATCGTATTATCCCAAACTTTCTTCATTTCAATTTTATATTCTTCCATTCGCAAACTACTAATACCTGTTAGGTCATATTTAACAATAGGGAATAGTATAGGAAAAAATGTTTTTCCATTTATGTATAATTTTAAATAATAATGATAATCAGCTGCTAATTTATACTCTTCATTATATCCATGAAAATTTTGCAATGTCTCCAATAAAAAGAAGCAAGCTTGATGATTGATTACCATATATTGCAAATAAGATAATCGTAATTTAGATGGATAAATTACCGTTTTTTCTTTTAATATATCATCGATTTTAATTTGACCATAAAAAACATCTGCTTTATTGTTAATAATTATATCACTACATAACTTCAATGAATTTAATGAAAGAAAGCAGTCCCCACTATTCATAAATGAAATATATTTTCCACTAGCAATCTTAATTCCTTTATTCATAGCATTATAAATACCTGAATCATTCTCGCTTATCCAATAATCAATTTTATTCTTTTTACTTTCAATGTATACTGCACTACCATCGGTCGATCCTCCATCGATAATTATATACTCAAAATCCTGCCAGGTCTGATTGATAACACTTTCAATTGTCTTTTTTAGACCTTCAAGGTTATTATAGTTAATAGTTATAATTGATATTAGTGCCATTTCAAATAAATTTATTTAAAAACTCATCTACTTCAAAAAAGTATTTCTCCACTAAACTCAGATCTGTTTTTTCAAAATCCCACCATTTAATTTTTAAAAGTTGATCAATCTTAGCATCATCAAATCTATATTTAATGATTCTAATAGGATTACCTACAGCTATTGCGTATGCAGGAATATCTTTAGAAACTAATGCTCCGGCACCTATAACAGCACCGTCACCAATTTTTACACCATCGAGGATAGTGACATTCATTCCTATAAAAACATCGTTACCAATAGTAATATTTTTCGTCTCTTCAATTTTATCAACTTCACTTAATGTAATACCATTTTGTTTTTGTGTTGAGTAAAACATTGGATGTGTTGATAAGCCGTTAGTTGGATGTATTCCCCAGCCAGAAAGTAAATTTGGGCCTATTGAACAAAATTTGCCAATTGTAGTATTATTAAGAATCACATTCTCTGCAATATATGTGTATTCTCCAACATTTGAATTCACAAGCTTGTAAGGTGTATATAACTTAACATTCTTATCTAAAATACTATTGTGAATCTGTTCTTTTTCTTTTAAATCTATATTATTAAAGAGTAATTTATAAATATTTGAATTAACTCCATAGACAGCTATTATAGTTTTTTTTATAACAAAATCTAAAAAGGAAATAATTTTATTTTTAATTACTTTTTTCATTTACCTCTATTTAATTTTCCCCACAAAAACAATTCTGTTTTCTTCTAATTGTTCTTCAATTAGCAAACTAAAAGACTTTATAAATTCATCTCTAAACCATTCAATAGTGTACCATTCAGGCAATTCTTGTTTTATTTTTGTTTCAATACTCCATAACCCTAAAGGCATAAATTCTACTATCACATATTTATTTGAAAACATAATAAGTCTTTCAAAAATTGCAGCTAAAGAAAATTTACCAGTTAATATTAAATGATGCGTTACAGCCAAAGAAACTGCCAAATCAGACTTTAGTCTTTTAGAAGTTCCTAATAAATCAGGTGTAAACATGAAATTTAATAAAAGAGGCGTGACATTATTAATATTTAACTTCTTACTATTTAAATATGCCTCATTTATAGCATTTTCGTCATAATCAACTAAAACAATTCTTTTTAAATCCATTTCCTTAGACAACAAAAAAGAAAAATAACCCTCATTACCTGCTAAATCGATTACTGTTTCGATGTCTTTCAATTCATTGATAATTTCTAATAATCTTTTAAATCTATAGGAGTAATTAACATTTTCAATCTCATTGTAAAATTTACCATGATAACCTTTCCATTGACTATCTATGATAGATTTTGAAAGTAAATCTATATTGTTCTTTATTTCCTTTTTTGGAAAGTTATCCGTTAGTCTATTTACTTTTAGATCATATCTAAAAAGCTTATTTTTCTTATTAAAAATAATTTTTAATAGCTTGTTTGCAGCTTTTACAAAAAAGCTGATAATAGAAATATTTCTTTTTGATGAAAACAATATATTTTTTCTAAAAGAAAAAATGTATCTATCGACTAATAGCAATTTATACAATCCCGATTCTTCTATATTTTGAGAAGGAATTGTGAACATTCTATGAAAATTACTCTCTAATAATTTTCTAACAATCAAAAGTTCATTTTTACTCCAAAATAATAACGGGATAAAAAACGAATTTAAAAATTCTTCGTAAGCAATCCAGTGATTTTTAGATCTAATCACATCTATACTTCCAATATCTACAAAAACAGGTTTATTGTTATTAAATAAGACATTTAGGGTATGTGCATCCTTTAATTCATAACCATATTTATTGCAAATATCATTAATTTCCAACACCATTAAAGCAGCATCCTTAAACATTTGAAATGTCCATTCATGTTGTAAACTTTCAACTAACCGTTCATGTTCTAAAATAAGTTGTTTGCTTTCCGGGAATTCGTCTGATACAAAGGTTTGAGGTATTAGCTCTCTTTTGATTAACTCTTTAAACATATCTGAGTTAAGCAATTCCAAACAAATGCTTTCTTTTTCTTTTGATATCTGTCTGAAAACTCTATTATTATAAAAAAAAACTCTGCCAAAATCATCTATCATTGACTTATGAGAGTATTGAATATTATCCATTTTATTTATTTTAACTGTGACCACTTATGTTTATAATATACTCTTGATAATTCTGAATCTTGTAAATTTTTACCAGTATTAAAATAATCTGCGTTTTCTATAGTAAACTCAAAAGCGTTCGTTAAATAATCGATTAAAACATTGTCGTTGAAAACTGCTATATTTAAATAATAATTATCAGGTTTAATATTTAAAGATTCCTCCAATTCACAAGAGATTTCTGCTTCGTCTTTATCAAGGGAAATAGCAAAATTTAACAAATTGGAATCAAATCTTAAATATCCTTCATCCATGAAATTATATATTCCAATAACAATTCTTATATTTTTTAAGCTGTTTTGTTTAAGCTGTTTTAACAATAAATTAATTGTAATCTTTTCTCCAAGAAAAAAGGTGTTCTTCTTGTCACCATTTGAAATCAGATTTAGACCTGAAACTCTATATTCTCCTGTTCCTTTTCTATTAAAATCTAAAAGTTTAGTGCTTATTTTTTGCGTTAAAGTTTGGTACTTTTTTAAACTATCATCAATTCCTCCTTTAAAAACTACTTTCCCATGTTCCATGACAATGCCCTTTGTGCATAAACTTTTTACAGCAGCCATATTGTGACTAACAAATAATACGGTCCTCCCTTCACCTCTGGAAATGTCCTGCATTTTACCAATAGCCTTTTTCTGAAATTCAGCATCACCCACTGCTAAAACTTCATCTATAACTAAAATTTCAGGTTCTAAAAATGCTGCTACGGCAAATGCCAAACGAACTGTCATACCGCTACTATATCTTTTTACAGGAGTATCTATATAACGTTCACAACCAGAGAATTCGATAATTTCATCTATTTTTGAAGTGATTTCCTTTTTGGTCATTCCTAAAATAGCGCCATTCAAATAGATATTTTCACGTCCAGTCATTTCACCATGAAAACCAGTTCCTACTTCAAGGAGCGAAGCAATACGACCGCGAGATTTTATACTTCCCGTGGTTGGAGCCGTGACTTTTGACAATATCTTTAAAAGAGTTGATTTTCCGGCACCATTCTTCCCTATAATCCCTAAAACATCTCCTCGCTCAACTTCAAAATTAATATCCTGCAAAGCCCATACATAGTCGGATTCTCCTTTTGTCGAACGGTCGTTAGTGTCTCCAATTTTTAAATATGGATTTTCTTTTCCTCTAACCTGATGCCACCATCTGTTTAAGTCATGACTTAATGTACCTGTTCCTACTTGTCCTAAACGATATTGTTTAGAGATATTTTCTGCTTTTAAAATAATATCTTTTTCCAATTATAATATATTATTAATTGTAAATTTTAAATTTATTGTCCTAATCAAAAACTAGCTTTAAACTGTATCTATAAAGCTCTTTTCAGTTTTATTAAAAACTAAAAGACCAATAAAAAATACTGCAATTGTAAGCACCAAAGTATAAAGTAATCCCGGAATTGAAATTTCACCAACATCTAAAAGCATATAGCGAGCGGTTTCAATGATATATGCTAAAGGATTATATTCAACAAGCCATCCGTATTTTGGTAATTTATCTTTTATCAATTCCATTGGGTACATTACTGCAGATAAATACATCAATAACTGTATTCCAAAACCAACTAGATAACTGAAATCTCTATATTTTGTAACCATTGATGATATTAGCATTCCTAATCCTAACCCAAGAATTCCCATAATGATGATCAGAACAGGGAAAAATAAAACAAGACCATTTAAACTCAGGTCAGTTCCTATGAGGTAGTAATAACAATAGAAAGCTATAAAAATAAGAAATTGAATTCCGAATTTGATTAAATTAGAAATTACAACTGATAAAGGAGTTATAATTCTTGGAAAATAAACTTTTCCGAATATTCCCGCATTAGACTTGAAAGTATCAGAAGTTCCGTTAAGGCAGGCTGTAAAATAATTCCATACGGTAATCCCGGCTAAATTGAATAAAAAAGGAGGTACTGTACCCGTATTTATACCAGCGACATTATTAAAAATTATAGTAAAAGTTACCGAAGTGAATAAAGGCTGAATTAAGTACCAAAGCGGTCCTAAAACGGTTTGTTTGTATACTGTAATTACATCACGTTTTACAAATAAGAAAAGTAAATCACGATATTGCCAAACCTCTTTAAGATTGAGTGAGAAAAATTTGTTTTTTGGTGTTATTTCAAAGAGCCAATCATTTGAAACATTATTATTTTTCATTTTATTTTGATTACAATTTGGAGTGCAATAATAGGCATTTAAAAATTATAAAAAAGTTTTTTTTAGTCCCTTAAAAATTATAATTAAAAATCGATTCAGCTCAATAAAATTAACAAGATTTTTACTTAACTACAAAATGTATAAAAAGCAAAAAAGGCGTTTTATTAAAACACCTTTTTAAATATTTGATTTAGAATTTCTCGTATGTACTAAGCAAATTATTTGTCTAAAACTTCGAAAGCTGAATTCATACTTTTAAATTCCGGAACTATTTTTTTCATTTTAGATACAATGTCATCATTATCATAAAAATCAGCAATTCCTATAAGTTCATCGACTTCAGTATGCAGGTTTTCATATTCATCCTGTATCTCCTGTGCAATCATGATTTTATTATGATAAGTCGGTAAAGTCTTAGATGTATCGTTTAATAATTCTTCGTATAATTTTTCACCTGGTCGTAAACCAACAATTTTTATTTTTATTTCCTTATCAGGAATAAAACCTGCCAGCTTAATCATTTTCTTCGCCAAATCTATTATTTTGACTGGTTTACCCATATCAAAAATATAAATTTCGCCTCCGTTACCCATTGCTCCGGCTTCTAAAACTAATTGACAAGCTTCCGGAATTGTCATAAAATATCGTATGATATCCTGATGTGTAATTGTTACTGGTCCACCTTCTGCAATTTGTTTGGTAAACAAAGGAACAACTGATCCATTTGATCCCAGAACATTTCCAAAACGAGTAGTAATAAATTTTGTTGCACCTTCTACATTCTCATTTTGGTTTTTCAAAAATAGAGATTGTACATATTTTTCAGCAATTCGTTTGCTGGCCCCCATCACATTGCTGGGATTAACAGCTTTATCTGTTGAAACCATCACAAACTTCTTCACAAAGTACTTACATGCTAAATCAGCTAAATTCTTAGTCCCTTTAATATTTGTTAATATTGCCTGTGAAGGATTTTCTTCCATCAATGGCACATGTTTATAAGCAGCAGCATGAAAAACAACATGCGGGCTATGAGTTTTAAAAACTTTTTCCAATGCTTTCTTACTTCTTACATCCGCAATTACAGCAATAATTTTTGTTTCAGAATTCATCCCCAAAGTTTCCAAACATAAATTATGAAGTGGAGTTTCAGCATGATCTAAAATAATTACTTTTTTAGGATTAAATCCAAGCACTTGTCTTACTATCTCGCTTCCTATTGATCCGGCTGCACCTGTGATAAGAATTGTTTTGTCTTTTAATTGCTTTGAAATTGATTTACTATCCAGGACTATCGGCTTTCTTTCTAATAAATCTTCAATCTGAATATTTTTTACCTTTTGAGAAATTTCTTTTTGATTTTCCCAGTCAGAAATCAAAGGAACTGTATAAACTCTATAATTAAATTCTAAACATTGATCAACAATAATTAACTGTTCATCTTTAGTTAAACTTTTATCAGCTATAATTACACCTTCTGCAGCAACGGAACGCATTAAGGCTGGTAATTTTTTTCTTAAAATCAAAATTGGCAAATCCAACATTCTCTTGGATGCATTTTGATTGTTCTTATCAACAAAACCAACTATTTTAAAACGAGAAGGCGTTTCAAACTTTAATGCATTCGCTACCGAAATAGCATTAGCATCTGTGCCATAAATAACTGTTCTAATTAATTTAGTACTCGTTTTCTCTGAAAAATATAATTCAAAAGTCTGTTTTACAATTACACGATATAAAAACAATCCGCAAAAAGACAGAACTAAATTAATAAAGAGAGCGGTATTTAAAAAAGCTTTATGTCCTGCGTATAATTCGAAAACCAGATTAAAAAAAAGAAAGAACACCAAAACTGACATTTGAGAAAACAGCAGCTTAATAGCATCTATATAAGAGGAATGTCTAATAATTCCCGAATAGGTTCTAAACAACCAGAAGAAAAATATATTTACAAAAATTAAACTCCCAACAAAATAGAAATGATGTGATGTAACAATATATCCTAACGCTGTTCCTTCAAACAACATGTATGTAAATGTGAACGAAAAAACCAGCACCATTACATCTATAGCAATAATAATCCACCTGGGTAAATAGCTCAGGTTATTAATATTTGCCCTTAAATTTCTCGGTGATAGGAAATTATGAAACAAAGTCCTTATTTTAGCTTGCTCTTCTGTATTCAATTTGGGTTCTGTTTAATTTTGTAAACTTCGTATTACATACAAAAGTACAAATTAAAGGTTTCAAAAAATTGTTTCTCTAACAGAAATTAAACTTTAACAACTTTTTTCTTTTGTTTTAAAAAATCAATTAAATAAGATCCGTATCCAGATTTCACTAAAGGCAATGCAAGTTCCTCTAACTGAGTATCATTTATAAAGCCCTGTCTCCATGCAATTTCTTCGATACAGCCTACTTTTAATCCTTGTCTTTCTTCAAGAACCTGAACAAATTGTCCTGCTTGCATTAAACTATTAAAAGTTCCCGTGTCTAACCATGCCGTCCCTCTGCTCAAAATACCAACTTTTAAAGCTTCTCTTTCTAAATAAACTTTATTTACATCGGTAATTTCATACTCACCTCTGGCGCTTGGCTTAATATTTTTAGCAATTTCAACAACTGAATTATCATAAAAATATAATCCCGGAACTGCATAACTGGATTTTGGTTCTTCTGGTTTTTCTTCGATAGAAATCGCTTTATAATTCTCATCAAATTCAACCACTCCATAGCGCTCAGGATCCGAAACATGATAAGCAAAAACTACTCCTCCATTTGGTTTTGTATTTGACTTTAATAGTTCCTGCATGTTGGAACCAAAAAATATATTATCACCAAGTATTAACGCTACATCATCTTTACCGATAAATTCTTCTCCAATTACAAAAGCCTGAGCTAGCCCATTAGGAATTGCTTGTTCTGCATAACTAAATTTACAGCCCAAACTAGAACCATCCCCTAATAATTTTTTAAAATTTGGCAAATCATGTGGAGTAGAAATAATTAATATTTCATTGATCCCAGACATCATCAACGTTGATAAGGGATAATAAATCATTGGTTTATCATAAACAGGCATCATTTGTTTGCTCATTGCTAATGTTAAAGGATGTAAACGCGTGCCTGAACCTCCGGCCAATATAATTCCTTTCATATATCTTTTATTTTACATTTTGGATTAGACTTTCTTCCAATGCTAAAACATTAAAATTAATCATCTTTAATCTATATAAACATTTTTCTTAAGCTATCTTTATAATTGGGAATATTAAAATTATAAATAGCTTTAATTTTTTTCTTATCTAACAATGAAAACTCGGGTCTTTTTGCAGGAGTTGGATATGAAGATGATGGAATTCCACCAACATTACAGTTATAACCTCCAAATTCTTTTATGCTCAACGCAAACTCGTACCAACTTATTTCTCCTTCGTTTGAATAATTGTAAATACCCGGAACCCAGTTTGAAGATTCCAAGATATCAATCATCGCCTGAGCCAAATCTGCAGCATAAGTTGGCGAACCAATTTGGTCATTAACGACATTAATTGATTCTCTGTCCTGCATTAATCTTTGCATTGTCTTAACAAAATTATTGCCAAACTTACTATACACCCAAGAAGTTCTAATAATAATTGAATCAGGGCAATTATTTAAACATGCTATTTCACCAGCCAACTTACTTTCTCCATAAACATTTATGGGGTTGGTGGTTGCTTCTTCATTTAATGCAATAGCTGAAGATCCATCAAAAACATAATCTGTTGAAATATGGATTAATTTTATATTATTCTCCGAAGCATATTTGGCTATTAATTCAACAGCTAAATTATTAATTGTAAATGCTAATTCTTTTTCAGTCTCTGCTTTATCAACCGCTGTATAAGCACCACAATTTAAAATTATATTAGGTTGAATACTCTCTAATTGTGTATTCAAAAGTTCGAGGTTATCTAGTGTGACTTTCGTTCTGTCTGCAAATATCCATTGATAATTTGGATAATTCATGGATAAAACATTGAGTTCAGATCCTAATTGTCCATTTGCTCCTGTTACAAGAATTTTTTTCATTAAAATAAACTATTACAATTTTCGATAAAAGGAAGTATCTGGTCTTTTTCAGAAACTATTGCATCTTCTAAATTCATACCCCAATCGATATTAAGCGATGGATCATCGTATTTAATTCCACCTTCAGATGGTTTATTATAAAATTGATCACATTTATACATTACAGAAGCTGTTTCGCTAATAACCGAAAAACCGTGTGCAAATCCTTGAGGAACTAGTAATTGTTTTTTGTTTTCTGCTGATAATAAAACACTAAAAGCTTTTCCGTAAGTAGGAGAATCTTTTCTTAAATCTACTGCGACATCAATTATTTCACCTTCTAAAACACGAACCAATTTTGTTTGTGCAAAAGGTGGATTTTGATAATGCAAACCTCTTAAAGTACCTTTTTTTGAAAAGGACTGATTGTCCTGAACAAATTCAATATTAATTCCTAAATCTTCAAATTTAGTTTTGCTATACGATTCAAAAAAATAACCTCTTTCATCACCAAAAACGGTTGGTTCTATAACAACTAAATCTTTTATCGATGTTTCTTCAATTTTCATATTAAAAATGTAATTCTTATTTCTATTTAATAATCAAAAAAGGTTTTGATAACTTCTTCAATTCTAATTTTATCCTCTTTTGATAAATTTGACCCGGAAGGCAGGCAAAGACCTCTTGAAAATAAGCCCTCAGCAATTTTATTACCGTAATAAGGATATTTCATAAAAACAGGTTGTAGGTGCATTGGTTTCCAAAGTGGCCGGGTTTCAATATTTGCTTTTTCAAAAGCCAATCTTAAAGTTTCGCTATTTATATTTTTCTCCAAAATTGGCTCAACCAAAATCGCATTTAACCAATAGTTTGAAAAATAATCTTCATTTAATACTTCGAAAAGAGTTACATTTTTAATACTATCAAAAAGATCATTATAAAAAAAATGGGTTGCTCTTCTTGTTGAAATATTATTGTCAAGTACTTTAATTTGTCCCAATCCAATACCTGCACAAACATTGCTCATTCTATAATTATAGCCAATTTCACTATGCTGATAATGCACAGCAACATCTTTTGACTGAGTTGCGTAAAAAATCGCTTTTTCCTTTGATTCTTTTGAATTTGAAATTAATGCGCCTCCACTTGAAGTTGTAATAATTTTATTTCCATTAAATGAAAGAATCCCAAATGCCCCAAAAGTTCCACATTTTTCACCTTTATAAGAGCTTCCAAGTGCTTCCGCACTATCTTCAATTATAGGAATGTTATATCGGTCTGCAATAGCATGTATTTCTTCAACTTTATACGGATTTCCATATAAATGAACAGTAATTATTGCTTTGGGTTTCTTTCCTTTCTTGATTCTATCTTTTATAGCAATTTCAAGAAATTCCGGGCTAATATTCCAAGTATCAGGTTCACTATCGACAAAAACAGGAATTGCTCCCTGATACAAAATAGGATTGGCTGATGCCGAAAACGTCAAAGTCTGACAAATAACCTCATCTCCCGCTTTTACTCCTAATAAAATTAAAGCCAAATGTATGGCAGAGGTTCCTGAGTTTAAAGCTGTAATGAATGATCCATCGGAAAAATAATTTTGCAATTTATTTTCAAAATCATCAACATTTGGCCCGCCAGAAGTAAGCCAATTTGTTTCTAGTGCCTTTTGAATATATTCTTGCTCAAAACCACTTTGTTGTGACAGTGATAAATAAATTCGTTTATTTTCCATTTATTTTCCAATAATCTGAATCATAACGGACATCATCATCTCTGACATTTGACAAAGGTAAGGTTGAAAATGACATTAATTTTGCATTAGATTCTAAAGATTCTATTGCGTTTGCATAACCAGCCGGTATATGAACAATTTTACTTTCTGAATCAGAAACAAATATTGTTTCTATAACTAAATCTTTTGAAGGATTTTCCCAATTATCAATTTTTACAAAATGAATTTTAAAAGATCCGCTTAAGCAATAGAAATTCTTAGCATCTAACTTATGGCCTTGCCAAGCGCGAATTGGATTTTCATCTGAATTACTAATAATATAAAACCTCTCGATATCTTTAAAACTAAAATCATTTACAAATGAAATAGTTCCCCGATGATCTGAAAAATTTCCGCCCTGAATTATTTTAGGAATCATATATTAACTTTCAAATTATTTTTATTTAATAAATAAAATTTTAAAGTATATACTAAAAGCAAAGGCGTAATTATAAATACAAATAAAATTAAGTCTTGTACTTTTTGATAAAAATAGATAACCAAAACAGAAATTACTATTTGTGTCAGTGCATAATATAGTGAAACCAACCTATGCTGAATTTTATATTCGTTACTTAATACCTGATAAAGATGTAAACGATGAGCTTCGAAAATATTTTGTTTTAAATACAATCGATGTAATATAGTGCAAATAGCATCAACCCCATAAATAGCTAAAAATAAAAGCCAGATGACCGAATTTGTTATCAGAATGAGTTTTAATACTAAATAAATTATCCAAAAAGCGATTGCAATACTACCTACATCTCCAGCAAAACATTTAGCCTTTTTCCTGTAATTAAAAAACAAGAAAACTAAACTTGCAATCATTGCATATTTTATAAAATTACCATCAGTAAAAAGTTGAATCGTTGTATTTACATATAACAATGATCCCATTACAACTAATGTATATAAACCAGTAATACCATTAATTCCATCCATAAAATTGTAGGCATTAATTAGTCCTATAGCTAAAACGTACGCTATTATTACTCCACACACAGGAACGAGATTAAATAATCCTAAATCATAAAAAATTAAGGTGATCGAAATAAAATGAATAGAAATTCTAATTTTATTAGAAAGGTTTTGAATGTCATCCCAAAAACTAACTAAACTAACCAGCGTAATTCCAGTAAAGAAAAAGGAATTATTCTGAAAATGCTGTGCAAAATAAAGCAAGGCAGAGAACCAAAAAATAATTCCTCCACCTCTTAAGGTAATTTCGCTATGTGAGCTTCTTTGATTGGGTTTATCAATGATGTTAAACTTATCTGCTACTTTGAAGTATAACAGCATTAAAATCATTAAAAGAATTCCAAGTATTGTATATTCCATTATTAATGAATTATTTCCAGTTTGTATCCTTTATTTCATCGTAAACTTTTTGAATACCTTCTTCAAGAGTAGTTTTAGCTTTCCAACCAAAACTGCTTAATTTCGAAACATCCATTAATTTACGTGGAGTACCATCGGGTTTAGTTACATCTGTCAAAATATCGCCTTCAAAACCAACTATTTTTTTAACTAAAATTGCTAAATCTAAAATTGAAATATCTTCACCAATACCAATATTAACTAAACCTTCCTCGTTATAGTTTTCCATTAAAAACAGACAGGCTTCAGCAAGATCATCTGCATGTAAAAATTCTCTTTTAGGACTTCCTGTTCCCCAAATCGTTACTAAAGCATCACCATTATGTTTAGCTGTGATGAACTTTCGTAACATCGCTGGCAATACATGAGAATTCTTTAGATCATAATTATCATTTGGCCCATATAAATTAGTAGGCATAACTGAAATAAAATTACAGCCAAACTGATCTCTATAAGCATCGCACATTTTTATACCAGCTATTTTTGCAATAGCATAGGGTTCATTCGTCGGCTCCAATTCCCCTGTTAGCATATACTCTTCTTTTAATGGTTGAGGAGCTAATTTTGGATAAATGCAAGAAGAACCTAAAAACATTAATTTCTTTACATTGTTTACATATGATTGATGGATGACATTGCTTTGAATCATCAAATTTTCATAGATAAAATCTCCTCGATAAGTATTATTAGCAATAATACCACCGACTTTTGCTGCGGCTAAAAAAACATAATCTGGTTTTTCTCCTTCAAAAAAGTCAGCAACTGTCTGCTGATTTCTAAGATCAAGTTCTGAAGAAGTTTTCAAAATAAAATTCGCAAAACCTTTGGCTTTTAATTGACGTAAAATAGCTGAACCTACCATTCCGCGGTGTCCAGCTATATAAATTTTATCATTTAAATTCATTATTCTTATTTATATTCAAAAATAAAATTATTCTGATTTATGCAAATCAACAAACAATACTAGATCTTACTTCTTTTAACATCTTTTCTTTTAAAACATATTGAAGGTCAGATGCCATCATTTCTTTTACTAATCCGGCTAAATCATACTTAGGTACCCAACCTAATTGAGTTTTTGATTTAGTAGGATCTCCAATAAGCAAATCCACTTCTGTAGGGCGGAAATATTGTTGGTCAACAGCAATTATTTGTTTACCCAATTCGATTTGATAAGCGGGATTACTACAAGAAGCAACATATCCTTTTTCATCTACTCCCTCTCCTCTAAATTCGATATTGATTCCTACTTCTGCAAAAGACATCTTAACAAAATCACGTACATAAGTAGTTTCTCCCATTGCAATAACATAATCTTCTGCAACATCTTGTTGCAGTATACGCCACATTGCTTCTACATAATCTTTAGCATGTCCCCAATCACGTTGGGCATCTAAATTTCCTAAATACAAACAATCTTGCTCTCCTAAGGCAATAGCAGCTGTAGCCATCGTAATTTTACGAGTCACAAATGTTTCTCCCCTACGTGGTGATTCATGATTAAATAAAATACCATTACATGCAAACATATTATAAGCTTCTCTATAATTTTTAGTAATCCAGAAACCATAAATCTTTGCTACACCATACGGTGAACGAGGATAAAAAGAAGAATACTCATCATAAAATCCTCTTTCGTTTTTATTCTCTGCCAAACCACCGTACAATTCAGATGTTGACGCCTGATAAATACGTGTTTTCTTTTCCAAACCTAAAATACGAACTGCCTCTAAAATTCTTAATGTACCAATACCATCAACATTTGCAACATATTCCGGTGAATCAAAAGAAACTTTTACATGACTCATCGCTCCTAAATTATAAATTTCATCAGGCTGTACTTCTTGAATGATTCTAATGATATTAGTTGAATCAGTCAAATCTCCATAATGCAACTTAAAATTCACATGAGCTTCGTGTTGATCCTGATAAATATGGTCAATACGTTGCGTATTAAAAGAAGAAGCTCTTCTTTTAACTCCATGAACAATATAACCTTTCTCTAATAATAATTCTGCCAAGTAAGAACCATCCTGTCCTGTAATTCCTGTTATAAGTGCAATTTTCATTTTATTTTATTTTTTAAATGACTCAAAAGTCCTCATCAATCCAATTTCAGCTGTTACTGGTAATGATTTACCCAAGGCATTGACTATTTTTTTATTACTTACTATATAATTTTCAGTTAATTTTTGAAGACGTTCGGAATTTAATGGTAATCTTGTGTAATCTCCAATTCTCGCCAGTGATTTTATAAAAGAACAATGAATATTCAAAATTAAATTTTTCTTTCCTAAGCTTGTCCCTAACAATTCAATTAAGTCATTTGTTGACAAGGACCTATCATCTGCCAAATGATAAATTCCTGAAGGTATTTGCTTATTTTCTAACAAATTCTTGATCACAAAACAAAGGTTTTCAATACTTAAATACGAACGTTTATTTTCAAATGCACCTAACGGCCACGGTATTCCTTTTGTAACTAATTTGTATAATAAATTGAGATTTCCTTTATTTCCCGGCCCATGAATCATACAAGGTCTTAGTATATAAACTCTTTTATTCTCTGGTATTTTTTTGCTTAAAATATATTCTTCTGCCTGAAGTTTTGCAATGCCATAATGTGTTTTAGGATTAGGCTCAAACTCTTCAGTCAAAACACCTTTAACTTCATCCGCAACTGCTTTTACTGTACTCATAAATATGAAAGTGGAACATTCCGAAATTAAGAAAGAATCAAATAATTGTTTCGTTAACTCAAAATTTGCCTCATAGTAATCTAACGGTTGTGATACTTTTTTTAAATCATGTGCTTTACCTGCTAAATGAATGACCGAATCTCCCGCAAAATGAAATGTCTGATTTGGGGAATACCTAACTTTCATTAAGTTAATCTTATTTTCATCCTTTAAACTATAAATTAGATTGCTTCCGACAAATCCAGATGCGCCAGTAATAATTATTTCCATTATAGATCTTCTAAAGTTTTATCTTTAAATATTTCTCCAACTTTTTTTAATGCAATACCAACAACGTGATGCATGTCATAATATTTATAGTCAGCTAATCTTCCACCAAAAATTACATTTGATTCATTTTTTGCTAAATCTTTGTATTTTTTAAATAATTGCTCATTTTTTTCATCATTAACAGGATAATATGGTTCATCTTTTTTGGTCCATTCTTGCGAATATTCTTTTGTTATAACCGTTTTTTCTTGTGTCCCAAATTCAAAATGTTTATGTTCTATTATTCTTGTATAAGGCGTTTCCGAATCTGTATAATTTACGACCGCATTTCCTTGATAATTTTCACATTCATGCACTTCATTTACAAACTTTAAACTTCTATATTCCAAAGTTCCAAATTTGTAATCAAAATATTCATCAATCATACCCGTATAAACAATTGAGTCAGCCAAACTATTAAGATTTTCTCTATCCTCAAAATAATTCACATTGGTTCTTACATCAATTCCAGTAAGCATCTTCTCAATAATTTTAGTATAACCACCTATTGGAATACCTTGATATTTATCATTAAAATAATTATTGTCATAAGTAAATCTAACCGGCAAACGTTTAATTATGAAAGCAGGAAGTTCAGTAGCTTTTCGCCCCCATTGTTTCTCAGTATAATCTTTTATCAATTTATAATAAATATCAGAACCTACTAATGACAATGCCTGCTCTTCTAAATTTTGTGGTTCCTTTATACCAGTTAAAGCAACTTGTTCATCTATTTTTGCTTTTGCTTCCTTAGGTGTTTTAACTTTCCACAATTGATAAAAGGTATTCATATTAAAAGGAAGGTTATATAATTCTCCTTTATA
Organism: Flavobacterium sp. MEB061; assembly: GCF_000834715.1. Classification (NCBI taxonomy): domain Bacteria; kingdom Pseudomonadati; phylum Bacteroidota; class Flavobacteriia; order Flavobacteriales; family Flavobacteriaceae; genus Flavobacterium; species Flavobacterium sp. MEB061. The sequence continues at coordinate 259,674 of NZ_JXQR01000040.1, read as the reverse complement.
ATTTGCTATCGGTGAATTTGTATATCTATTAAATTCAACAAAGGAATTAACATAATCCCAAATTATCTTATTACTTGTGTGAAAAATATGTGCACCATATTTATGAACATTAATACCTTCGATGTTTTCACAAAAAATATTACCAGCAATGTGATCCCGTTTATCAATAACCAAACAACTTTTACCTCTTTTGGTCGCTTCATGAGCAAAAATAGCTCCATAAAGTCCTGCTCCAACAATTAAGAAATCATATTCCTTTTTCATTTTCTATATTTAAAATAACTAATAAATGCCCAATTGCCTAAATAATATAAACTTCTAACTAAACCTAATTTTTCTACTTTATATAAAACTTTAAAATGAGGAATAATAACTTTATTCTTTTTCCGGCTGGCAGAAGAATTAAGAATTCTATAATTTGCTATAATCTCTTTGTTACCATACGCTACCTTTACTTTCTTCATTATTTCTAACCAATACACATAATCATCGCGCAGACTTTTCATGTCCTCTCTTAAATATACCTTTCCGTAGACAGAAGTATCATATAATCCTGTCAAACAAGATATATAACAAGATTTTAAAAGATCATTGTAATTTATTTTTTCCGGAACAATAAAAGGCGTCAATATTTCCTTTGAATGTTCGTCGATTCTAGTATGAGAAGAATATACCAAAAGTGCTTTCTTTTCATTCATTAAATTAATCTGTTTTTCTAAAAAATCAGGATTCCATGTATCATCAGCGTCTAACAATGCAATATACTGCCCTTTAGCTCTTCTAATACCATTATTTCTAGCTGCTGCTGAACCTCCATTGGCTTGACTAAAAATATTTATTCGATTATCTTGAGCAGCAAATTTCTTTACTTTTTCTGGTCCCTTATCTTTTGATCCATCATCTATAACAATAATTTCCCAATTAGAGTATGTCTGATTTAAAACTGAATGTATAGTATCTCCAACAAAACGTTCCCCATTATACATTGGAGTGATAATTGACACTAATCCTTTTTCCATCTATATTTAATTAAAAATCGAGTTATTTCTCGAAACATTATTATTCTTCCTTTAATTTTCTTCAAAATACTTCTTTTACTCTTACTCATCCCCGTAACAGTAAAAGCTAATCTATGTCTTCTATATAATATCAATTGCTCATCATAAAAAAGCACTCTTCCTGTCATTTCCCCAACTAGACCAATCCATAAATCATGTCCTATTTCCTTGGTATTGGGAAACGGCAAACTTTTCTCTAATAAACTTTTTCGAAATGCCATACATGAACCATAATACGAACTCTTCATAACATTTTTTAGAATTCCTTTTCCTGATCCAAAAAACTTAAAGAATGAAGGCTCTATCAAGTTTAAATCCTCATCTACAATTTTTGAATCACTTATAACTAAATCATAATCCCCCAGAAGATTTAGCATTTTTTCATATTTTCCATCTATCCAAATATCGTCCTGATCGGATAGAAAAATAAATTCTCCCGAAGCTTCCTTAAGGCAATTTTGAAAATTCATTATAGGATCTCTAAAAGTATTATTAAGTAGCAACTTAATTCTTAAATCCTTAATTCCTTTCAAAATCTCAACAGTACCATCTGTCGAAGAATCGTCTGATATAATTAATTCATCGTCTGGTCTTATTTGATTCAAAATAGAGTCCACTTGTTCTTTCAAGAAAAGATCTCCATTGTAAGTTGTCATGCATATTGAATTCATTATTTTAAGCTACTTAAAAAATTATACATCTTAACTGTTGAAACTTTCCAATCAAATTTTCGAACATAAAGATTTCCAGCATTAGCTAATGAAACCCTAATATTATCATTTTCTAATAAATAATCTAACTTTTGTATTAAATCCTCAACATTTTGAACTTCAAAACATAAACCCGTTTCTTTATTTTTTACAAAATCTTTAAATCCATCAATATTACTGGTTAAAACAGCGCAACCGCACTGCATTGCCTCTGCCACCGGCAAACCCCAACCCTCTGAATGAGAAGGAGATATAAATACAGATGAATTGTTATACAATTCCCTTAGCTGACTTCTAGAAGGCATTTTATAATATTCTATCCACCTTTCTAGATTCTCTGGACGATTAGGCACACCAAACAAAACAACCTTGAGCAATGGCTTCTGAATTTTGATTTTTCTAATAGCTTCTAATCCTTCGTTACAACCCTTACTAGGGGAATCATGATACAGCATCATCAATGTTAGCGGATCTCTATCACAAATATTTTTCTCAATGAAAAATTCATCAAAATTCAAACCATTAAAAATCAACTCTGAAACATTACCAGATTCAATTATTTTTTTTTGTAGCCACGTACTAATAACAATTTTTTTCATTGGAAAATCCCATGTTTTAAAAACACGATATTCAAATTTATTTTTTTTTGCAAAAATAAAATCTGCCTCATTTCCTTGAATTAAATAAATTTTCACTCCTTTATTCTCAGATAATTCAACGACATACTCTGCTGTTTCCCAAGAAGTCGCAATAACAAAATCACTATCCGGAACAAATAAAGATTTTGGTGTAAAAATCCATTTATTAACAATTTGTGGATTCAATTGAAACCATTTTTTATGTAATTTAAAAAAAATCAAATAATAAACATACCGCACAATTCCAATAAAAAAAGAATGGGATTTATATAAGCAAGCGGTGTGTAAAATTTTAACATCAGCTCCTAACTCTGTTAATCTATTTGCGTACTCATAAACTATGCGAAACCCTCCTACGGGATAGATACCGCGGCCTGGTAAAATAAAATTAACCTTAATCCTTTTTCCCATCTATCTCATCACTTTTGAAACTTTGCATCTTATCATATCTTAAAAGAATTTCTTGTTCATCTGATTTTTCTATAAATAAATAATTTCTATAAGGAGTTTGCCCATATCGAATACCAATATCACTAAAATGCAGAGACAAACGCATTATAATAAATAGCAAAGGAACAAACATTAATATCATCTTTCTTTCTCTTATTAAAACAAAGTCATTTAAAAGACAAAACATAAAAGCTATTCCTATATTAAAATAATATGAAAACCTGTCGGTTACTTCCTGAATTTCTTTAAATAGAATATTAATAATTATGTAAAACAAAAAGGCTTTAATAAGTAATTTTTCCGAAGAGGAGAATTTCATAGTCTTAATTCTTATTGCGAGTAAAATTAAAAAAGTAAGGTTCAAAATACTCGTAAGGCTAATACCTCTCTGAAAACCAAAATTTTGTACCACTACAATAGCCTTTGATATTATTGCCCCAGTATTTCCATCAACTATTGGTTCTAAAAATTTTAAAACAGTTGTTAGTAAAGGAATTGAAACAAAAAGAGAAATAAAATATATTAGTGATAACATTAATACACCTTTACGAGTAATATTTAGCTTTTGAAAAAAATAAAAAACTACAAATATTATTGCTGTGTAATGAAAAGTCATAGCAAGCAAAGTAAAACTTATTAATTTCCAAAACTTGATCTTATCACCAACTAATGAGAACAATACTATATGAAAGGCTAAGGATTGTCTTAAAATATCAAATTCGTAAAATGTAGTTAATATCAGAATAAGAGCTAAAAAAATAAGCTTATTTCTTATCTTATTTTTATATAAAAAATAAAACAAAGAAATAGTATTAAACAATGTCAATAGAAAAACAAAAAAGGCATAATTAATTCCTATCTCTTTTGACAATGACATAATAATTTTGAATCCCGGCTCTGTAAAATCTGAAGCAAAAGATAGGTTATCAGCTTGAAACAAAATATTCAAAGGAACTGCTTCATTATACATTGTTAGATATGAAAGCCAATCACTTCCAAGTTTATAACGAAAGCCAACAAAAAAAAGAATTAAAAAAAAACCTATAAAAAACACATTCCATCTTAGAGATTGAAGCCTATCATCATCTTGCTTTAGATTATCTAACAATGCTCCAAAGCCAAAAAAAATAAAAAAAATATAATATGGAATCATAATTAATTACCTAAGCTTTTTTTTAACCTCGAGTAAAAAACGGGACTATATTTTTTTAAAAGATCAATTAACTTACCAATAAAGGTAACCTTTAAATAATGCATATATACTTTTAAACTTATCTTAAAGTCACCCTTATATTTCAAAGCTATATGACGATCTTCAGAAAATCCAATATATCTATGATGGTGTGAATAACCAATCATATCAAAACTTGAAATAATTATATTTAAATATAAAACACTATGTTTAAAGAAGAATATTTTATAAATAAAATCAAAATCTGCAGATACTTTAAAACCAAGATCAAAAGGATATTTTTGATTAATTTTTAATCTAGAAAATATACTTTGGTGTACAACTAATTTTTTCCAAAAATTATTCTTATCGCTAGGAACATGAATTTTATTATGCTCATAATTTTCTCGTCGCATTTCAGTATTACCATAGATAACATCATAATCATCTATTTTTCGATCCTTAAAAACTAATTCTATTGTTGTGTTATTGAAGAACCAATCCCCACAATTCATAAAATTAACCCAATCTCCTGTTGCGGCTTTTATTCCTTTATTCATTGCATCATATATACCTTTATCACTTTCGGAAATCCAATAAGAAATTTTGCTACTGTATTTTTCAATGATAGCCACTGTGCCATCTGTAGAACCCCCATCAATAATAATATATTCAATGTTTTTATAGGTTTGAGAAAGAACACTTTTTATTGTTTCTTCAATATACTTTTCACTATTATATGAAACAGTAATAATTGAAATTAAAGGATTTTTCATTAAATATTATATTTATTATCTAAGATAGATTACGAATAAATTTAGCTGGGTTCCCTGCCCAAATTTGATCAGCGGGTACATTTTTTGTCACAACAGAACCAGCACCAATAATTGATCGGTCACCAATTGACACCCCTTTGAGAATGATTGTGTTTGCGCCTACAAATACATTGTCTCCTATCACAATAGGATTGGTTAAAACACTTGCGTTATCATCCTTTCGCATATTAAAATCTATGGGATGAAAATCTGTATCCCATATTGAAGTATTTCCTCCAAAGTTGCAATACGCCCCAATTGATATTGAATTGGCGCTATAAATTGAAACACCACTAAACCCTGAATTATTCCCAATTTTCAAAGAGGCATTTGATAACACACATATAGAACACGGTTTACAAATCCCAACCATATTATATCTTGTATGACTTGTAAAAATTAAATCATTTCCAAATTCTACATCTCCAGAGAGTCTAAATATAGGACTACCATTTAAACGGATATTTTTACCCCACTTAACTTGAGGATACAGTAATCGATAAACAAAAAGTTTTACCGATGTATGAGAAGAAAAAACAGTTTTATAAAAATGATACGATTTTAGTATAACACTTTTCAATATCTATATGTATTAATTAAAATTATAATTCTTAATATAAACGTTTATGCTGACTGACTATTTGTACGACGCTAAATAACTCCTTAATAATACCTCGTCCAGTTAGAGATATTCCATCTTCATACTCCTTAGACAAAATAACTTACTCTATTTTATTTACTAACAAATAGCGTAATCTACCAGCAAGAATAAATAATATTTAAAAAACTCTTATGCTATATTATATCGGGGTATTTACGACATAAAATAAAATATTTAATCCTCCTAGAAATCCTAAACAAAAAGGATATTATTGGTTTAGGCTCTTTGAAATTTTCCCATGGTGTATTTCGAAGATATTTATAGTATTCCTTTCTAAATGGATGTGTACATTTTGCATCCCAAGGTTTAGGTTTCGAAACAAAATGAATGATTGTAGGATCATAAGGTTCAGAAACAAGTTCATTTTTATAATCTGCATAATCATTAATAATTTGTCCATCATCTATATCAGTAATGTTAATTGTATCTTTTTTAAAAAAAATCGAAAGTAAATTCCATTTGCAAGGCAATTTAATACATTTATCATAAAGTACTGCATTCAGCGCATCTTGATCGTGATAAATTATCTGATTGTAGTTTAATTTAATGTAATTTAGAAGTTTATCTGTTATTAAATTTTCCCTCCAATACTTAACATTAATAAGTAAAATTCCTGCATTAAAATAACCATATTCAGGAGGATATTTCAATCTTTTTATATCTTTTATTGTCCAACTAACCATTTGATAAACAGCAGCAATTGCATTATCCTCAATATTAGTTTCCCATAATTCATAAATAGATTTACGAATTACTACATCACAATCAAGGTAAATTACTTTTGTGACAGATTTAGGTAGAAGTATTGGTATTAATAACCGATAGTAGGTGGCTATGCTAATGTGAGATAGATAATCCATTTGAGGCATTGGCAAATTTCTGACTAGCTTTTTATCTACTAATATATAGTGCAAAAAGCTTCCTTTGTCTTTGACAAGATTCTCAATAATTACCAAATTTTCTTCAGTTAATCCTTCCGAAAGTAAATAAATATGTATTTCAATTTTATTATTAATTAGAAGAGAATTAAGAGTTGAAACACAATGTTGCACGAAATTATCATCAGTTGCTATAACTATATTCATTTTCAATTATTTGAATTAATTTCTAAATTTTAGGATTTTAGCGGGGTTACCTGCAACTATAGAATATTCTGGTACATCTTTGGTAACTATACTACCAGCTCCAATCACTGCCCCAGTACCAATAGTCACTCCTGGTAAAATAACAGAATTTGCTCCAATCCAAACATCATCATTAATTACGATATAGTTATTTCTTTTAGACCACCCTTGATATGCAATCGGCTGATCCTTTTTTATATTATGATTTGAAGCAAGAATTGATACCTGTTGGGAAATGAAACAATTTGAACCAATACGTATTTGCCCCCCGGCTGCCCTTATGTTATTTCCTTCACCTATATAAGAATTTGCTCCAATTGATAAAAAAGAACCTTTATGCGCATTTGGGGAAATATCGTCTAATACTACTAAAATTGAAAATGCACCTATGTAAACCTGCTTGCCAATTAATAAAGATTTTCTATTTTTCAAGCGAATAATTGCCTTTCTATGGATGTATGCTTGGTGATTGAGTATAGTGAAAGCAAAAAGTTCAGGATCCCGAAATATAAAATATACAAATTGACAATATAAAGTCTTAAGAATTTTTAAAAGCATTTTCAAATTTTAATTATATTAACATTCTTTTTTAAAAGTGAATTTAGTTTTAATAAAACCTTTGAAATTTTATATACCCATCTAAAACTCAATGAAAGCTTAATAATTCTATCTCGAATTGATACAGGTTTAAAAGAGTTGAGAATATTCTTATCAATGTATTTGATATTTAGATCGAAAACTTTATTACAGAGAAATCCAGAGTAATTAGTTTGTATTTTTTCATAGATTTCAAAGAGACTATATTTCTTGCAGAAATAAAATTGCATGTCAAACGTCGACTGAAGAAAATCATATCTTTTTTCCAAATTGGAATAAGAAGAAGCTGAATTTGGTGTGACTCTATAGACAGCCATTACCTCGTCAAGATATTTAAATTTAGTAATTCGACTAATTTCTATCCAAAGTGGGTAATCCCCCATATTGAATTCATTTATCGAGTCACCAATAGTTTGAATTGCGGCTATCAAATATTCATTTTTGACTAAAACAGTGAGTGTCTGTACGTAATTTTTTAATAAGATTGATGGAAAAAAATCACCAGATTTTGGGGCCTCATTATTAATAAAACTAAATGTCCCTGTAAATTTGTTTTCCATTTGATTAAATATATTTGCATTAGTATATATCAACCCATAATCCTCATTTTTACATAAAAAATCAACCTGCTTTTGTAATTTCAGAGAATCTGTCCAATAGTCATCCCCTTCACATAGCGCAATATACTTACTTTTAGCTTCATTAAGTGCAAAAACAAAATTAGGCATCATACCTATATTTTTTTTATGACTTATATACTTTATCCAATTTCCTCTAGGGTGTTTTTTTATAATATTTTGAATAATATCATCTGTACTGTCAGGAGAACAGTCATTCACAATTATAAGCTCAACACAAAAATTACATTCTTGCATTAAAACTCCATTAATAGCTTCTTCAATGAATTTTTCGTGACCATAGGTAATCATTGTTACCGAAACTAAAGGTTTTCCCATTTTAGTCATTAAAGGGCTCTAATTTTGTTTAATAATTTTAGCGGGGATACCCACAGCTAGACAATTGTCCGGCAAATCTTTCGAAACAACAGCTCCTGCCCCAACAATTACATTTTTTCCGATTTTAATATCTGGTAATATTGTTGCATTAGCACCTATGTGAGAAAAATCTCCAACATCTGTACGTCCCAATAAAATAGCATTTGGAGATAACTCCACAAAGTTACCAACCTTACAGTCATGAGTAATAATTACATTGTAATAAACAATACAACCCATTCCAATTTTTACTGAATTAGAAATTACTGCATTTGGCAAAATATTAGTTCCTATTCCAATTTCTACATCATAACTACCAATCTGAGAATGGCAACTAATACTATTCGAAAATACACCCCCTAAGTTCGAGAATTTTTGAAACATTTTATATCTTAAAAATGGATTTCCAATACCTATAGTAAATTCATTTCCAAATTTTGCAAAGAAATCCTTAACTTGATTTTCGTTTTTAAATATTGGAAATTTATCGTATAAAAAATTCCCAATATCAGTATTAATATCATCATAAAAAGCGATGTTTTTTGAACAGTTATTTTGGCAAAATATTTCTAGAACCTCCTTTGCAAAACCTTTTGCCCCAATTATTAACATAAACTAATTATTTTGAACTCTTAATATTAAACGACAAATCAAATCAACTTCTTCCAACGTCAAATCAAAATATAAAGGAAGACACAAAACTCGTTTGGAAACAGCATCTGTCACCTCCAAATCTTGGGGTTCCAAATAAGGTAAGGTATTGGCCAAAGATGGATAAAAATAACGACGGGTAAAAATCTCATGACCATCCAAAAACTTTTTTATATTCAGTAGCAATTCCTCGCTTTCTATCACTATAGGATAATAAGGATAATTTTCGCTTGACTCACTATGCCAAAGAGGACGATAGGCTTTCAATCCCTTTAATTTTGTATTATAATGCATTGTTAACTCTTTTCTCTTCTCAAATATTTCTTGTATATACTTCAGATTTACCAATCCCATGGCTGCATGAAACTCCGAATTTTTTCCGTTTATACCCAATTCAGCAAAAGAATCAAAACCTGAGATTCCGAAATTACGGATATAGGCCAGTTTTTTCAACAACTCTGCATCTTTAGTAATAATTAAACCACCTTCAATGGAATGATAAAGCTTCGTCGCATGCAAAGAACAGGTTGAAATATCACCATATTCAAATATTGATTTCCCATCTACCTGCACACCAAAAGCATGAGCTCCATCATAAATTACTTTCAGACCGTGCTTTTTGGCAATTTTATCAATCGCCTGTACATCACAAGGATTCCCATATACATGGGTTGCCAATATAGCTTGAGTCCTCTCAGTGATAGCAGCCTCTATTTGAGTCACATTAATATTTAAACTTTCCTCATCTATATCAACAAAAATAGGCGTACAGCCCTCCCAAACAATAGTGGAAGTGGTTGCTACAAAGGAAAAAGGTGTCGTAATAATTTCACCTGTAATGTTTAAAGCTTTAATAGCCATTTGTAAAGCAACAGTTCCATTGGTTACATACAACAAATGATTTACTTTGAGATACTCTTTAAGTTTCATCTCAAGCTCACTTGCCAATGGTCCCATATTTGTCAACCACTGGCGCTTCCAAATTCCATCAAGTAATTGTTGATATTCTTTTTGTGGAGGTAAAAAAGGTTTGGTAACTGGTATCATTATTTTCTAATTATGTTTCGAACGTCACTTATACTTTGAAATTTAAATATAAGTGCCAAAAAGATATATATTATTAGGCCTGCACTACTACTAATTATAAGCCTCGATATGTTATTATAAACTATCAAATTGCTATTAACTAAAACAACTACTATCCCCATACAGATGGAAATGACAAATATAGGTAGTATATCCAACAATTGTTGTTTCATTGAATAATCGATCATCGAACCTGCATAATAGGTATTAATAAAAAGTGCAATTATTGAGGCAATAACATATCCAAGTAATAAAGAAGTAAAACCATAAAAAATAGAAATTACAATTATTATAACCAATATTACTTTCTTAATAACCTCTAACTTTAAAAATAAATCACTTCTTCCTTTAACTTGAAGAATCAACAAATTATACATATGCAAAGGATATAAAATTCCTGAAAAACAAATTATTTGAAAAATTGGAACTATAGGCAACCACTTTTCAGTGAACAAAAAAACCACTAATTGATTTGCCAATAAAGCCATCAATACAATTATTGGTGTAATAACGAATAACACAACCAACATAATTTTTTTATATGCTGCTCGTAAAGCAGGTATATCATCCTGTACTTTAGAAAACAAAGGGAAAACAACTTTATTTAACGCCCCCGAAACATTCGCAACAGGCAACATCATTAACGAATTGGCTCTTGTATAATAGCCTACCAAAATTGGATTATAAAATCTCCCTATTATTATTTGATAAATATTTGTAAAGATGGTATCTAAAAGTGAAGAAAGTGTCATTTTGTATCCAAAATGAAAATGTAATTTAAATTTATCTATATCAAATATAAATTGTGGCCGCCAATCAGAAGAAAACCATAGAAAAACAGCAGTCAATAAATTTGTAATCAGCATAGAGTAGACTAATGACCAAACCCCGTACTCATTATTAGCCAAAATAACTCCTACAACACTTCCAATTAATAAAGCAGGAAAAGTAATCATCGTTTGTTTTTTGAATTTCATTTCCTTTATCAAAATGGTATTTTGAACCGTACCAAAAGCCAAAAAAACAAACGAAAGCCCATAAACTCTTGCTATATGCGTAAGCATTGGTTGTCTGTAAAACAACGCTATATAGGGTGCCGTAAGAAAAAAAAGTAAATATATCAATACACTAACTCCTAAATTAAAGAAAAAAACTGTAGAATAATCTTTAGTATCTACTGTTGAGACCCTTATCAACGAACTCGTCATACCTCCCTCAAACAATGCAGTTCCAATACCTATAAAAACAGTTAACATACCTATCAGTCCAAATTCTGATGGCTGTAATATTCTCGCTAAAATCAATTGAACTGAAAAAGTAATCAGTTGGACTGAAAATTGCTGCAAGAAAGACCATACAAAACCACTTAGAGCGTGCCCTTTTAATGACATAAATAAAGTTTAGAGGTCATACAGAAATTTACAATTTGAAACTTAATATTGACCTCTTTAGCCATTAGCAAATCTATTAATCCCATAATTGTATTAAAAGTCTTCTTACAATCAATACCAAAATTATTAGAAACCCTGCTAAAAATCCTCCAATTAACAATCCTTTCGACTTCCCAAAACGTTCTTTACCCAATGGTAAAATAGGTCTATCAATTACTTGAATTAAAGGTGTTTCTTTACGCAAAGTGACTTTTGCCAACTCACTCTGCTTGACTAATTCTGTTAGTATAGCTGTATTAGCCTGAACGTCAACTTGTCTTCTCGCCGAGGGAGTACGACGAACATTTAATGCCGGATTTAAATTAAAAGTATTATCATTAGCGACTGCAACTCCTGTTATTGCACCATTAAGTTCTCTTCTAATTGAATCAACTTGACGTTCTAAAACAGCCATGTTCATTCTAGCTTTCTTACTTTTAGTTTCTACATAAAAGTCCGAAACCTGTTTAGCTAAAGCTTCACAAAAATATTTTGCAAATAATTCGTTAGTTGATGCCACATCAATAGTAATAATGGAAACTTTCTTATCTTTTTGAGCAACTGATAATCCAGACTTAGATAAATTACTATACATTACTCCCATAATACTGTCTTGGATTCTAGTGAAATGTTGCCTATCTGCATCTGGTAAAAACTTAATTTTTGATAATTTAGGTTCATTATTCCAATCCTCTCTCCATTTATTATTTTCAATATACATTTCTGCCAATGACACTTTTTTTCCATTTAAATTAACAGGAGATAATAACGTCTTTTCGACCATCGATCTAGACTTAAAAAGTTCTGTCAAATTAGAACCAGTAAAAATTCCACCGCCACTACCTCCTAAGTCTAAACCAAAAGAGCTCGCTAATCCTAATGCACTTCCTAAACCCCCTCCACCAGATTTCTCATCTTCCACTACAAATGATAAGGTTGCGGTATAAATTGGCTTTTTTATAAAAGAGTAAGTTAATCCCAAAGCAGCCCCAATTATTCCTGCTAAAAAAATAATTTTCCATTGCGATAAAAGGTAAGAATGCCATTCTTTTACTTTAATTAATAATTCTTTCAACGATATTTCATCGTTTTGAACAGGTATATTATCCATCAAAATTCTTATTTAAAAGCTGTAACAATTAATAAAGCTATACTCGCAAGAGCACTTCCAATACCGGCCCATTCTCCAGCACTCATCTTTTTCATTTCTGGTTTTTCCGGCACTACTATTTGAGAATCCGGAGTAACTTTTGGATATGATCTAAAAAATAAAAAGGAACCGGTCACAGAGGCCTTTCCATTTGGATAAATAATATATGCTTTTTTCTTCCAACCTTTATAATCAACACCTCCAACAGCATCGATATAATATCTAAATCCTTTTCCACTTCTATACGGAATTTCAGAAGTTAGTAATACATTTCCTGTTACTTTCACTCCCTCATTATATATTGCTACTTCAATTTCATCACCAGGAAACAAGGTAACATTCGAATAATGATTTTTATCTTTTACAATTTTTTCCCAGTTGACAGGAATCGTCGCAAATTTTAATTCATCCCTAAGTTTTTTAGATAATTTAGAACTTAGCGTATCCTTTTCTTTTAAATTTGATTCTTTCAGTTCTTTTCCATCTTCTGCAATTTGTTTTTTATCAAGATTAAGATTTACAGTTTCTAACTGCTCGATCTGCTCTTCCTTAATTGGTCTTTTAATTTTCATACCATCTAAATTAGCAATTGATGTTAATCCTCCAGCTCTCATTACAACATTGTAAACTGTTTCCCTTTTATTAGCGAGTACATACTTACCTGGATAAGTTACTGCCCCACTAACTTTAACCATTTCAGGCTTTTCATAAACTGCCATTCTTCTGATATTAATAACATCAAAAGGTTTTAAAACAAAATTTTTAATTTGTTCATTATTGTCAGCAGTGATTTCAAGTTCTACTAGTTCGATACGTTTTGGATCGCTGTCGTCAATTGCATCAGATTTTACCATTCTTGCAATCTCTACTCTTTTTGAAGCTGAACCTGTTAATCCACCAACTTGTACAACTAGGTCGTTTAAGGTTAAATTATCAAAATATTCATATTCTCCTGGGTTTTTTACTTCTCCATCTATAGTAATTTTATATTCTTCTCTAAAATCAAGTATGGAATAAACTGTAACAATATCTTCTCTTTTTAGCTCAATGTCAGAATTTAAATCCCCTGACAAGGCGGCACTTAAATCAACATTTACAATTTCTGTAGTTAAATCTGTTTTTAATCGAATAATTCTTGCTCGTTTCGTATAAGCATCTTCTTTAATCCCTTCAGCTCTTGTAATAAGATCTGAAATTCTCATTCCTTCACTATATGAATAATAATCCGGTCTAAAAACTGCTCCTTCAATTTTAATACGATTTTCAAATCGGTTTAAGATTTTTGTAACTTTAAAGACATCTCCTGATTTAGGCAAATAAGAACTAAATTCACTTTCATTTATGTCATGAACTTTAAACTCTTTACCTGTTTTTTGCAAAACATTTACTGATGCTGTGTAAGCGAATTCATTAAATCCAGAAGCGAAATTTAGTAAATCAGAAAATGTTTCCCCTTTTTTCATCTCGAAAATTCCCGGCCTTTTTACTTCTCCTTCAACTACTACTCTTTCAGTATAGGCAGGAATTCTAATTACATCGTTATCTCTTAAATTTACATTATCCGATTGATCTCCTTTAACTATAAACTTATAAATATCAACATTTTTATAAACTTTGTTGTTTCGGATTAATTCTATATTTCTATAGCTACCATTTTTACCTGGTCCACCTGCCAGATGCAATGCATTGTAAACAGAGGCAAGAGATGAAATAGAATAATTTCCAGGTTGTTTCCCTCCAACAATTGTCACTTTAATAGTTCTAATATCACTTAAACTTACACTAACTTGAGACTGCCCAGATCTAACGGTACTGTACACTCTTGCAATTGCGGCTCTTATTTTTTGCGTAGCAGCTTCAATTGACATTCCTGCTACTGCAATTTGACCAACATTTTGAATTGTAATTTTACCTTCAAAGTTTACAGGAACAGTATCATCAAATTGTTGAACACCATAGACACTAACTTCCAATTTATCACCTGGTCCGAGAACATAATTCACTGGCGTGGCCATTTTTAGATCTGGCTCAAAACTTAAAGTTGGATTGTCAAATAATTCAGATCCAAAAATCAAAGCATTTAAGGAATCTTTTATTTTTTCATTTTTTATCTTTTCTTGTTTTCTTCCAAACTCTGAATCTTCGTCTGTATCTTTTAATTTATCCTTGTCTTTTTTGTCTTTATCTTTTTTATTCTTGTCTTTTTTATCCTTGTCGCTTAAATTTTTCTTCTCATATTCTTTCACTCGGGTTCTTAATTTATCGAATTCATTTTGGCTCATTCCTTTTGATAAGGCCATTGATTCAACATCATCAATTGTCGCACTATTGCTTTTTAATTGAGAAATTATTCTAGCGATTTCATCATCTGACAAATAATCTACTTTTACAGTACTTAAATCTTTAGATTTTATAATGTCCTGAGCATTTGCATTAAAAGACATCAGTAAAATAAAAAATAATGTAAGAACGTATATTAACTTTTTCATATAAATTATAATTTAACCTTTAGATTGGTTGAAAGAAATCGTTTTTTGAATTTATGAATATTGTTTTTTATAATAATCTTTATAAAGACCTGAAGTTACATTCTGTAACCATTCTTCATTATTCAAATACCAATTAATAGTTCTTTCTAATCCTTCTTCAAAAGTTACAGATGGTTTCCACCCTAATTCTTTATTAATTTTAGAAGCATCAATTGCGTATCGTAAATCATGGCCCGGTCTGTCTTTTACATAAGTAATTAACTCTTGAGAAGTCCCTTCAATTCTTCCTAATTTTTGGTCCATGATCTGGCATAATAATTTTACTAAATCAATATTTTTCCATTCATTAAATCCTCCTATATTATATGTTTCATGATTTTTTCCTTCGTGAAAAACTAAATCAATTGCAATAGCATGATCTTCTACGAAAAGCCAATCACGAGTATAATTCCCATCTCCGTAAACTGGTAATGGTTTGTTATTAATTATATTATTTATGAAAAGTGGAATCAACTTTTCAGGAAAATGATACGATCCATAATTATTAGAACAATTCGTTAAAACATATGGCAGACCATAAGTTTCTCCGTAAGCTCTAACAAAATGATCTGAACTTGCTTTTGAAGCTGAATATGGAGAATTAGGGTCATACGAAGTCGTTTCGGTAAATAGACCTTCTGCACCCAGTGATCCATAAACTTCATCAGTACTAATATGATAGAAACGTTTACCTGCAAAACTATCTTTCCATTGATTTTTGGCAGCATTTAATAAATTCATAGTTCCAATAACATTTGTTTTAACAAATGCTAATGGATCTTCAATGGAACGGTCA
The DNA here is from genome assembly GCF_000834715.1 of Flavobacterium sp. MEB061. Taxonomy (NCBI): domain Bacteria; kingdom Pseudomonadati; phylum Bacteroidota; class Flavobacteriia; order Flavobacteriales; family Flavobacteriaceae; genus Flavobacterium; species Flavobacterium sp. MEB061. The sequence continues at coordinate 243,814 of NZ_JXQR01000040.1, read as the reverse complement.
ACATGAGATTCAGCGGCTAAATGCAAGACTCCATCAAAATTATGTTCTGAAAAAAGTTTATTTATAAAAGATTCATCTACAATATCTCCTTTTACAAAAGTATAGTTTGCATGGTTTTCAATATCTTTAATATTCTCAAGATTTCCTGCATAAGTTAAAGCATCTAAATTGAAAATTTGATATTCAGGATATTTATTTACAAAGCGACGAACCACGTGAGAACCAATAAAACCAGCACCACCTGTTATAAGAATTTTTTTCATTTGCATTCCATAATTAATTTAGCAGATCAGAATTTATTTTCTCTAATTCGCTGTAGATATCTTTAACATCTTGTGAATTTTCTTTTTGCAGAATTAAATTTGCTGTATCTGTATAAACAAAAATAGTGTTTTTTAACCCTAAGAAAGTAGTGTGCTTTCCACTTCCAATAACCATATTTCCATTTTTATCAATATGATGTCCTTTTGAAACTAAATAATCGTAAACTGATTCAAAAGATCCTAAATCTGACCATGAAAATGATGCTGGAACTACTTTTATTTTTTTACTACGCTCCATTACAGCATAGTCGATACTTATTGATGGTATTTCTAAAGATAAATTTAAATCTAAAAAACCGTCTTTACTTGCTTCCCAAACAGCTTTTGATTTCTCATAAACTTCAGGTTGAAATTGCTTTAACTCTTCTAAAAGAACTCCGGCCTTAAAACAGAACATTCCACTATTCCATAAAAAATTTCCTTTTGCAATAAACTCCTTTGCAGTCGTTTCGTTAGGTTTTTCTCTAAATGATAAAACTTTATCTCCTTTTGATTCAATATAACCATATCCCGTTTCAGGCTTGGTTGGAATAATTCCAAATGTTACTATATAACCATCTTGTGCTTTTGAAATTGCTTCATCAATTGCTTGATTGTAATTCTCCATTCGATCAATAATATGGTCAGAAGGCGTTACAATTAATATATCATCCGGATTTGATGCAAATGCAGCAAAAGCAATAGCCGCAGCTGTATTTCTTGGAGTAGCTTCAACAATATTCACATAAGCAGTATTGGTTTTATTCATAACCTTACCACTTAAATGATGATTGTCTACATTACCTACAACCATTACCTTACTTGCTAAATGACTATTCCTGTCAACCGTCATCTCAAATAATGATTTATTCTCAAATATCTCAAGATATTGTTTAGGTTGACTCTTACGGGAAAGTGGCCATAATCTACTACCAACCCCACCCGTCAAAATTACATGTATAATTGAATTATTTTTCTCCATTTTTCTTTTAGTATAAAAAAGAATTTCAGTTCTATAATCTATTATCGGCTATAGTACCTAAAACTCCTTTTACGTCATATAATAAACTATTTGATTTTTGTAACTCTGAAAAGTTTAATTCTAAAAACTCAGCATGGGCAACACCTAAGACAATAGCATCAAATTTTTCTGCTGGTAATGAATCTATTGTCGTCAATTTATATTCTTTTTTAACTTCTTGTATATTTGCTAATGGGTCATATATTGTAACTGATATACCATATTCTTTTAATGATTTTACTACATCTACAATTTTGGTATTTCTAACATCAGGGCAATTTTCCTTAAAAGTAATTCCAAGCATCAAAAGATTTGCTCCATTAACTGAAATCCCCTTTTTAATCATTAATTTAACCACTTGCGATGCTACGTATTCGCCCATACTATCATTCAAACGTCGTCCTGCTAAAATTATTTCAGGATGATATCCAAATTCTTGCGCTCTTTGTGCTAAATAATAAGGATCTACACCAATGCAATGTCCTCCAACCAGACCAGGTTTAAAGGGCAAAAAATTCCATTTAGTCGCTGCAGCTGTTAGTACTTCCTGCGTATCAATATTCATCAAATTAAATATCTTAGCCAGTTCATTTACAAAAGCAATGTTAATATCTCTTTGTGAGTTTTCAATAACTTTTGCGGCTTCGGCAACTTTTATACTTGGTGCTAAATGTGTACCTGCTGTAATGACAGATTTGTAAAGAGCATCAACTTTTAAACCAATTTCTTTTGTTGATCCAGACGTTACTTTTAAGATTTTCTCAACAGTATGTTCCTTATCTCCCGGGTTTATTCTTTCTGGTGAATATCCGGCAAAGAAATCAACATTAAATTCTAAACCTGAAACTCTTTCTAAAACTGGTATGCATTGTTCCTCTGTAACTCCTGGATATACAGTAGATTCATAAATCACAATATCATTCTTTTTTAAGACTTTTCCAACAGATTCACTAGATTTATATAAGGGAGTTAAATCTGGACGATTATTTTTATCAACTGGCGTTGGAACTGTTATTATAAAATAATTACAATCTGCAATATCACTTAAAGTAGTTGTGCAATACAATCCATTTTCATTATTAGGATTAGCAACTAAGACCTTTTGTAAAGTCTCATCATCCACTTCTAAAGTTGTATCGGTACCTGATTTTAAAGTAGCTACTCTTGATTCATTTATATCAAAACCCACAACTGGATATTTAGTAGCAAATAGTCTCGCTAAAGGAAGACCAACATAACCCAAACCTATAATGGCAATTTTTATGTTTTCATCCATTTTTTCTTATCTTTTATCAATTTTGATCATTACAACTCATAGCTTCGCTACTCTGAGTCACAAATATTGGACACAGATACTCTAGAATCATTTTTTGGCAAATATAACACATTCACTCAATTTATTCAATGAGTTTCTTACAGAACTACAAAAGAAACAGAATAAAAAAAATAACGGCTTTTCAAATCTTTACAAATCAGATGCCAACGTTTTTTTTTACAAGAAAAAAGAGAGCAAATATCACACAAAAAGTGATTTTTGCTCTCTTATTCTTATTATTTGATGCTGATTGTATCCTAAAATTATTTATATTTTATTTTTAGAACACATCCTAAAGATTCCAAAACTAAAATATAATGCGTATTAGAAACTTCTTTTACTATCGCATCCTGATTACTAAAAGCTCCTGTTTCTAACGTTATACGATCACCAACCTGAATTGAAGTTACTGAAACATCACTTAAATTAGGAGATGATAAACTTTTCTTTATAATATTAATCTCTTCATCTCTTACAATTGCAGGTTTTCCTAACCAAAACAAATATCGAACTACACCCGAAATTTGAAAAACAGAATTTCGCTCACTTTCCAACAACTTAACAAATACATAAGAATTAAAAAGCGGCACTTCAACTTTCTTTTTTCTGTCTGACCATTGCTTTATTTGAGTAATGACAGGACAGTAAGATTCAATTCCAATTTCAAGTAGTCTTTCTGCAACCTTTTTCTCCCATTTGGGTTTAGTATAAATAACATACCAATTCATAATTTTTTCTATATTGAAAATCCAGCTCTTATTATTATTACTATTTAAATTTCAGATTAACTTTAATCTTCAATTAAGAACCTATTCCATTATAAATAAACCCAATTGCTTCTAATTCTTTACCATTTAATATATTTCTTCCATCAAAAACAAAAGCCGGTTTATGCATTGAATCGTAAATTTTCTTCCAATCATAAGCTGCAAATTCATCCCATTCAGTAAGAATTGCAATTGCATGTGATCCATTGCAAGCATTATAAGCATCATCAAACGTTAAAACTGCTGAGTTGTTTTCTTCAACTGATCTTGTTTCTAAATAATTTAAATCATTTAGCATTTTATTTCTTGAAACTTTCGGATCATAAACTGAAATTTTCGCTTGTTCATTGATCAAATCGTCTGCTACATATATAGCCGCAGACTCACGTGTATCATTGGTGTCTTTTTTGAAAGCCCAACCTAAAAAAGTAATTTTTTTATCTGCAACGGTGTTGTATAGCGTCTGAACAATTTTATTTGAAAATCTTCTTTTTTGATGATCATTCATAATAATTACTTGTTCCCAATAATCTGCAACCTCATGTAATCCATAAGATTTAGCGATATAAACCAGATTAAGAATATCTTTTTGAAAACATGAACCTCCAAATCCCACTGATGCTTTTAAAAACTTAGGACCGATTCTACTATCCATTCCAATTGCTCTGGCAACCTCGCTTACATCTGCTCCGGTTTTTTCACATAGTTCAGACATTGCATTTATTGAAGAAATACGTTGAGCTAAAAAAGCATTTGCTGTCAGTTTTGACAACTCTGATGACCATACATTTGTAGTCAATATTTTATCTCTACTTACCCAATTAGCGTAAACGTCAACTAAAGAATTAATCGCAGCTTCGCCTTCAGGTGTTGTATCTCCACCGATTAAAATTCTGTCTGGATTTAATAAATCTGAAACAGCTGTTCCTTCGGCTAAAAATTCAGGATTTGATAGAATCTGAAATTGAACTCTATTTCCAGTATTATCCAGAATACTTTTTATCGCCTCGGCAGTTCGAACTGGCAAAGTAGATTTCTCTACAACAATCTTATTTTGCTTGGCAACTTTTGCAATTTGCCTTGCACATAATTCAATATATTTAAGATCCGCAGCCATTCCTTTTCCTTTTCCATAAGTTTTGGTTGGCGTATTTACTGAAATAAAGATAACTTCAGCTTCATCGATTGCTTTTTCAACTTCTGTGGAGAAAAAAAGATTTCTTCCTCTAGCTTCAGCTACAATTTCTGAAAGTCCAGGTTCGTAAATAGGTATATTTTCTGTATTTGGATCATTCCAATCTTTAATTCTTTGTTCATTCAAATCAACAACAGTCACTTGAATATGAGGGCATTTTTGCGCAATTACTGCCATTGTTGGCCCTCCAACATAACCAGCTCCAATACAACAAATTTTTGTGATTTTCATTTATTTCTTATTATGTTATCCTTGATTTATTTCAAATTATTCCAATACCAATTTACTGCTTCTTTTAACCCATCCTGCAGCGAATATTTTGGATTGTAACCTAATATATTTTTTGCTTTATCGATACTTGCTAATGAATGTGGAATATCCCCCACTCTGTTTACTCCATAAACAACTTCAACATCTGCTATTTTTGAATCAAATTCAGCTAAATATTTTTTTAAATACCCAACCAGATCATTTAATGTATTTCGATCACCATATGCTGTATTATAAACAGTGTTTATAGCTTCCGGATTTTGACTTGTCATAGCTAATTCATTCATCTGAATTACATTATCAATATACGTAAAATCGCGAGAATAATTTCCATCGCCATTAATTACCGGACTTTCATAATGCATGAATTGCATTACAAATTTAGGAATTACTGCAGCATAAGCACCATTTGGATCCTGTTTTCTTCCAAAAACATTAAAATAACGTAATCCAATAGTTTCTAAACCATACGTTTTACTAAAAATCTCCGCATATAATTCATTTACATATTTCGTAATTGCGTATGGCGATAAAGGCTTCCCTATAACATCTTCTACTTTTGGTAATCCTTGAGAATCCCCATAAGTTGAGGAACTTGCCGCATAAATAAAACGTTTAATTTTTGCATCGCGTGAAGCGACCAACATATTAAGAAATCCTGAAACATTAACATCATTTGTAGTTATAGGATCATTTATAGACCTTGGCACAGAACCTAAAGCTGCCTGATGCAAAACGTAATCAACATCTTTTACAGACAAAACACAATCTTCTATATTTCGTATATCTCCTTCAATCAATTTAAAATCAGGATGATTTAAAATATCTTTTAAATTATGACGGTGACCTGTCGAAAAATTATCTAAACAAATTACTTTATGACCTGATTTTAGAAAATACTCACATAAATTTGAACCAATAAAACCCGCTCCACCCGTAATCAAAATTTTATATTGAGTTGATGCTTCCATTTATTGAATTTATTTTTTATTGAATTTATTAGAAAGAGACTTTATAAAACCTGGCTTTACTTCTTCTTCGTGATAACCATTAGAATATACTCCATAACCGTACCCGTAAGCAGTTCCATATTTTGCTTTATTCTCATATCCATTCAAAACAATACTTGTATTATTTAGCTCTCCTCTTTTTACTCTAGTATTCAACAACGTGATCATATCTTTTTTAGTATAATTTTGTCTAACAATATACAATGTTACATCTGCATACTGAACCAATTCTAAAGCATCGGAAACAAGACCAACCGGCGGAGTGTCTAAAATAATATAATCATATTTTTGTTTTAGCTCTTCTATCAACTCTTTCATAGCTTCACTTATAATAAGTTCAGACGGGTTAGGTGGAATAGGGCCGGAAAGTATAACATCAAGATTAGGAATTTCTGTTGGATTAATAATTTCACTCAACGTTTTTTGTTTAATTAAATAATTTACAACTCCTGTCTGATTACTCAAATTAAACTCATCAGCTAATCTGGGTTTTCTCAAATCTAAACCAATAATAACAGTTTTCTTTTCGCTTAAAGCGAAAATAGTAGCAATATTTATAGAGCAAAATGTTTTTCCTTCTCCACTTATAGATGAAGTGATCATTAACGTTTTTGAACCACTTACCTGCTGTTTTTTGTACAAAAATTGCAATGAAGAACGAATAGCTCTAAAAGACTCAGAAAGTGCAGATTTTGGCTTATCAAATACTGCTAAATTAACATTATCCTTATTTACTCCAATTACTCCAATAAGTGGAATCTGAGTCAATTTATTAATGTCTTCAGTATTTTGAATTGAATTATTAATGAAGAAAATTCCAAAAACGAATAGCAAAGGAATTAAGATCCCCAAAAATAAAGCCAATACATAATTTACAGAAGTTTTGGGTCCAATTAAACCACCTCCAATATCTTTGGCTGGATCAATAAAATGTATATCTGATAAATTGGAAGCTTTTACAATTTCTGCTTCATTGCGCTTTTGAAGAAATTCAGTATAAATATTATCATTTAAATCATATTTTCTTTTAATCTTCAATAATTCCTGCTGTTCTTCCGGTAACTTTTTAACTGTACTTTCTGCCTGTCCAATTTTGGCATTCACCATAGATAAATCGTACAACAATGAAGATTTTGCTGTACCTATATTTTCTAATAAAACATCTTTAACAGCACGCATTTGGTTATCAAAATCTTTAAAAATCTTATCGCTTTTTACTGCATAAGCCATCTCTGATCTTTGAGTAGAAAGTGCTATTATTTTTGACACATTGGCAACAATATTTGGATCTTCAATTCCAGCAACTGACGGGGCCGGAAGCCTGGAATAATCGACACTGTTATTCAAATAAGTTTTTAATGAATTATAATATGCTATTTTTCTGGAAATTTGATCTCTCTCTACATCAAAATTCATTATTTGATCTGAGAACTTTGCACCTCCGGCTTCTATATCATAAACATTCTTATCTTTTCTGAAGGTTTTTAATTCATTTCCGGTTTGCTTCAATTGCCCTTCCATGGCCACAAGCGTGCTATCTATAAATCGTATTGTATTGTTTGCAAATTGATTTTTTCCGTCAAGCTGAATTTTTATCAACATTCTTACGGTAGCATTTAGATATTCTACCATTCGGGCTTTGTTTGTACCCTGCATACTTAAAGTCAATATAGAACCTCCTTTATCGTCAGAATCAATATTTATACCTCTGTATTTTGATACTGTGCCATTAAAATCATTGAATCTTACAAAGTATTCATTTCCTTTATAAAAACCGGGATTATCATTGATTTGTAACTTCCAATTTAAAAAAGGCAATGTAACCTGTTCTCCCACTTTATACCTTTTTACAAATTCTGCAGGCTGTACATTTGTATTCGAATAAGTATTGGTCGTGTAGTCTACTACTGAAACTGAAGAATTTTCAAACGGAATTCGAATTTCATATACATTTTCACTTAAAAACTTAATACCAATTAAAGTATTTGCAAGCTGACCTTTTGATTTATCAATATTTAGATAAAAAGGAACTGCTCCGTATGCATCGGTCAAATTATATTTTCCTTGTTTCAAATAATCAATATAAAATTGCAACTTACTTACAACTAATTCATTATGTGATCTTGATTGCAATATAGTCGAAATCCCATTTACCTGATCAGATATTCCTCCCCAGTTAAAGACCAAACTAGTATTTGAAGTAAAAAAAGGATTACTCTCTTCTTTAATAGAAATCATCGTTTGCATTGCGTAAATTTTCTCTTTTCGAATATTTACCTGATATGCAATTGTAAATGCAATTATTAAACTAGCGAGAAACCATTTCCAATAACTGGCAATTTTCAATAAAAACCCTTTAAAATCAAAATTTGAATGATTTTCAAAAATCGAAAAATCTTTTATATCTAACATTTTTTGAATTTAGTTTAATTTTTCAGAATCAAATAAACCGTCGTTGCTAATGACAACAAGGTTATAATTGTACCAATTGATTGTATTCCGGTTTGTCCTGTTCCCCATGTTTTTTGTCTTAGTGGTTTTACATAAATGTAATCATTAGGCTGTAGATAATAATATGGAGATTTCATCACATTTACATCTGTAAGATCAAGGTCGTTCATTTGAACTCCCGTTGGTGTTTGACGAATTACTGTTACCGCTCTTCTATTTCCAACAGTCGTAATGTCTCCAGCGTTTGCAATAGCTTCCATAATATTTACATGTTGCTGAAATAGTGTTTTAGTTCCAGTACTTCCTACTTCTCCATTAATCGTATATCGAAAACCCGCTAATTTGACAGTCACAAAAATATTCGCATCACTTTTAAAATATTCTTCAAGTAACTTTTTTTCAATTTTAACTCTTACTTCCTCGATTGTAAATCCAATTACATTTATTTCACCCAAAATTGGCATACGGATATTCCCATGATCATCTACCGTAAAACCATTGAAATATAGTGATGATTCTGATTTTGCTGTAGTTCCTGAAGCCGATTCGGTTGAATTAAAAATAGTAACAAGTTTAGGATCAATTGCTTTTATATCGATACTAATAATATCATTAACTTGCAATCTATAAGGTTTAGATTCGACTGCAGCAATTGTATTTTGTTCTGCTGAAGTATTTTTATCTTGTAAATACACCAAATCTTTTATTGGAATACAAGACGTAAAAAGTGTGCTAATTAACAGCAATATATAAAAGCCTTTTCTTGTCATTATTTAAAATTTAGTCGCAAATATAGCTTTTCCTTTAATCTTCAGGAAATCTAACTTTTGTTTGGTTTTATTTAGTTGTTTTTAAAAGTTTTTTCGAATGGTACTCTGTGTAAAATACTTCTTCCAAGTGTAATTTCATCAGCATATTCTAATTCGTCTCCAACAGATATTCCTCTTGCAATTGTCGAAATCACAATTTCAGATTCTGCAATTTGTTTATAGATATAAAAATTAGTTGTATCGCCTTCCATAGTAGAACTTAGCGCAAAAATAATTTCAATTACTTTTCCGGCTTTCACTTTTTCTACTAAACTTGAAATATTTAATTGCCCAGGCCCAACACCTTCAATTGGAGAAATTTTTCCTCCGAGTACGTGATAAATTCCTTTATATTGTCCTGTATTTTCGATTGCCATCACATCTCTAATATCTTCTACGACACAAATCGTCTGATGGTTTCTGGCTGAATTAGCACAGATTTCGCAAACTGTTGTATCAGAAATATTATGACAGCTTCTACAAAACTTAATATCCTCACGCATATTAAGCAATGCCTGAGATAAAAAACCAGTTTGCTCCTTTGGTTGCTTTAGCAAATGCAAAACCAATCGTAATGCCGTACGCTTACCAATACCTGGTAATTGCGACATTTCGTTAACCGCTTTTTCTATTAACTTTGATGAAAATTCCATAACGACAAAAGTAATACTTTTAATGGTTTAGTAGACTTGGGGACAACTAAATTCACTGTGTTTTAAAGAGCAAATATACTACTAAGAGTTTTTTTTACTTAAATTATAAATCAAATCCTTTTTTATTATTGAACAGAATAAAAAAGGATTTGAACTAAACTGGACAATCCGGAAAATTAATATTGATTTGTAGCTAATAAAACCAAAGTACAAGCAACTTCTCCCTTAATATCATTCAACTCAAGCAACTGATATAATTCAGGATTTTCAGTTCCTGGATTAAAAACAACTCTTTTTGGCTGAGCTTCGATTATGTAATTGTAATAATCACGCTGACGCGTAGGATTTAAATACAAAGTTACTGTGTCTATATTTTTAACCGGAATGGCTTTGGTTTGAATTTTTACACCGGCTACTTCACCGGTATTTTGACCAATTGCTAAAACAGTATGTCCTTTTTGAACCAACATATTTATAGCTCTATATGCGTATCGATCTGGTTTTGTAGTAGCCCCCAGAACTAAAGTTTTCTTATTTTTCATCATTTTAAAATATTTTACAAAAGTAGTCAAAAAGAATGAGCTAATTTTAAGTTATTAATTTACGAATTAAAGCAATAAAAAACGAATAACCTTACATCAAATTGTTCTGTAATATTAAAATTTGACTATTTTTACTTCGTTAACCAAAACTCTATGGATTTATTTATTTACTTATTTGCTGCTCTTTTTTCGGTTTTAAACCCAATTGGTACTGTTCCTATTTTTGTTGGACTTACACAGGATGACTCTCAGAAAGAACGTTCAAGAATTTCACTTTGGACGGCGATAAATGTTTTTATAATTTTAATGGTTTCTTATTTTATAGGTCAATATGTTTTAACCTTTTTCGGAATCAGCATTGACGCTCTTAGAATTGCCGGCGGAATCGTAATTGTGAATTCGGGCTTTTCTTTACTTTCAGGGAAATTCAACAAAAAACGAGGCATCAACAAAAAAATTGAAAATGAAGCACACCATCGAAACGATATTGCGCTTACTCCATTAGCAATACCAATGTTAGCTGGCCCTGGATCGATGTCATTATTAATTGCTTTTTATCAGGAACACCATAAAATGAATGAAATCATTATTTCTAGTTTAGCCATTTTTGCGATTGCCGTTGCCATTTTTGCCATACTTAAAAGCGCACATTACTTAGCCCGTATATTAGGAGCTTCAGGAATTGTAGCAATATCAAGAATTGTTGGTTTTATTGTAATTTCTATCGGGATTCAATATATAGTAAGCTCAATCGTAAATATCATTAAAGGAAATTTGATGTAATTCATTCTATATTTATATTAAAAAACAAAAGGGATAGAACGTAAGTTTTATCCCTTTTGTATGCTCTAAAATTATTTTTTTTTAATTTCTTGGCAAAAACACTTCAGCCATCATGCATCTTGCACTTCCACCGCCACAAGCCTCAATTGTATCTAAACTTGAACTTAAAATTTCGGCATGATTTTCTAATTGTGCAATTTGTTTTGGAGTTAAACTCTGATGTGCCGATGCGCTCATGACAATATATTTTTTATCATTTGCTCCTCGAACTTCAAGCATATTTCCGGCAAAATTATTTACCTGAGCTTCAGTAATTAAAATAATTTCTTTTTTATCAGTTTTTAAATTATCCAGCACCATTTTGCGTTCTTTTTTGTCATCAATACAATCTGCACAAATAACAGCAAAAGTTTCACCCAAACACATCATTACATTAGTGTGATAAATTAATTTACGCTCTCCATCAACAGTCTGAAATGCTTCAAAAATAACCGGAGCATAATCAAAATCTTCACAGAATTCTATAAACAATTCCTCATCAGCTCGAGGAGATAACGCACAATATGCTTTTGCATTAGCTCTATCCAAAAGCAAACTTCCTGTTCCTTCTAGAAAAAAACCATCTTCTTCTGCAGATGTATAATCCATTATATTAGAAATCTCAAAACCTTTTTCTTCGAGAGTATCTAAAATATCTTCACGACGTTCATGGCGACGATTTTCGGCAAACATCGGATATAACGCTACGTCTCCATTTTCATGGAATGAAACCCAATTATTTGGAAAAATACTATCCGGAGTATCTGTATCCAAAGTATCTTCAATAACTGTCACATCAACTCCAACTGCTCTTAACTTCTCAACGAAAGTATCAAATTCCTGCTGGGCTTTTGCATTTACAGTACTTGGTAAAAGTCCGTCTAACACTTTTTGGTAATAATTATTTACAGCCGTTTGCTCATTCATTCTAAAAGCAACCGGCCGAATCATTACGATTGCATTTGTAGTTTGTTTCATAATCTATATTTTTTGCTTCAGGTTTTAAAGTTTCAAGTTGCTGGAACCGGAAACATAAAACTTAAAACTATTTTTTTAATCTCTAATTAATGGTAACGTTGAACATCTCAACAATCCTTCTTGTTTTGCAATTTCGGCATACGGAATTTCTTCAACTGTAAAACCATTTGCACGAAGCCAATTGTTCAAACGAGTAAAATTCTTCTCTGAAACTACAACATTTTCATCAATTGAAAATACGTTTGAAAACATATTATACATTTCGTTTCTCTCAATGTGAAATAAATTTTCTTTCCCAAAAAGATTTACTAAATATAAATAATCAGCTTCCTCACGAAAACCTCTTTTATAAATGATCCCTTTATTTTTTCCAACTGGCTGAAAGCAACAATCAAGATGCAAAGCATTATCCCGAGCTTCTAACTTCGATTTAACCAAATCAAATTCTTTGACAATTTTATTCGGGAATAATTCCTTGATAAAATTAACACCATGCATATTTGTTCTTGCTGTGATGTAATCCTTATAATCACTGCCTTTATATGTTCCAATAAAAATATGATTATTCCAAAGCATAACATCTCCGCCTTCAATATGTACTTCCTCCGGTGGGCGAACCACTTTAGTTGCATCCATTTGATCAATTACATATTGAATTGCATCTAATTCACGTTCTCGATCTGGCAAAATATTCGATTTCACAAAAGTGTCGTCAATAACAAAACCTATATCTCTGGCAAAAATTTGATTATAATTCTCAATCATTTCCGGACGATAAACTTTTACATCATATTTTTGAAAAACAGCATTAAAAGCATCCATTTCAGCAACCATGTCCTTTTCAATTGGATATGTTCCTGCTTTAATATGTTCCAATGATTTAGGATCGTAGGCTTCTTCCAAAGATGGAGTTGGCCCATTATGAACGGCAGAACCCAAAACTACAGCACGTAATCTTGACGTTTCGTTCTTTACATTTAATTGCAACATAATAGTATTATATTTTGAGCAAATATAAAAAAAGCTTCACAGTTAAGTGAAGCTTTAAAGTTTTTTATTTGTTAGACTTAAAGTCTCTCAAAGGATGTCCAGTATAAATTTGTCTTGGTCTTCCAATTGGCTCTTTGTTTTCACGCATTTCTTTCCATTGTGCGATCCAGCCTGGTAATCTACCAATAGCAAACATTACTGTAAACATATCTGTTGGAATTCCTAGTGCTCTGTAAATAATTCCAGAGTAGAAGTCAACATTAGGATATAAATTTCTTGACTTGAAATAATCATCTTCAAGAGCAGCTGATTCTAATTTTTTAGCAATTTCTAAAATAGGATCTTCAACTCCTAAAGTTTCTAATACTTCTTTAGCCGCTTTTTTAATAATTTTAGCTCTTGGATCAAAGTTTTTGTAAACTCTATGACCAAATCCCATTAAACGGAATGGATCATTTTTATCTTTTGCTTTCGCTAAAAACTTATCTGTATCACCACCATCTTTATTAATCTCTTCAAGCATTTCAAGTACAGCCTGATTTGCACCTCCGTGAAGAGGTCCCCAAAGAGCAGAAACTCCTGCAGAAATTGAGGCAAACAGACCAGCATGAGATGAACCTACCATTCTTACTGTAGAAGTAGAACAGTTTTGTTCGTGATCTGCATGAAGAATAAATAATTTATCTAATGCATCAACAATAACCGGATTAGCAGAATAAGGTCCTGTAGGCAATTTAAACATTAATTGCATAAAGTTATCTACATAACCTGTAGTGTTGTCATAATAATTTAAAGGATAACCCATAGATTTTCTGTAGGTCCATGTAGCAATTACAAGAAATTTACCCATTGTTTTACAAATGGCTTCGTACATTTCTTTTTCATTGTCAACATTCACTGCTTTTGGATTAAATGCCGTTAAAGCACTTGTCAAAGCAGATAGTACACCCATTGGATGTGCTGTTTTTGGAAAACCATCAATGATATTTTTCATCTCTTCGTTTACCAAAGTATGTTTTTTAATACCATTTTCAAACTGCTCTAATTCCTGAGCTGTTGGCAATTCACCAAAAATTAAAAGATATGATACTTCCAAAAAGCTAGCTTTCTCAGCTAAATCTTCGATTGAATATCCTCTGTAACGCAAAATTCCTAATTCTCCGTCTAAGAATGTGATCTCACTTTTACAAGATCCAGAATTTTTATATCCCGGGTCTATAGTAATAATACCAGTTAAATCACGTAATTTGTTAATATCGATAGCTGATTCATTTTCGCTTCCTGTGATTACCGGAAGTTCAATTTTTTGACCATCTACTTCTAATGTAGCTATTTTTGACATAATATATCGGAAATAAATCTTTAAAATAATAATTTATCAAATCTAAGGAATTTAAGACTAATTAAAAAAAGAATACTGCTATGAATTTGTTAAAACTCCAAAAAAAAACCACCCATTAAGAAATGGATGGTTTAAATCTATATATAACCTTACAATTATTTAATCTTGAAAGCGTTTAATCCAGGGAAATAAGCTGTTGCTCCTAACTCTTCTTCAATTCTTAATAATTGATTGTATTTTGCCATACGATCAGAACGAGAAGCAGAACCTGTTTTAATTTGACCACAGTTTAAAGCTACCGCTAAATCAGCAATTGTATTATCTTCTGTTTCTCCAGAACGGTGAGACATTACAGAAGTATAACCAGCATTTTTAGCCATATTTACTGCAGCAATAGTTTCAGTTAAAGTACCAATTTGATTAACTTTTACTAAAATTGAATTTGCAATTCCTTTTTCAATACCTGTTGACAAACGCTCAACATTAGTAACGAATAAATCATCTCCTACCAATTGAACTTTATGTCCAATTTTTTCAGTTAAATATTTCCATCCATTCCAGTCATCTTCATACATACCATCTTCGATAGAAATAATTGGATATTTAGCAGCAAGTTCAGCTAAATAATCAGCTTGTTCTTCAGAAGTTCTGATTTTTCCAGTTTCACCTTCAAATTTAGTATAGTCATATTTACCGTTTACATAAAACTCAGAAGCAGCACAGTCAAGAGCAATCATAATTTCGTCTCCAAAAGTATATCCTGCTTTTTCAACTGCTAATTTGATTGTATCTAAAGCATCTTCAGTACCTCCTGCTAAGTTTGGCGCAAAACCACCTTCGTCACCAACTGCAGTGCTTAATCCTCTATCGTGCAATACCTTTTTCAAGCTATGGAAGATTTCAGTTCCCATTTGCATTGCATGTGTAAATGAAGTTGCCTTTACAGGAAAAATCATAAACTCTTGAAAAGCAATCGGAGCATCAGAGTGAGAACCACCATTGATGATATTCATCATTGGAACAGGTAATGTATTAGCAGAAACTCCACCTACATATCTGTATAATGGCAAACCTAATTCATTTGCAGCAGCTTTTGCAGCAGCTAAAGAAACTCCTAAAATAGCATTAGCTCCTAATTTAGATTTATTTGGAGTTCCGTCTAAATCAATCATTAATTGATCAATTGTGTTTTGTTCAAAAACAGAAGTTCCAACTAATTCCTCAGCAATAACAGTATTAACATTATTCACTGCATTTAAAACTCCTTTTCCTAAGAACGCTTTTCCTCCGTCACGTAATTCAACAGCTTCGTGTTCTCCAGTTGAAGCTCCAGATGGAACTGCTGCTCTTCCTAAAACTCCATTCTCAGTTACTACATCAACCTCAATAGTAGGATTACCTCTGGAATCAAAAATTTGTCTTGCGTGAACTTTAATTATAATACTCATTATTTCTGTTTTTTTATTAATAAATTATATATTTTTTTCCGAAATTATAAAATTTTTTAATAGTAAAAACGCATTCTTACTATTAAACACCTTTATTTATTAACTACATCGTTTTAGCGGTAGCCAGTTTTATATTCTCAACGAACTGATCAAATAAATAAGATGAATCGTGTGGTCCTGGACTTGCTTCAGGATGATATTGTACTGAAAAACAATTCTTATTTTTCATTCTCATTCCGGCAACTGTATCATCATTTAAATGTACATGCGTAATTTCTAATTCTGGATGACCGTCTAAAGCTTCTCTTTTTACAGCGAAACCGTGATTCTGAGAAGTTATTTCTCCTTTTCCTGTAATAATATTTTTTACCGGATGATTAATTCCGCGGTGACCTCCAAACATCTTATAGGTCTTAACACCATTTGCCAAAGCTATAATCTGGTGACCTAAGCAAATTCCAAACAAAGGTTTATCATCCGCTATAATTTCTTTTGCCACTTGTATAGCGCCAAATAATGGGTCTGGATCTCCAGGACCATTTGATAAGAAATAACCATCAGGATTAAATTCAGTTAAATCCTTATAAGTTGAATCATAAGGAAACACTTTGATATAACAATCTCTTTTCGCAAGGTTTCTCAAGATATTTTTTTTAATTCCAAGATCTAAAGCTGAAATTTTATAAGTAGCATTTTCATCTCCAAAAAAATAAGGCTCAGTAGTTGAAACTTTTGACGCCAACTCTAAACCTTCCATGTTTGGCACATTTGCCAATTCTTTTTTCAATTCTTCTACCGAAGTTCCATCTGTACAAATAACAGCATTCATTGCTCCGTTATCACGAATATAACTCACAAGAGCTCTCGTATCAACATCAGAAATACAAATCAGGTTTTGTTTAGTGAAATAATCTTCCAAACTTCCAGATGCATCTTCTCTTGAATAATTAAAGCTAAAGTTTTTACAAACTAAACCGGCAATCTTAACGCTGTCAGATTCTATTTCCTGATCATTAACACCATAGTTTCCAATGTGTGCATTTGTAGCCACTAATATCTGACCAAAATAAGAAGGATCAGTAAAAATCTCCTGATATCCGGTCATTCCAGTATTAAAACAAACTTCACCAAAAGTTTTACCGCTAATTCCGATAGATTTTCCGTGAAAAATAGTTCCGTCGCTTAGTAATAAAATGGCGCTTTGTCGTGTCGTGTATTTCATTCTTTAATTTGTGTTGTTTTTTTTAATTGTACATGAAACTTGCCAGGCTCATTTCATTTGTAATTATAAGTTTTGCAAATTTACTTCTTTAAAAGAGTGTCTCCAAGATTTTTTAAAAAATTCATTCATAAAAATAAAACCTTCGAATTGAAATAAGTTAAATTTCTCATTTTAAAAAAAATCAAAAAAAAAGGATAAACTAAAAATTAGCTTATCCTTGATTTCTATAGAATCATTACTTTCATAATTATTCAGAAGCTTCAGTAGTCGATTCTGACTCAGCAGCAGGAGCTTCAGAAGTAGTTTCCTCAGCTTTTTTTGCTTTACCACCACGACGGCTTTTAGCTTTTTTAACTTCTTTTTTACCTCCATTGTAAAGTTCATTGAAATCTACAAGTTCGATCATTGCCATATCAGCATTATCTCCCAAACGATTTCCAACTTTAATGATACGAGTGTATCCACCTGGACGGTCACCAACTTTAGCAGCTACGTCTCTGAACAAGTCAGTTACAGCATATTTACTACGTAAGTAAGCAAAAACAATACGACGATTGTGAGTCGTATCTTCTTTTGATTTTGTGATTAAAGGCTCAACGAATTGTTTAAGCGCTTTAGCCTTAGCAACAGTAGTGTTAATACGTTTGTGCTCAATAAGAGAACAAGCCATATTAGCCAACATAGCTTTTCTATGTCCAGTCTGTCTGCTTAAGTGATTGAATTTTTTTCCGTGTCTCATTGCTATTTTAAATTTAATCCGCCGTGGCGGATTGAATTATTCTTTATCTAGTTTGTATTTTGCTAAATCCATTCCAAAAGTTAAATTTTTAACAGCTACAAGTTCATCTAGCTCAGTTAAAGATTTTTTACCAAAATTACGGAATTTCATTAGGTCATTTTTATTGAACGATACTAAATCACCAAGTGTATCAACTTCAGCCGCTTTCAAGCAATTTAATGCTCTCACAGATAAATCCATATCAACAAGCTTAGTTTTAAGCAATTGTCTCATATGCAATGACTCTTCATCATACGATTCTGTTTGTGCAATTTCGTCAGCCTCGAGTGTAATTCTTTCGTCAGAAAATAACATGAAGTGGTGAATTAAAACTTTAGCAGCTTCAGTAAGAGCATCTTTTGGATTAATAGAGCCATCAGTTTTAATTTCAAAAACTAATTTTTCATAATCTGTTTTTTGTTCTACACGGAAGTTTTCAATTGCATATTTTACATTTTTTACCGGAGTAAAAATAGAATCTGTAAAAATGGTTCCAATTGCAGCGTTCTGTTTTTTGTTCTCCTCAGCAGGTACATATCCTCTACCTTTTTCGATTGTTAAATCGAAGTTCAATTTGATTTTAGAATCTAAATTACAGATAACAAGGTCTGGATTCAAAACTTGAAAACCTGAGATAAATTTTTGAAAATCACCTGCTGTTAATTGATCTTTACCAGAAACAGAAATTGTAACTGCTTCATTATCGATATCTTCAATTTGACGTTTGAAACGTACTTGTTTTAGATTAAGGATAATTTCGGTAACATCTTCAACAACACCTGAAATAGTAGAAAACTCATGATCTACACCTTCGATACGAACAGATGTAATTGCATAACCTTCTAATGCTGAAAGCAAAACTCTTCTAAGTGCATTACCAACTGTCAATCCATAACCAGGTTCTAAAGGTCTAAATTCGAATTTACCTTCAAAATCGGTTGAATCGATCATGATAACTTTATCGGGCTTTTGAAAATTAAATATTGCCATAAATTTCGACTAAGTCAATTATTATTTGTTGTACAACTCTACGATTAATTGTTCTTTAATGTTTTCTGGGATTTGAAGTCTTGCAGGTACAGAAACAAAAGTTCCTTCTTTAAGATCATTGTTCCAAGTAATCCATTCATAAACATGACTTGAATTTGATAAAGAACGTTCGATAGCTTCTAAAGACTTAGATTTTTCACGAACTGCAACTTTATCACCTGGTTTAAGGTGATAAGAAGCGATATTTACAACCTCACCATTTACAGTAACGTGTCTGTGAGAAACTAATTGTCTAGCACCTCTTCTAGAAGGAGCAATACCCATTCTAAAAACAACGTTATCTAATCTTGCCTCACATAATTGTAAAAGAACTTCACCAGTAACACCTTTAGTTGCTGATGCTTTTTTAAATAAATTTCTGAATTGTTTTTCTAAAATTCCATAAGAATATTTAGCTTTTTGCTTTTCCATTAACTGAACAGCATACTCAGATTTTTTACCTCTTTTTTTAGCCATCCCGTGTTGTCCAGGTGGGTAATTTCTTTTTTCGAAAGATTTATCATCTCCGAAGATTGCTTCGCCAAATTTACGAGCAATTCTAGTTTTTGGACCAGTATATCTTGCCATTTCTAAAAAATTAAATTTAAGGTAGAGATTATGAATTCAGGTCAAATCCTTCGATAATCTATATTCTACCTTGTTTATACTATGAATAAATAAAATTAAACTCTACGTCTTTTTGGAGGACGACATCCGTTGTGAGGCATTGGAGTAACATCGATAATCTCTGTAACTTCAATTCCACCGTTATGAATAGAACGAATAGCAGACTCACGTCCGTTTCCTGGTCCTTTTACATAAACTTTTACTTTTTTAAGTCCTGCCTCAAGAGCTACTTTACTACAATCTTCTGCTGCCATTTGAGCTGCGTACGGAGTGTTCTTTTTAGAACCTCTGAAACCCATCTTACCAGCTGAAGACCAAGAAATAACTTCACCTTTCTTATTAGTCAAAGAAATGATAATGTTGTTGAAAGTGGCAGAAATATGAGCTTCACCCGTTGATTCAACGATAACTTTACGTTTTTTTGCAGTTGCTTTAGCCATATTACTTATTATTTAGTTGCTTTTTTCTTGTTAGCAACAGTTTTTCTTTTACCTTTTCTTGTTCTAGAGTTGTTTTTAGTTCTTTGTCCTCTTAAAGGAAGACCAGATCTATGACGGATACCTCTATAACAACCAATATCCATTAAACGTTTGATGTTCAAAGAAACTTCAGAACGTAATTCTCCTTCAATTTTGTAAAATGAAACAGCATCACGAATCGCTCCGATCTCATCATCATTCCAATCTTGAACTTTTTTGTCTTGGCTAACTTGAGCTTTTTCTAAAATCTCAATAGCTCTACTTCTTCCTAATCCAAAGATATAGGTAAGTGCTATAACACCTCTTTTATTTTTTGGGATATCTACCCCTGCTATTCTTGCCATAATTATCCTTGTCTTTGTTTAAATCTAGGATTCTTTTTGTTTATTACGTACAATCTCCCTTTTCTACGCACAATGATGCACTCGGGACTTCTCTTTTTTACTGATGCTCTAACTTTCATAGTGAATATCCTTTAATATCGATAAGTAATTCTTGCTTTTGACAAATCATAAGGACTCATTTCTAGTTTCACTTTATCACCAGGTAATAACTTGATGTAATGCATACGCATTTTACCAGAAATATGAGCAATTACGATATGTCCATTTTCTAACTCTACACGGAACATCGCATTTGATAATGCTTCAATGATTGATCCGTCTTGTTCTATTGCTGATTGTTTTGCCATAAATATATTAAGCTACCGCTTTTCTATTTTTACCAGTCTTCATTAAACCATCATAATGTTTGTTTAACAAGTATGAATTGATTTGTTGAATAGTATCTATTGCAACTCCAACCATAATTATTAATGAGGTACCTCCAAAAAACATTGCCCAAGATTGTTGTACATCCATAATACTTACAACAATGGCTGGGAACACAGCAATCAAAGCAAGGAATAAAGATCCTGGGAAAGTTATTAAAGACATCACTTTATCAAGGAAGTCTGAGGTTTCAGCTCCAGGACGAACTCCAGGAATAAAACCACCGCTTCTTTTTAAATCATCGGCCATTTTGTTAGTAGGAACCGTGATCGCAGTATAGAAAAATGTAAATACAATAATTAAAGTTGCAAAAACAAAATTATACCAAAATCCAAAGATATTACTAAATGCTCCAACAATAGATTGTGATGTGTCTGATTTAGACAATCCAGCTACAGCTGCAGGTATAAACATAATTGCCTGAGCAAAAATGATTGGCATAACTCCTGAAGCATTAAGCTTAAGGGGAATCCATTGTCTATTACCACCTGCTAAATCTTGCTCATAATCTCCAGTTGTTGTACGACGAGCATACTGAACTGGAATTCTACGTACTGCCATTGTAAGCAATACACAAGCAATAATTACTAATAACCACACAATAATTTCAATAACTAACAACATTGGACCTCCATTGTTATTGGTAACTCTGGTTGTAAATTCTTGAATAAAAGCTTGCGGTAAGCGAGCTAAAATACCAACCATAATCAATAATGAAATTCCATTTCCAATACCTTTATCTGTAATTTTCTCACCAAGCCACATAGCAAAAATTGTACCAGTGACTAAGATGATAACAGACGAGAACAAAAATTCAGGCGAATTAAAGCCTAGTAAGAATGCACTACCAGGCAATGTTCTGTACAAATTATAGATATAAGTTGGACCTTGAACCAGTGTAATAGCTATAGTCAACCAACGAGTGATTTGATTAATCTTTTTTCTACCACTCTCTCCATCGTTTTGAAGTTTTTGTAAATAAGGAATAGCAATTCCCATCAACTGAACAACAATAGATGCAGAAATATAAGGCATAATACCTAAAGCAAAAACTGAAGCTTTAGAGAAAGCACCTCCTGTAAACATGTCTAGGATAGATCCTAAACCATTTTTAGTTTGTCCCGCTAAACCTGTTAATTGAGTTGCGTCAATTCCAGGAAGCGTAACGTGTGCACCAAAACGATATACTAAAAGCAATCCTAATGTAATTAGGATTCTGTTTTTCAGTTCTTCGATTTTCCAAACATTACTTATTGATTCAATAAATTTCTTCATCTTAATAGATAAGTTATATAGTTACAGCTTCTCCTCCAGCAGCTTCAATAGCAGCTTTAGCAGTAGCAGTAAATTTGTGGGCAGTTACTTTTAATTTTGCTTTCAATTCTCCTCTACCTAAAATCTTAACGATTTCATTTTTGGTAGCAAGACGATTTGCTACGAAATCTGTCATTGAAACAGAATCAGTAATCACACCATTGTCTACTAATAATTGAAGCGTATCTAAATTAACACCTTCGTATTCTTTACGATTGATGTTTGTGAAACCAAACTTAGGCACACGTCTTTGAAGTGGCATTTGCCCTCCCTCAAAACCAATCTTTTTAGAATAACCAGAACGAGATTTTGCTCCTTTGTGACCTCTTGCAGAAGTACCACCTTTTCCAGAACCTTCTCCTCTACCTAATCTTTTATTTTGATTGTGTGTTGACCCTTCAGCTGGTTGTAAGTTACTTAAATTCATAACAGTATTTGTTATTTAGCTTCTTCGACAGAAACTAAGTGTTTAACTTTGTTTATCATCCCAAGGATAGCAGGGTTTGAATCATGCTCTACAACTTGTCCCATTTTACGTAGACCTAAAGCTTCCAAACCTCTTTTTTGAGAAAGAGGACAGTTGATTTTGCTTCTTACTTGTTTTACTAATAATTTAGCCATAATTTCCTTGAATTAACCTTTAAAAACTTTTTCTAAAGAAACACCTCTTTGTTTTGCAACAGTATGAGCGCTTCTCATTTGTAATAAAGCATCAAAAGTTGCTTTCACTACGTTATGAGGATTTGATGATCCTTGAGATTTAGATAATACATCGTGAATACCTACTGATTCAAGAACTGAACGAACAGCTCCACCAGCAATAACTCCTGTACCATGAGAAGCAGGAATTAAGAATACACGTGCACCACCAAATTTACCTTTTTG
Organism: Flavobacterium sp. MEB061; assembly: GCF_000834715.1. Lineage (NCBI taxonomy): Bacteria > Pseudomonadati > Bacteroidota > Flavobacteriia > Flavobacteriales > Flavobacteriaceae > Flavobacterium > Flavobacterium sp. MEB061. Next base: position 220,795 of record NZ_JXQR01000040.1, on the reverse strand, counting down.
TTCGTGAGGAACAGATTGTCCATTCAAAGGAATTTTTACTAAATTTTTCTTAGCATCTTCTACTGCTTTCGCAATTGCTTCAGAAACGTCTTTAGATTTTCCTAATCCGTGACCAACTACTCCGTTTTCATCACCTACAACTACAATAGCAGAAAAACCGAAAGCTCTACCACCCTTTGTAACTTTAGTAACACGATTAACACTTACCAGACGATCTTTAAGTTCAAGACCACTTGGTTTTACCAATTCTACATTTTTGTATTTAGACATAATATATTAGAATTTAAGTCCAGCCGCTCTTGCGCCTTCTGCTAATGATTTAATACGACCGTGATATAAATAACCACCTCTATCAAAAGTGATTGTATCAATCCCAGCTTTTAACGCTTTCTCTGCAACTAATTTTCCAACAGCAGCAGCGATTTCAACGTTAGTACCTTTTCCTATTTCTTTTTCTCTTGAAGATGCAGCTAATAAAGTAACTCCATTTACGTCATCAATAAGTTGAGCGTAAATTTCTTTGTTACTTCTAAATACAGATAGTCTTGGGTTAGTAGCAGTACCACTAATCGATTTTCTAATTCTGAATCTAATTCTCTGTCTTCTATCAGATTTTGTTAATGACATAATCTTATTTTTTAAGCTGATTTACCTGCTTTTCTTCTTAATACTTCACCCACAAATTTAACACCTTTTCCTTTGTACGGCTCAGGCTTACGGAAACCTCTGATTTTCGCAGCAACCTGTCCTAAAAGTTGTTTATCAAATGATGTTAATTTTACGATAGGGTTTTTACCTTTTTCAGATATTGTTTCTAATGCAACTTCCGGAGCAATTTCCAAAACAATATTGTGAGAATATCCAAGAGCTAAATCTAACTTTTGACCTTGGTTTGAAGCTCTATATCCAACTCCAACTAATTCAAGTTCTTTTGTAAAACCTTCAGATACACCAATTATCATATTATTGATTAATGATCTGTATAATCCGTGTTTTGCTCTTTGGTCTTTATGATCAGACGATCTTTCTAATAGTACTTGATCGCCTTCAACTTTTACAGTAATGTCCGAAAACTCCTGAGTTAGTTGACCTTTTTTTCCTTTTACCGTAACGATACCGTCTTTAACTTCAACAGTTACTCCAGCAGCGATTACAATTGGGCTTTTACCTATTCTTGACATCTTATTTAGTCTTTAAAATTAGTATACGTAACAAATTACTTCACCACCTACATTTAATTGCTTAGCTTGTTTTCCAGTCATCAAACCTTTTGATGTAGAAACAATCGCAATTCCTAATCCGTTAAGGATTCTTGGTAATTTGGCAGCACCTGCGTATTTACGTAAACCAGGTTTACTAATTCTTTGGATATCTTTAATTACAGGCTCTTTAGTATCTTTATCATACTTCAAAGCGATTTTGATTGAACCCTGAACAGTGTTGTCCTCAAATTTGTAACTCAAGATATAACCTTGATCAAATAAGATCTTAGTTATTTCTTTTTTTAGATTAGAAGCTGGAATTTCAACAACTTTGTGGTTTGCAGCCACAGCGTTACGAACTCTAGTCAAATAATCTGCAATAGGATCTGTATACATATGTATTTGATTGCGATTATGGTTTTCGGGAGATACCCATCTCCCGAACCTTTAATCAATTAAAATTATTTTTTGGTTTGCAAAAGTACTAACTTATTGCGAGATTACCAAGACGCTTTTTTAACTCCAGGAATTAACCCATTATTAGCCATCTCACGGAAAGTTACACGTGAAATACCGAATTGACGGATATAACCTCTTGGTCTACCTGTTAACTTACAACGATTGTGCAAACGAACTGGCGAAGCATTTTTAGGCAATTTTTGTAAACCTTCAAAATCTCCAGCTTCTTTCAAAGCTTTTCTTTTCTCAGCATACTTTGCTACCGTTTTTTCTCTCTTAACCTCACGGGCTTTCATTGATTCTTTAGCCATGTCTTAATTCTTTTTAAAAGGTAATCCTAATTCAGCCAATAATGACTTTGCTTCCTTGTCTGTTTTTGCAGTAGTAACAAATGTAATATCCATTCCTGAAATTTTGTTTACTTTGTCAATATCAATTTCTGGGAAAATGATTTGCTCTAAAACTCCAAGATTGTAATTACCTCTTCCGTCGAAACCAGTAGCTTTGATACCACTAAAATCTCTAACGCGTGGTAAAGCAGAAGTAACAAGTCTATCTAAAAACTCATACATTCTTTCACCACGTAAAGTAACTTTTGCTCCAATAGGCATCCCTTTTCTCAATTTAAAAGACGCAACGTCTTTCTTTGAAATTGTAGATACTGCTTTTTGTCCAGTGATCTTTGTTAACTCATCAACCGCATAGTCAATAAGTTTTTTATCAGATACAGCTGCACCAACTCCACGGCTCAAAACGATTTTTTCAAGTTTTGGAACTTGCATCACGTTTGTATATCCGAATTCCTCTTTAAGAGCAGAGATTACTCTACTCTTATATTCTTCTTTTAGTCTAGGTGTATATGCCATTACTATAGTACTTGATTAGATTTTTTTGAAAATCTTACTTTCTTATCTCCTTCTACTCTAATACCAACTCTAGTTGTTTCCTTAGTTTTAGGATCAATTAGTGAAATGTTAGATATTTGTATAGAAGCTTCTTTCTTAACGATACCACCTTGAGGGTTTTTAGCACTTGGTTTTGTATGTTTCGAAACCATGTTTACACCTTCAACTATCGCTTTATTTTTCTCACGGTAAACACGTAAAACTTTACCTTCAGCACCTTTATGGTCTCCAGCAATAACTCTTACGATATCTCCTGATTTTATTTTTAGCTTTATCATCTTAAAACGAATTAAAGCACTTCTGGTGCTAATGATACAATTTTCATGAATTGTTTTTCACGAAGTTCTCTTGCTACCGGACCAAAAACACGTGTTCCTCTCATTTCCCCTGCAGCGTTCAAAAGAACACAAGCATTATCATCGAAACGGATATAAGAACCATCAGCTCTTCTCACTTCTTTTTTGGTACGTACAACAACTGCAGTTGAAACAGCTCCTTTTTTAACGTTACCGTTAGGAGTTGCATCTTTAATAGATACTACAATCTTGTCACCAACAGAGGCATACCTTCTTTTGGTACCTCCTAAAACACGGATAGTTAAAACTTCTTTTGCTCCCGTGTTATCTGCTACTTTTAGTCTTGATTCCTGTTGTACCATAATTATTTAGCTCTTTCTAAGATTTCAACTAATCTCCAACATTTTGTTTTACTTAAAGGACGCGTTTCGCTAATTCTTACAGTATCTCCAATGTTACAGTCGTTTGTTTCGTCGTGTGCAACGTATTTCTTTGTTTTCAACACGAACTTACCGTATAATGGGTGTTTTACTTTTCTTACTTCAGCAATAACAATAGACTTATCCATTTTATTTGAAGTAACAACACCTATTCTTTCTTTTCTTAAATTTCTTTTTTCTTCCATCTTTCAGCAGAATACAATTATTGTAACTCTCTTTTAGTTAACTCTGTAGCCAATCTTGCAACTGTTCTTCTTACACTTCTAATTTGAAGTGGATTCTCAATTGGAGAAATAGCGTGAGCCATTTTTAGGTCAGCATATATTTTCTTAGTTTGACTAAGTTTTTCTTGCAACTCCGCTGCAGAAAGATCTTTTATTTCTGATTGTTTCATAATATAAATTTAATTATGCTTCGAAATCTCTAGCAACGACGAATTTAGTTTTTACTGGAAGCTTTTGAGCTGCAAGACGTAAAGCCTCTTTTGCAACTGATAAAGGAACTCCTCCAACTTCAAACATAATTCTTCCGGGTTTAACAACGGCAGCCCAATATTCAACGGCACCTTTACCTTTACCCATACGTACCTCAAGAGGCTTCTTAGTAATTGGTTTGTCTGGAAATATTTTGATCCATAATTGTCCTTCTCTCTTCATGAAACGAGTTGCAGCAATACGTGCAGCTTCGATTTGACGAGACGTTAAGAACATTCCATCTTCATGTACAGATTTAATACCAAACATTCCATTAGAAAGTTCATGCCCTCTTTGAGAGTTACCTTTCATTTTACCTTTCTGTACCTTACGGTATTTTGTTCTTTTAGGCTGTAACATTTTTCTTTAGTTTAAAAATTTACTTTCTTTTACGAGCGTCTGGTTTACCACCTTTATTAAAGGGCTTTCTGTCTCCTCTAGGAGAATCACCACCTTTACCACCACCAGTTCCAGATTGTTTTTTATCCATTCCTGCAAGTGGAGAAAGATCTCTCTTTCCATAAACTTCACCTTTCATGATCCATACTTTGATACCCATTCTACCATAAGTAGTATGAGCTTCAGCCAAAGCATAGTCAATATCAGCTCTGAAAGTTGATAGAGGAATTCTACCTTCTTTGAAACCTTCTGAACGTGCCATCTCAGCACCATTCAAACGACCAGAAATCAAAACTTTGATACCTTCAGCGTTCATACGCATAGAAGCAGCAATAGCCATTTTGATTGCACGTCTGTAAGAAATACGGCTTTCGATTTGACGAGCGATGCTTGTCGCCACAAGATAAGCATCTAATTCAGGTCTTTTAATTTCAAAGATGTTGATTTGAACCTCTTTGTCAGTAACTTTCTTAAGTTCTTCTTTTAACTTGTCTACCTCTTGTCCGCCTTTTCCGATAATGATACCAGGTCTTGCAGTAGTGATAGTAACGGTTACAAGTTTCAAAGTTCTCTCGATGATTACTTTTGATACACTAGCTTTTGATAAACGAGCGTGGATATACTTTCTGATTTTGTGATCTTCGGCAAGTTTATCACCGTAATCATTTCCACCATACCAGTTTGAGTCCCACCCTCTGATGATACCAAGTCTATTTCCAATTGGATTTGTCTTTTGTCCCATGCTGCTTAAGAATTGCTTTGTGTGTTATTGATAGCTCCAAGCACGATTGTTACGTGATTAGAACGTTTTCTTATTCTGTGTGCACGACCTTGCGGAGCTGGACGAAGTCTTTTCAACATCATTCCACCATCTACTCTGATCTCTTTAACAAATAATCCAGCTTCTTCTAAATTACCTTCACTATTTTTTTGCTCCCAGTTGTTGATTGCAGATAATAATAGTTTCTCTAATTTTCTTGAAGCTTCTTTAGAACTGAATCTTAAGATGTTAAGTGCTCTTTCTACCTTCTGACCTCTTACCAAGTCCGCTACTAAGCGCATTTTTCTAGGTGAAGTAGGGCAGTTATTCAATTTTGCGAAAGCAATAGACTTATTAGCCTCTTTTCTCGCATCTGCTGTTTCTCTTTTACGAACTCCCATTGCTTCTTATTTTTTACCTTTATTTTTTGCTCCAGCATGACCTCTAAAAGATCTAGTTGGTGAAAACTCTCCTAATTTGTGACCTACCATGTTTTCTGTTACGTAAACTGGTACAAATTGACGACCGTTATGAACTGCGATAGTTTGTCCAACGAAATCTGGAGTAATCATAGAAGCTCTAGACCAAGTCTTTACTACACTATTTTTACCACTTTCTACGTTTTCCTGAACTTTCTTGTCTAACTTATAATGAACGAAAGGTCCTTTTTTTAATGAACGTGCCATATCTTATTATTTCTTTCTACGTTCTACGATATACTTGTTACTCGGGTTTTTCTTAGAACGAGTTCTATAACCTTTTGCTGGTATTCCATTTCTTGAACGTGGATGTCCACCAGAAGAACGTCCTTCTCCACCACCCATTGGGTGATCAACAGGGTTCATTGCAACAGGTCTTGTTCTAGGTCTTCTTCCTAACCATCTTGTTCTACCTGCTTTACCAGATACAACTAATTGGTGGTCTGAATTAGAAACAGCTCCAATTGTAGCCGAACAAGTTAACAAGATTAATCTTGTTTCACCAGATGGCATTTTAATTGTAGCATATTTTCCATCTCTTGCCATTAATTGAGCAAATGTACCAGCTGAACGAGCGATTACCGCACCTTGACCTGGACGTAACTCAATACAAGAGATAACAGTTCCTAAAGGAATTCTACTTAAAGGCAATGTATTACCAATTTCAGGTTGAGACTCTGGACCAGAAACTAATTTCTGACCAACTTTCAATCCGTTTTGTGCAATAACATATGTTTTCTCTCCATCAGCATAAGCTAATAAAGCGATAAATGCAGTACGATTTGGATCGTATTCGATTGATTTCACTGTAGCCGGAATTCCGTCTTTAGTTCTTTTGAAATCAATAATACGATATCTCTGCTTGTGACCACCACCCGTATAACGCATGGTCATCTTTCCTTGACTATTTCTACCTCCAGAGTTTTTTATCGGCGCTATCAAAGAGCGTTCCGGCTTATCAGTTGTAATGGCGTCATAACCATTCACAACTCTAAATCGCTGACCTGGGGTAATAGGTTTTAATTTTCTTACTGACATTTTTCTATCTTAGATATTGTTGTAAAAATCAATTGTTTCTCCTTCTTGTACTTGAACAATCGCTTTTTTAATTGCATTTGTCTTTCCACTGATTAAACCACTTTTAGTGTATTTTGTAGTTCTATCCGGTCTTACGTTCATCGTGTTAACTGAAACGATAGTTACTCCATAAGCAGCTTCAATAGCTTTCTTAATTTGAACTTTGTTTGCTTTTTTGTCAACAACGAATCCGAAGCGGTTTAAAACTTCACTTTCTTTGGTTACTTTTTCCGTTACTATAGGTCTAATTATGATGCTCATATTCCTATTATTTACTTAAATTTTCTTCGATTAACTCCAAAGAACCTTCTAAAAGCACTAAATTATTAGTGTTTAAAATAGCGTAAGTGCTTAATTCTGAGCTAGTTACGACATTAGAAGCCTTTAAATTGCGTGACGACAAATATACATTTTTATTTGACTCTCCCAACACAAATAGAGATTTTTTGTTATCTAACCCTAAAGCTTTCAAAACGTTAATGAAATTTTTAGTGTTTGGAGTTTCAAAACTAAAGTCCTCAAGAACGATAATATTTGACTCTTTTGCTTTGATTGAGAAAGCTGATTTTCTTGCCAATCTTTTCAAGCTTTTATTCAATTTGAATGAATAACTTCTTGGTCTTGGTCCGAAAATTGTTCCACCACCTTTAAACAATGGATTTTTGATACTTCCCGCACGAGCTGTACCAGTTCCTTTTTGTTTTTTAATCTTACGTGTACTTCCAGTCACTTCAGCTCTTTCTTTAGCTTTGTGAGTTCCTTGTCTTTGATTAGCAAGATATTGCTTAACATCAAGATATACAGCGTGATTGTTTGGTTCAATTGCGAATACTGAATCAGAAAGTTGAACTTTTCTTCCAGTATCTTTTCCGTTGAAATCTAATACTTTTACTTCCATTACTTCTGAATGATTACATAAGAGTTTTTATGTCCAGGAACACATCCTTTAATAACAAGTAGATTCTTTTCAGCAACTACTTTTAAAACTCTAAGGTTTTGAACTTTTACATTGTCTCCTCCCATTCTTCCAGCCATACGCATTCCTTTGAATACTCTAGATGGATAAGAAGAAGCTCCCACAGAACCTGGCGCTCTTAAACGGTTGTGTTGACCGTGAGTTGCTTGTCCAACACCACCAAATCCGTGACGTTTAACAACCCCTTGAAAACCCTTACCTTTAGATACACCTTGTACATCTACAAATTCTCCTTCAGCAAAAATAGAAACATCAATAAGATCTCCTAATTTTTGTTCAGTTGCAAAATCTTGAAATTCAACGACTTTTTTCTTAGCAACAGTTCCAGCTTTTTTAAAGTGACCTAAAGCCGCTTTAGTGGAATGTTTCTCGTTTTTGTCATCGAAACCAAGTTGCAACGCTTCGTACCCGTCAACACCTTTGGTTCTGACTTGGGTAACAACACACGGCCCAGCCTCGATTACTGTACAAGGAATGTTTTTCCCGTTTTCGTCGAAAATACTAGTCATGCCGATTTTTTTACCAATTAACCCAGACATAAATATTAATTATTAATTACTAAAATTCCCTTCAATTTGGAAATAACAGAAATTTCCAAACAGGGAGTGCAAAAGTATACATTAAAATTGAATATACCAAACGGTTATAAAAATTAAATAGCTCATAATCAAAATCAAAGCATCAATCTGTCCGTCACCTATATTTTATTTCATTTAAAAAACAAATTTTATCTTTTTAACCCACAACAACATTTAGCTTAATAATTACTTAATCAACTAAAGAAAAAACATCGGCAACACCCTAAATTCAAGACATTTCAACAAAAACAGAAATAATTCACCAAAATAAATATCTCGAAAAAATTAACCATGAAAACTTTTGTCCACAAAAAAAGCGAGACATTTCTGTCTCGCTTTTTTTATGTAAAATATAATAAAAAAATTATACTTTTATTTCTACTTCAACTCCACTTGGCAATTCAAGCTTCATTAATGCATCAATAGTTTTAGATGAAGATGAATAAATATCAATCAATCTCTTGTATGACATTACTTCAAATTGCTCTCTCGCTTTTTTGTTAACGTGCGGAGAACGTAACACAGTGAAAAGTTTTTTGTGAGTTGGCAACGGAATTGGACCTGTTACAACTGCTCCAGTAGTTTTTACTGTTTTTACGATCTTTTCAGCAGACTTATCTACCAACATGTGATCGTAAGATTTTAGTTTTATTCTGATTTTTTGACTCATTTTCTTAAGAATTAAGCGTTACCTTTTGCTTTTTTAATTACAGCTTCTGAAATATTAGAAGGTGTTTCTGCATAGTGAGAAAACTCCATTGTTGAAGTTGCTCTACCAGAAGACAATGTTCTTAATGTTGTTACATATCCAAACATTTCTGATAAAGGCACATCAGCTTTAATAGTCTTAGCACCGTTTCTGTCACCCATATCATTAACCTGACCTCTACGACGGTTGATATCACCTACGATATCTCCCATGTTTTCTTCAGGAGTAATAACCTCCATTTTCATGATTGGCTCCAAAATAATCGCACCAGCAGCTTTAGCCACTTCTCTATAACCCATTCTAGCAGCTAATTCAAAAGAAAGAGCATCAGAATCGACAGGGTGGAAAGATCCATCCGTCAAAGTTACTTTTAAACTATCCACTTGATAACCTGCCAATGGACCAGTTTTCATAGCTTCACGGAAACCTTTTTCTACAGAAGGGATATATTCCTTAGGAACGTTACCACCTTTTACTGCATTAATAAACTGCAATCCTACAGGAACCTTACCATCAACTTCGTCAGCTGGCTCAAGTGTAAATACGATATCACCGAATTTACCACGACCTCCTGATTGTTTCTTATAAGTTTCTCTATGTGTAGCAGTTCTTGTAAACGCTTCTTTATATTCAACTTGAGGCTCACCTTGGTTAACTTCAACTTTAAATTCACGTTTCATACGATCTACCAAGATATCTAAGTGAAGCTCACCCATACCAGAGATAATAGTTTGCCCTGAAGCCTCATCCGTTCTAACAGTAAATGTTGGATCTTCTTCAGCTAATTTAGCCAAAGCCATACCCATTTTATCAACGTCAGCTTTAGTTTTAGGCTCAATTGCAATACCAATTACCGGCGCAGGGAATTTCATAGACTCAAGAATGATTGGGTGTTTTTCATCACACAATGTATCTCCAGTTTTAATATCTTTAAATCCAACAGCAGCTCCAATATCTCCAGCCTCAATATATTCGATTGGATTTTGTTTGTTAGCGTGCATTTGGTAAATACGAGAAATTCTTTCTTTATTTCCTGAACGCGTGTTCAAAACATAAGAACCTGCATCTAAACGACCAGAATAAGCACGGAAGAAAGCTAAACGACCTACGAATGGGTCAGTAGCAATTTTAAATGCCAAAGCAGCAAATGGCTCTTTTACATCTGGCTTACGCAAGATTTTAGTTTGATCTTCTTCTAACAATTCAGCATCATCAGGATGAATACCTTCGATACCTTCTTTATCCATCGGAGAAGGCAAGTATTTACATACCGCATCCAACATGAATTGAACTCCTTTGTTTTTAAAAGAAGAACCAGCAATCATAGGAATGATAGCCATGTCCATAGTTGCAGCTCTAAGAGCGTTGTTGATTTCTTCCTCCGTGATAGAATCTGGATTCTCCATATACTTATCAAGCAAGTTTTCATCATAGTCAGCAACTGCTTCAATAAGAATATCTCTGTACTCTTTAACTTCAGCAACCATATCAGCAGGAATTTCAACAATATCAAAAGTCGCCCCTTGAGTTGCATCATGCCAAATGATAGCTTGGTTTTTTACTAAATCCACAACACCTTTAAAATCATTTTCTTCACCAATTGGCAAAGTGATCGCAACAGCATTTGACTTTAACATATCACGAACTTGTTGACAAACTGCCAAAAAGTTAGATCCTTGACGGTCCATTTTATTAACGAATCCCATACGTGGAACTCTATATTGATCTGCAAGTCTCCAGTTAGTTTCTGATTGTGGCTCAACACCATCAACAGCACTAAACAAGAAAACCAATCCATCAAGAACACGCAAAGAACGATTTACCTCTACAGTAAAATCAACGTGTCCAGGAGTATCAATAATATTAAAATGATAAGGCAATGAGTTTGGTAAAATTTTACCTTGCTCAGTTGGAAAATTCCACTCACAAGTTGTAGCAGCAGAAGTAATTGTAATACCTCTTTCTTGCTCTTGTGCCATCCAGTCCATTGTTGCAGCACCATCATGTACTTCACCAATTTTATGTGACTTTCCAGTATAAAAAAGAATACGCTCAGTTGTTGTTGTTTTACCAGCATCAATATGAGCAGCAATTCCGATATTTCTTGTATATTTTAAATCTCTAGCCATTTCTTACGAATTAAAATCTAAAGTGAGAGAAAGCTTTATTAGCCTCTGCCATCTTGTGAGTATCCATTCTTTTCTTAACCGCAGCACCTTCTTCTTTAGCAGCAGCTAAACATTCTGACGCTAAACGTTGTGCCATAGATTTTTCATTTCTTCTTCTAGAATAAAGTATCAACCACTTCATTGCCATAGAAATTTTTCTGTCTGGTCTAATTTGCATTGGAATTTGAAATGTAGCTCCACCTACTCTACGACTACGTACTTCTACGTGAGGCATAACGTTTGTTAAAGCATCTTTCCAAATTTCTAATGAAGATTTTTCTGAATCTTGCTTTTTAGACTCAATGATGTCAATTGCATCATAAAATACTTTGAAAGCTGTAGATTTCTTACCGTCCCACATTAAGTTATTCACAAAACGTGTTACCAATTGGTCGTTAAACCTCGGATCTGGTAAAAGTGGTCTTTTCTTTGCCGCTCTTTTTCTCATGTCTTTTTCTTAAAAGTTTAAATTACTTTTTTGCTTCTTTTGGGCGTTTAGCACCGTACTTAGATCTTCTTTGCGTTCTTCCTGCAACTCCTGACGTGTCAAGCGCTCCACGAACGATATGATATCTAACACCTGGTAAATCTTTTACCCTTCCGCCTCTAACTAATACTATCGAGTGCTCTTGTAAATTGTGTCCTTCTCCAGGGATGTAAGCATTTACCTCATTACCATTTGTCAAACGTACACGCGCAACTTTACGCATTGCAGAGTTTGGTTTTTTTGGTGTAGTAGTGTAAACACGCGTACAAACCCCTCTTCTTTGAGGACAAGAATCTAAAGCAACCGATTTACTCTTCTTAGTTATCTGAGTTCTTCCTGTTCTTACTAATTGTTGAATTGTTGGCATAATTAATACTAAAAATTTATTATGTATATTAAATTCCCGCTTTTTACGGGGTTGCAAATGTATAAAATAATTTTCACTATACAAACGTTAATTCATTAATTTTCAATAACATTATTTAAGCTTAAACTTTTACAAACAAATAATAGATATTTGCAATACTTTTAATAAATGAAACAATTGCCCTTGAAACAGTTATTCCAAATATTTATTTTTTGCCTTATAAGCATCTCAGGTTATGCACAAAACTTTAATTTAAAAATAAACGGCACAAATACAGTTGAAAATAAAATTATAGATTCATTAAACTATTCTGCAAAACATCCAAATTTAAAATCCTTATTAAACGAGATAAAAAACACCTCAGAAAAGCTCGCGAAAAAAGGTTTTCTTGACAATAAAACACTAGAAACCAAAAACATAAATGACAGCTCTTACACCTCAATTATTGAACTAAAAAAACGAATAAAAGAGATGCATATATATATAGGTATAAATAATTCGTTTTTTAATTTTCAAAAAACAGGAAACGACACCATAATTCTTCCTTACGAAGAAGTAGAAAACTACCTCAATCAAAAAATAAATGATGCAGAAAAAGCCGGTTATGCACTAACAAAAATTAATCTTGAAAATATTCGAAGAAAGAATTTAATAATTTATGCTGACTTAAATTTTAAATCCGAAAAAAAACGCGAACTAAATTCCATTATTCTAAATTATGCAAATAACACAGGTAAGGATATTTTTCCCAAAGGTCATCTAAAACAACTTAATAAAAAATACATCAACAGGACTTTTAATCAGGAAACGGTAAAAGAACTTTACAATGAAATAAATAATTTTGAATTCATAACTCAGACAAAATATCCTGAAATTCTATTCACTCAGGACTCAACCAAAATCTACGCATATATTCAAAAAAGAAAAGCAAACACATTTGATGGCTATATCGGTTTTTCGAATGACGAAAACAAAAAGCTAAATCTCAATGGTTATGTTGATATTACTTTACAAAACATACTTCATTCAGGAGAAGAGTTCTCATTGTACTGGAAAAGTGATGGCAACCAACAAAAAACATTCAATACAAAATTAGAAATCCCATACATATTTAATTCTTCACTTGGAATCAAAGCTCAATTAAACATCTTTAAGCAAGACAGTACTTTTCAAAATACAAAAACTGCTATTGATTTAGGATACTTTATAAATTACAATTCCAGAATATATGTTGGCTATCAATCAACAGAATCAAGCGATATTCAAAACACAAACAACACGACAATTAGCGACTATAAAAATTCATATATCACTACTTCTTTCGATTATAAAAAAACAGACATAACTAACAACTTATTTCCCAAAAAAGCAGTTCTAAATCTCATTTTTGGATATGGAAAAAGAGACACAAACAACAATCCGGAAACCGCTGAATCAAGCAAACAATTTTACACAAACATAAACTTATCATACAATTTTGAACTAAACGAAAAGAATTTCATTAACATAAATTCACAAAATTTTTATCTTAACAGTAAAAATTACATTTCAAACGAATTATTTCGTTTTGGAGGAATGAATTCAATTCGAGGTTTTTTAGAAAATAGTTTGCAAGCAAATTTCAACGCTTTAATTCTTACAGAATACAGATATATTCCCTCAAAAAGTCTATATGTTAATTCTATTATTGATTATGGTCTATATCAAGACCTCACAACTAATACAAATCAAAATAAAGTAAAAAAATTAATAGGAATTGGAATTGGAACCGGAATACAAACGGCAAATGGTTTATTAAAAATTACTCTTACAAATGGAGCAGAAAACGCAAGTGAACTACAATTATATAACACTATCATAAACATATGTTATAATGTTAAATTTTAATGTTTAACAAAAAAAGATTTTTATTTATTAGGAAAGTTAACAAATTATTAAGAGTTTTGCGATACTAATTCAAAATATTTAAAAATGAAACTAAAGTTCAATGGATTCTTAGTGCTTTTATTAGTACTAGTGGCGCAACTAACTTTTGCGCAAGAAAGAGCTGTTTCAGGAATTGTTACTGATAATGCAGGTATGCCTTTGCCAGGTGTAAGTGTATTAGTGAAAGGAACAAAATCCGGAACGCAAACTGATTTTGATGGTAAATATTCTATCAAAGCATCAACAAGCCAAATTTTGGTATTTAGCTACATCGGGATGAAAACTCAAGAAGTAGCTGCAAGTTCATCAAGCGTTAATGTAAAATTAGCAGGAGATGCACAAGAACTTGAAGGTGTTGTAGTAACAACAGCTTTAGGTGTTAAAAGAGAGAAAAAATCTCTTGGTTATGCAACTCAGGAATTAAAAGGTGGGGATTTAAAATCTGGAACTTCAAGTGGAAACTTCTTAAATGAGCTTTCTGGTAAAGTTGCGGGTGTTAACGTTAGAAGAAACACCAACTTTGGTGGATCTACAAGTGCTATCTCTCGTGGTGTTAAAGCTATCAACCAAAGTAATGAGATGCTTATCGTTATTGATGGTATGCCAATTAACAATGCAAACAATACTAATGACGGTACTACAGCTCAATCTAGAGGAGCTCAAGGTTATGACTACGGAAATAATGGTATGGATATTAACCCAGAAGATATCGAAAGTGTGAACGTATTGAAAGGTGCTGCTGCATCTGCATTATACGGATACTTAGCTGGTAACGGGGTATTAATGATTACTACTAAAAAAGGTAGAGCTAAAAAAGGTCTTGGAATCACTGTTTCTTCTGAAGTAGTTTCTGGTTCACCAGACAAAGATACTTTCGTTAAATACCAAAAACAATATGGTGGTGGTTACGGAGGTTCTTTCGGACAGCAAGATTTAGACGGAGACGGTATTCCTGAAACTGTAGTTGCTATGGGAGACGATGCTTCTGTAGGAGACGCTTTTGATCCAAGCTTAAACGTTTACCAATGGGATGCTTTTTCAAACTATCCTGGAAACAATAACTACGGTAAAGCAACTCCATGGACAGGCGCTAAAAACGATCCAAACGCATTCTTTAAAAATTCTTTATCATTAGTAAACAGTATCTCATTTGAAGATGCTAACGAAAAAACTAATTTAGTTTTCAACTATTCAAATACTAATCAAACAGGTATTTTACCAAATAGTGAATTAAAGAAAAACAACTTCAGTTTAAAATTAAATCACCAATTTACTGACAGATTATCTCTTAGTACTTTTGCTAACTTCTCTAATCAGGCTACTACAGGTAGAAACATGACTGGATATAGCGACAACTTAGTATCTGGTTTCCGTCAATGGTGGCAAACAAACGTAGACTTGAAACAATTAGAGCAAGCCTACAATGCTTCAGGTGGACAAAACATTACATGGAACAGACTTTCTGCTTCTAATGGTTTCCCTGCATACTGGAACAACCCTTATTTTGACCGTTACAAAAACTATCAAAATGATAGCAGAAACCGTTTCGTAGGTTATGCTAACTTTACTTATAAAATTGCTGAATGGGTTTCTGCAACTGCAAAAATCTCTACAGATTCATATTCTGAAATTCGTGAAGAAAGATTAGCTGTTGGTTCAGTTGCTAAAACTTTCGGTATCAACGCATTTAATGAAACTTCAGGTTACCAACGTTATAATGGTAACTACTCTGAGCAAAACTATGATTTGTTATTGAACTTCAAAAAGAACTTCGGTGAAAACTGGAACTTAACTGGAGTTGCCGGTGGAACTGTAAGAAGAAACTATTTCAATCAAATTACTGCTTCAACTGAAGGTGGACTTATCATACCAGGACTTTACAGCTTAGACAATTCAGTTTCTGCAAGCCCTTACCCTTATGAAAGAGAAACTAAAACTGGAGTAAACAGTTACTTCGTTTCTGCTTCTGTTGGATTTATGGATCAATTTTTCGTTGATGCTACATCAAGAAGAGATGCTTTCTCTCAATTACCAGAAGGAAACAACTCATTATTCAGTAACTCTGTTTCAGGTAGCTGGGTTTTCACTAAAAACATTAATGCTAGCTGGTTAACATTTGGTAAATTAAGAGGAGGTTACTCTGAAAGCCCACTTGGAACTCCAACATTGGCTTTAGTTGATACATATGAAAAAATCAACTCTTTCAATGGACAACAACAATACTCTGTAAACATTACAAAAAACAATCCAGACTTAGAGCCAATTAAAACTAAAACACAAGAGATTGGTCTTGAGATGCAATTCTTAAACAAAAGAGTTGGATTTGACGTGAGTTTATACAAAAACGTGAATGATGGTGAGGCTATTCCTGTACCTTATTCTACAGCTACTGGTAACTCAACTCGTTACGTAAATGCTGCTACAATTGAAAACAAAGGTATCGAGGTTCAATTTAATGCTACTCCAATCAAAACAAATAACTTTGCTTGGGATATTACTGTAAACTGGTCTAAAAATGACAATACTGTAACAGCATTAGCTGATGGTGTATCTAACTTACAAGTTGGTGGTTCATACCCTGGAGGTGTAACATTAAATGCTGTAGTTGGACAACCTTTTGGAATCTTAAAAGGAACAGATTACACTTACACTGCTGATGGTCAAAAAGTGATCAACCCAGCAACAGGAAGATATGTAATCAATACATCTACAAACAACATTATTGGAGATATTAACCCTGATTGGATAGGTGGTCTTCGTAATAAATTCACATACAAAAGTCTTTCTTTCAGTTTCTTAATTGACATGAAAAAAGGAGGAGATATTTTCTCTACAGATCAATGGTACGGTGTAGGAACAGGTTTATCTGAGTCTACTGTAGGTAACAACGATTTAGGTCTTCCTAAAAGAAATACTTTAGTTAATGGTGGTGGTGTAATTCTTCCAGGTGTTTACGCTGATGGAACTCCAAACACTACTAGAACTGCTTATTCTACAGGTGGTGCTATTACTAATGCATATTCTAACGGTCCAAGAAGCCAATACGTTTATGATGCTGGTTTTATCAAATTAAGAGAAGTACAAATTACTTATACTTTACCATCTTCATTAGTACAAAAAATAAAATTAGTTGATGCAAAAATCTCACTAGTTGGATCTAACTTATGGATAATCGACAAAGATCTTCCAGAAGCTGACCCGGAAAGTGGATTGGGATCTAACATTGGATCTTCAGGTTTATCTATCGGATCTTTACCAACCACTAGAAACATTGGTTGCAACTTAACAATAAAATTCTAAGCTATGAAAAATAGACTTCTTATACTAATACCGCTTTTATCTTTGTTTGCATCATGCAGTGATGACATTACAGGATTAAACACGGACACTAAACGTCCAACTTATACCGAAGCTAATTACTTATTTACCAATGCAGAACATGCAATGGTAGACCAGGTAACAAGTACCTCTGTTAACTTTAATGTTTTTAGATTATTTGCTCAACAATGGACGGAAGTTCAGTACCCTCAAGAAAGTCAATACGACCTTACAGGACGTACTATTCCAGATACTCACTGGACTACATATTACCGTGATGTATTAAGAGATTTTAAAGAAGCAAAAAACATTTTAGTTGATCAGCAAGCTGGCGCTACAGCAGATGAGTTAGCTGTAATTAACAATAAAATTGCGATCATTGATATCTTAACTGCCTATTCATATGGTGTTTTAGTTGATACTTTTGGAGACGTTCCATATACTGAAGCTTTAGATATTGTTGCTTTTCCACAACCTAAATACGATGATGCTCAAACAATTTACAAAGATCTTATTGTAAAATTAACTGCTGCATCACATGCATTAGATACAGATGCTGGTAGCTTTGGGAATGCTGATTTAATTTACAAAGGAGATGTGTCATTATGGGCAAAATTTGCTAATTCATTACGTTTAAGAATGGCAATTAACATGGATGATGTTGATCATGCATATGCTTCTACTGAGGCTTTGGCTGCTGTTGCTGATGGAGTAATCTCTTCTAGCGCACAAGGAACTTACATGACTTATGCCGAAACTCAACCAAATGCTAACCCATTATATGTTGATTTAGTTGCATCTGGACGTTATGACTTTTTACCTGCAGATACATTTGTAAACAGATTAAATGCACTTAATGACCCTAGAAGACCTAAGTATTTCACAGAGTACCCTGCTGGTTCAGGCGCTTATAAAGGTGGAGTTTATGGTGCACTAAATGTTTATGATAACTTCTCTCACCTTACTACTACAATACAAGATCCAACTTACCCTGGAGTATTATTTACTTATTCAGAAGTTGAGTTTTTATTAGCTGAGGCTGTTGAAAGAGGTATCGCTGTAGGCGAAACTGCAGAAATTCATTACAATAGAGCTGTAACAGCTTCATTACAAGACTGGGGTGTCGCATCTGCTGATATTGCGGCTTACTTAGCAAGAACTGATGTGGCTTATTCTGCAGCTACTCCTTGGAAACAAAAAATTGGAGAACAATCTTGGATTTCTTTCTTCAATAGAGGTTTTGAAGCATGGACTAATTACAGAAGATTGGATTATCCAGCTTTGCAAGTACCAGCTGTAACTTATGGTGATATCACTTCAGTTCCAAAACGCTACTCATATCCTAACAGAGAGCAAACGCTTAATGCTGCTAGTTTAGAAGCTGCTGTTGCTAAATTGGGTAACAATGCAGTTACTACCAAAATCTTCTGGGATAAAAACTAATACTTAATAAAATAAATATGAAAAGATATATAAAACAAATTGCTACATTCGCATTAATTGCGGCTTTCGCATCTTGTTCATCAGATGATGATATAGATTACACATCTGTGGGAGGTAATGTAGTACCAACAACGTCAAGCATTAGCCGCTTAGACAACAATTACAATTTACCTTTTAACGTTTTTACAAAAGAAGGTGTAACTGCAACTAAAGTTGAAATCTACAAAAATGCTGCTAAAACAACTTCAGATCCAATCATATTTGGTGACAAAGTTTCAGATGCAACTATTGCAGATGGAAAAGCAACATTTAACACTTCTACATTAGGAAGTTTTGATGTATTTCCTGTAACTTCAGGAACTACAACTACTTTAACTGGTAAAACAGGCGCTTTCCCTTTAGCAATATTAACAACATATTCTGATGGTTCAACAACAAGAGCAACATTTACTCTTACAGTTGCAAAAGGAATTGTTTGGCAAATTTATAATGCTGATGGTGATCCTGTAACTAATGCAACAAGCGGTGTATCAACAATAAAATACTTAGATCCAACACCAGTAATTATTACTTTTGCACCAGTAAAAAAAGGAACTACAACTGTTACCAGTATAGTAGGTGAATGGTCTAAAAATGATGGTGCTTTTTCTGCATTACCTGGAACCTTGCCAATTACTCACCAAGATCTTGATATTGCAGCAATACCTTACTCTACATATGGTGGAATAGCTGTTGGTGATAAAATAACTTATAGATTTACTGTAACTGCAGGAACTCAAACTGATGTTATATCTACTACAGTTACTTTTGTTAATCAAACTTTTGATGGAGATCATGCTGGTGCTGTTTCTAATGCGGATGCTACAAGCAGATTTAATTTCTCAACTGGATTAAATGGTGACGGAGCTGATAGTACAGCTGATATTAAATTTGTAAGCTCATTTGGTTTCGAAGCAGTAAGCGATATTACTTTCGTAAAAACTACTTTAGATTATGAAACAGCTGATTTATTCACTGCTGAAGCAGCATATAATGCAGGTGCTAAAGTTTCATCTTTAACTAATTTAGTATTTGGTGACGTAGTTATTTACAAAATCACTAGAGATGATGTAGAATACACTGGTATCTTGCATATTACTGACAAAGTTCAAGGAACCACAAGTCAAAAATTATCATTCTCTTATAAAGAAGGAGTATTATCAGTAGAAGATCCTATCTAATATTGTTTTACTACAACTTAAATATAAAACCACCAGCACATGCTGGTGGTTTTTTTTTATATAAACATTATACCTATATTTGCTTCATGGAAAAAGAACATCAAATATTTGGAATCAGAGCCATTATAGAAGCAATTCAGGCAGGAAAAGAAGTAGACAAAGTATTCATCCAAAAAGAAATTTCTGGCGAATTAATGAAAGATTTAATGAAAGTGATGAAACGCGCTAACATTAATTTCTCCTATGTTCCTGTAGAAAAATTAAACAGGTTAACTCCAAATAACCATCAAGGGGCTGTTGCAACAATCTCACCAATAGGTTTTATTGATTTAGAGCATCTTGTGGAATCGACTATCGAATCTGGTGCAAAACCATTGTTTTTAATATTAGATCAAATTTCTGATGCGCGTAATTTCGGTGCTATCATCAGAACTGCTGAATGTACTGGTGTAAATGGAATCATTGTTCAAAAAGCAGGTTCTGCTCCTGTAAACGGAGACACAGTTAAAACCTCTGCGGGTGCGGTTTTCAATGTTCCGATTTGTAAAGTTGAACATATTAAAGATGCCATATTCTATTTACAAGGTTCCGGAATCAAAACTATAGCAGCCACTGAAAAAACAGATCAAAACATCTATGATTTATCTTTGAATGAGCCATTAGCAATTATTATGGGATCAGAAGACAGAGGTATAAATCCTTCTGTATTAAAAATTGTTGATGAAAAAGCAAAGCTGCCAATGTTTGGCACAATTGGATCACTAAATGTATCAGTTGCTTGTGGAGCATTTTTATACGAAACTGTACGTCAAAGAAGTTAAAATTGATTTAGAATTTAAGATGCCAAAATAAATATTTAAAAACTATTACTTGATGTCTTCCAAATCTGCTCAGAACATATCAATAAAAAAACTTTGCTGCACTATTGCAACATTTTTGATCATGAGCATTGGTTACTCTCAAACAAAAACTTATGGCCAGTCGTGGAATGAAATTCAATTCAACAGAACTATAAATAACAAATGGTCTACTGAAATAAATTTAGGAAGCTCATATAGCAGTACAGAAACATCATCCAATATCTTTCAAAATAACATTCAACGATCTTTTAGAGGATGGGGACACTATTATCTGTCTCCACGTTGGAAACTTTCAACATTTTTGGCTTATTACGATAACAAAGATGTACCGGAAATAGGGCAATTTAAATCTCCTGAATGGAGATTTGCTCTACAAGGAATATACTATTTCCACAAAACAGGATATACGCTAAGCACGAGAATGAGAATAGAACTTCGTCATATGAAAAATGGAGATGACGATTATGAAAATGTCCTCAGATACCGCCAACAGATAAAATACATTCAACCCATCAATAGTAAGATTCTTCGGGAAGGTGTTATTTATGCTGTTGCTTCTGATGAGTTATTCTTTAAATCCGGAACTAAAGTTACAGGTCTTAGTTTTTTTGATCGTAACAGACTGATTTTAGGTGCGGGATATTTATTTACAGATGATATACAAATAGAATTGGCGTATGCAAATGATTATCTTCCGAGAGATGATGAAAATCAGATTGTAAATGCAGCATCACTAACACTTACTTTTAATAATCTTTTTAAAAAGCTAAATAAAAAATTATTACATAAAAACGAATCCAATTCAAATGAAGATTAGCGCTACTTCTCCCCTTCTTTCTTAAGGAAGCAATTCAATTGTTCTATTATAGCATTCTTATGTAATTTAAATTTATAGCTTCTCACAAATTCTGTTCCTTCCATATTAATTTCTGCCACCAAGGCCTCCAGCTTAGAAAAAGCCTCTATATCTTTGTCATCTATCAAATACAGAACCTGCATTATTGAGTCATTTTCCCTGTATTGCGTATCATAATGCGCAACCTTGTACGGTTTATTATCTGCCAGATGAATAATTAAATCTTTTTTAATTTTTTTACCTTCTTTCTTAGGAGGAAAAGGTGTTGGTTGCAAAGCAATAAAATAATGTTCTTTATCAGTTACGATATTAATTTTTAATGATTTTGATTTAGTAAAGTAAAATACTGAAGGTTCAAAATAATACAACATTGTTCCATCAGCCAATACCCTATTTTTTACATCGCATTGCGCAATCATTTTTGTACTAATCAGAACGACTAAAAAAACTATTGCAAAATTTATCTTTTTCATAATCTGGCAAATAAAATTAAAATCATCTGAACAAAAATAATCATTTAATTTAAACCAGACATTTCTATTTAATTTTTATCATCTGATTCTGTTCTAGTTACAGTATAGTTAACTAAAACATCTGAATTAAAATAGGTAGAAATAATTTCAGATTCTTCTTCAATCTTTTCAGTATTAACAAAATTTCCATTTTCATCAAAATGCTTCATGAAAGGATCATCTTCCGGGTTAAAATCTGGTTTTTGCCAATCATAAACAATCGGCTTTGTATATTCGGGGGCTTTATAAAATAATGTTAGCACAAATCCTGTAATAAAACCAGCCAAGTGTCCTTCCCATGAAATAGACGCATCAACATCCGGGAAAACATACCAAATCATTCCGCCATAAAGCAATACTACTGCAAAAGAAAGAGCAACTAATCTGTAATATTTTGTTTGAATTCCTTTAAAAAAAATAAAAGTGACCAAAACATAAATTAATCCGCTGGCGCCAATATGATAATTGGTTCGGCCAATAATCCAGGTAATTAAACCTGAAAACAAAATCCCATAAGCAATTACCGGAAAAGATTGTTTTGGATAAAAAAATTGCAAAGCTGCAAGTAATACAAAAAGCGGAATTGAGTTATTATATAAATGGCCTAAGTTTTCATGGATAAAAGGACTAAACAAAATGCCTTGTAAACCTAAAACATCACGAGGATAAATTCCATACTGATAAAAATCAAAATCAAACCTAATCTGAATCCAATAAATAATCCATAAGAAAAGCACAAACAAAACAGGCAATCCAACAACGGCAGTAGAAAAGTTAAAATGATTGTCTTTCATATATATCAAACAATTGGTTTTAAGCTGTAACATCAAAAAACTATCCAAATACAATTTACTGATAATTTGTCAGCTAGCCTTTGTTATGATTTGTAACCCTTTAAAACTATAAAATTTAAATTGAAAATAGTAATTTTACAAAATGGAAGCACCTTTAGCAGAGCGTATTCGCCCACAGAAATTAGAAGATTATATTAGTCAGAGTCATTTGGTTGGACCAAACGGATCATTGACGCAGCAAATTTCAAAAGGAATTATTCCCTCTTTAATATTTTGGGGACCACCTGGGACAGGAAAAACGACTTTAGCACAAATTATCGCTCAGGAATCAAAACGTCCGTTTTATATTTTGAGCGCAATAAATTCTGGCGTAAAAGACATTCGCGATGTAATCGAAAAAGCAAAACAAAGCGGTGGACTATTTACTGCTAAGAACCCTATTTTATTTATCGATGAGATTCACAGATTTAGCAAATCTCAACAAGATTCACTTTTGGCAGCAGTCGAAAAAGGCTGGATAACTCTTATTGGTGCTACCACAGAAAATCCAAGTTTTGAAGTAATTCCCGCATTATTATCACGTTGTCAGGTTTATATTCTAAATGCTTTTACAAAACAAGACTTAGAAGCACTATTGCATCGTGCCATGAAAGCAGATGTAGAATTAGCCTCAAAAAACATCATTTTAAAAGAAACCGAAGCCCTTCTTCGTCTTTCTGGTGGTGACGGTCGTAAACTATTAAATATCTTCGAGCTTGTAGTTAATGCAGCTGCAAGTGAAGAAATTATTATAACAAATGATCGTGTTTTTGAATTGGTTCAGCAAAATACCGTTTTGTATGACAAAACCGGAGAACAGCACTATGACATTGTTTCTGCATTTATAAAATCAATTCGCGGAAGCGACCCAAACGGAGCAGTATATTGGTTAGCACGAATGATTGAAGGTGGCGAGGATGTTAAATTTATCGCCAGAAGAATGCTCATTTTATCCAGTGAAGATATTGGAAACGCAAATCCGACCGCTTTTATAATGGCGAATAATACTTTTCAGGCAGTTTCTACTATTGGATATCCTGAAAGCCGAATTATATTAAGTCAATGCGCAATTTACCTAGCAACTTCTCCAAAAAGTAATGCTTCATACATGGCAATCGGTAATGCACAACAGTTAGTAAAACAAACCGGAGATTTACCTGTTCCGATTCACTTGCGAAACGCTCCAACAAAATTAATGAAAGAATTAGGATATGGTGAAGATTATAAATATTCACATGATTATGCCAACAATTTTGCCGAACAGGAATTTTTGCCAGATGCTATAAAAGAAACGGTTCTTTACAATCCGGGAAGCAATTCAAGAGAGAATAGCAACCGCGAATTTTTAAAGAACCGCTGGAAAGATAAATATGGTTATTAAACCAAATTTTATATTTTAAAACTTAACTGATATTTTTTCAGAAACTAATTTGTCATTTTGATAAAACTCAAAATACCATTGATTATCTTTTGCATTTAATGTTCCCTGCACCCCATCTTTTATAGCAATAAAAGAATCTGGTCTGGATGTTTTTAGCAGCTTCATAACCACTTTTGGTGTTTTATCAATTAATTGATAACCATTTTCTGTTGGTTGTGCGTAAAGCAAATTCGGATCAGAAGTATCTGCTACAGGCGTTGTTGCAACAGCAACAGTTTCCACTGGAACCGAAGCTACCGCAGGAGTCCCTTTAGAAGAACTTGTAATTGTTTTACCGCTATATTTATAATGTAATTTATTTACAGATAAAAAAGCCTGATCAAGACTTTCTTTGTAAGCTACCTCATATTCTTTTTCCTTGCTTTTCCCAATTTCAGAAGTATAAATTACTTTTCCGTAACAATCTTTAAATTCTAAGTAAAGCTTTGTTACTAAAAAACCATTGTCTTTTTTTACATCAATATATAAAAGCTGACAGCGATCACCATATTCAGCAGGAACATCCTCGTTTGTATAATAAGCAGGAAAACCGGCTTTAAGCAAATTAGACTTAGTCATTGTTGACAATCTATATTGATTTTCTGTTCTAAGGAAATCATATTTCAATGGCACAATTACAGCTTTATAATCGTTAACTGATTGTGAGAATCCAACAACAGAAATTAAAAGAGTAACCAGCAAAAATTTAATTTTCATAGTTATAAATATTTTTTTAGTTCTAATAAATGATTTATTTGTTTAATATTTTGGGGAGCTTCTATTTTTTTATCATTAAAAAAAATAGCATCGAGCCCCGCATTTAGTGCTCCGTTAACATCTGCATCCAGACAGTCACCAATCATAATACAATTTTCTTTTGAAGCCTGAGCTACATTAACTGCATAATCAAAGATAATACTATTTGGCTTTTTAACACCAGCTAATTCAGAATTTGTAATTGTCATGAAATAGCCTGATAATAAAGCATTATTGATTTTTTTATCCTGAACATTTGCAAAACCATTTGTAATGATGTGCAATTTGTATTTAGGTTTTAGATATTCCAAAACTTCAATTGCTCCGTCAAATAAATGATTGTTATCTGTAAGAGTCTCAATATAATCATTTGCAATTTGATCTATATCTTCGTCTAATATTTCAATATTTAAGGCATCAAAAGAAAATTTCAATCTATTATAACGTAATTCCTGATGTGTAATTTTATCATGTTGATACAATTTCCAGCAAGCCTGATTTATTGGCATATACTTTTCGATAAAATCCGCGATTTTTACATTTGGAAATCGCTCCTTAAAAATTCGATCAAAAGCTAATTCAGAATTCTTATCAAAATCCCAAAGTGTATGATCTAAATCAAAAAAAATGTCAGTTATATGCGTATTCATAATTTAAAAGATTCCTTCATCTACAAAACTATAATATTTTGTTTCAGTAATAATCAAATGGTCTAAAACTTTAACATCTAAACTATCACCTGCTAATTTTAATTTCATTGTAATTTCTTTATCAGCATCACTCGGATTAAGATTTCCAGAGGGATGATTATGGCACAAAATCAGGCCTGTAGCGCCACTTTCAAGTGCTAATTTAAACACCAATCGTACATCTACAATAGTTCCTGTAATTCCTCCTTTGCTTAATTGCGATTTTGAAATTACCTTATTCGAATTATTCAGAAAAAGCACCCAAAATTCTTCATGAGGAAGTTCACCAATAATGGGCTGCATGATTTCAAAAACGACTTTACTGGATGTTATCTTATTTTTGAATTGTAACGCATCTTCACTCCTTTGCCTCCTTCCTAATTCTAAAGCCGAAACAATAGTAATTGCTTTTGCCTCTCCTATTCCCTTAAAATTCATTAATTGAGAAATTGACATTTTTCCCAACATATTAAGATTGTCTACACTTGCCAAAATCCTTTTGCTTAATGCAACTGCAGATTCATTTCGGCTTCCTGAACCAATCAAAATGGCAATTAATTCAGCATTACTTAAAACTTCTTTACCTTTAAGCATCAATTTTTCACGCGGACGATCATCTTCTGACCAATTTGTAATTGGAAAATGAGTTGCTTCCATAAGATTAAATTATGGATTTGCTCATGCAAATACTATTCGTTAAACCTACATAAGGCTCGTAGTTATCTACTATCTCAAATCCTACTTTTTGATACAAATTAATAGCTTCAATCTGTTTATATAAGGTTTCTAAAATCATGATTTCAAAACCTTGATTTTTCGCTTCAACTTCTAACTCTCCGATTATCATTTGCGCCAACCCCAAACCTCTGGCTTTGGGCGAAACAAACATTCTTTTTAATTCGACTGCATTTTTATTATATTTCTTAAAACAGCCACAAGCGACAGGCTCATCATCTAAATAAATAATAAAAACATTGGAATTAAATTCAATTATATTATTTCCCCAATATTCCTTCTTTAATTCCGGATAACGTTCCCACAAAAAAGTATCGAATGTTTCGATCAAAAATAAAAAATCAGGATTTTCGCTAGTTGTTTTTACAACTTTTATAGTTGAATTCATTTATAAAATCTTAAAAGGCTAATATATAAAAAATAAGAAAAATCACTCAATAAAGTTTAAAGAAATAAAAAAGAGAAATCATAGCTTTTTGCATTTGCAGTGATTTCTCTTTTAATATAAATCCATTACGTTTATTCAATTAATGCTTTCACTTCGTCAAAGTTCAATCCACCATAATTACCTGAACTCATCAATAATAAAGCAGAGTTTTCAAGATTTAAATTGAATAGATATTCTTTAAATTCCACAGGATTTGTGTAAATAATTAAATCTTTTCTATTAAAAGAAGTTGCAATTTGTTCGTAGGTTACTTCTTCTAATTGCTTAATTTTTACTGCATCCGGGGAATAGAATACTACAGCTACATCAGCATATTCAAGCGCTCCTTCGTATTCTTTTAAAAACTCAGCATTTAAACTGCTATAAGTGTGCAATTCTAAACACGCTACTAAAGTCCTGTTCGGATATTGCTCTTTTACAGCTTTTGTTGTTGCTGCCACTTTACTTGGCGAATGGGCAAAATCTTTATAAGCGACTTTTCCTTTGCCTTCTGCAATTTTTTCAAGTCGTTTTGATGCTCCTTTAAAACTTGCAATTGCCTCATAAAAATCTGCTTCATCGACACCCATATTTTGGCAAATCCATTTTGCTCCGGCTAAATTGTTTAAATTGTGCGCTCCAAAAACCTCAATTGGCATATCACCTTCCGGAGTTTTAAGCAAAGTTACACCATCGCTAACTGTATATTCGGGCGTATTATAAGGTAGTTTACGAATTGGATTTGTAGCTGCCTCTGAAACTCGTTTTACTTCAGGATCATTTTCATTGTACACTAAAATTCCTCCATTTGTAATTTTGCCAATGAAAATTTCAAACTGTTCTACATAATTTTCATACGTTGGAAAAACATTAATATGATCCCAGGCAATACCTGAAATCAAAGCAATATTTGGCTGATATAAATGAAATTTCGGACGTCTGTCTATTGGAGAAGATAAATACTCATCACCTTCCAAAACCATAAAATCATTTTCTTCGGTAAGATGAACCATTGTATCAAAACCTTCTAATTGTGCACCAACCATATAATCCACTTCGATATTATGATAATGCATTACATGCAAAATCATTGAGGTAATCGTTGTTTTCCCGTGAGAACCGCCAATTACAACACGTGTTTTATTTTTAGATTGCTCATACAAAAATTCAGGATAAGAATAAATTTTCAATCCTAATTCCTGAGCTTTTAACAATTCAGGATTATCAGCTTTAGCATGCATTCCTAAAATTACAGCATCGATATCTGATGTTATTTTTTCAGAAAACCAACCCATTTCAGCAGGTAAAATTCCTTTCTTTTCTAATCTTGATTTAGATGGTTCAAAAATAGCATCATCACTACCTGTTACCTTATATCCTTTGTTATGCAATGCTAATGCTAAATTGTGCATGGCACTTCCGCCTATAGCGATAAAATGTGTTCTCATTTAAATTCCAATTTTTATCCCGAAGCATCGGGACCAAATTCCAATTATATTTCAGAATTCAGTATTTAATATTTGCTTATTACGGTTCAAATTTTTGTTTTAATTCCCTGGCTTTTTTAGGGTCATTTAATTTATTCAAATATAAATTATATAATTTTTGAAACGTGTTTTTTGATTTACCAATTTCATGAGCTTTTATAAAGTTTTTTTCGGCTGCCGTATATCTTTTAAAATAAACATCTATTCTTCCTCTCGACAAATAACCATCAACCGGCGATAATTGTGCTAACTGATTGGAGTATGAAATCGCTTTTGATTCACTTCCGCCAAAAATTCCCGGCAATTGCAAATATATTTCGATTAATGCCCATCTGGCCGGAATATGTTTTGGATCTAAAGCAATCGCTTTTTCAAATGCTTCTTTCATATCACCCACCATTCCCAAAGCTTTAATCCTGTTCACTTCCATGGCCCGCATGGCCAGACAGCCGCCGTATTTATAAAAATAATCTGCTGTAGTAGGCTTAAGTTCTTTTAGTTTTTTAAAATAAACAGCGCCACTTTCCCAGGCCTTATGATGCGCTTCAATTTCGCCTAAATATTCAAGTGTTTTTATATCCGAGGGCTTCGTTTTTAAAATCTCTTCAAAAATAACCTGAGCCTCATCATACTTTTTTGAGTGAAATAATTTCTCTCCTTTTTCAAAATTAGTTTGTGACCAAAGTATAAGCGGTACAAACAAAAAAAGGAATAGCAGTTTTTTCATGTCTCAAAAATAAGGAAATATAACGTGCATCATTTAGTTTTAATTGCAAATTAATATTCAAAAAAAATCCGTCCTGTAAAAAACAAGACGGATTTTTAAATGTTATTAAATTCGATTATTTTACAATCGTCATTTCATCAATAATATTTTTAGCACCTGCATATTTGTCAATAATCCAAAGTACATAACGAATATCCACATTGATTGTTCTTTGTAATTTAGGATCAAAAATAACATCACCGGCCATAGCTTCGATGTTACCATCAAAAGCAATTCCTATTAACTCTCCTTTTCCGTTAAGAACCGGAGAACCAGAGTTTCCTCCTGTAATATCATTATCTGTTAAAAAGTTTACTGGCATATATCCTGCTTTATCAGCATATTGACCGTAATCTTTTGCTTTATTCAATTCTAACAAACGTGCTGGTAAATCAAATTCCTGATCTCCTGCTTTATACTTTTTCACCATACTTTCCATGGTAGTATAATTGTTTATTGTAGCATCATTACGAGTATCAGCAGGCAATGCGCGAACTTTTCCGTAAGTAAGTCTCAAGGTTGAGTTTGCATCCGGATATTGAATCGTATTTAATTTTGATGCTCTTAAACCTTCAACCAATTCGCGGTAAGCAATTGCAAAACCATCATCAGCTTTTGCCTGATCGTCTGTTTTAGAACGGTATTTTGTCAACAAATCGTTAGAAATAATATACAAAGGATCATGTACAATTGCTAATGGTTTCGGATTAGCCATAAATGCCAATACTTTCTCTTTAGTTGTAAAATAACTTATTTCAGTTGCCTTTGCTACATCTGCAGTAAAATCACCATTATTCTCTGATTTCATTTTAGCAATTTGTGTAGCTAAACCATATTCAGCAGCTTTAGAAGCATATAAATTTAACTGCGCTGTTAATATATCTTTTTCAAGAGGCGCATAAAATTCACCGTAAATATTATCAATCATCGTATTGATTTTTGGTAACATTTCTGCTTTTTTAGCATCATTTTCGTTATAATAAGCAATCAATGCATTTCCTAAATTTGCAGGACCAGCTGCGTAAGCAGAAGTACGTAAAAGCTGCATCAAATAATTATCATGACGTGCTTTTAAATTAGTCTCTCTGTAATAATCATTGATTGTTGGAATTACATTTTCATATTTTTCACTATTTGCCGGTTTAGTTGCCCATTCGTAGAATTTATCTTCCTGTGCAGTTTTAGCATCTACCGTTCCTGCTTTTGTCAAAGCATCAATCATACCCTGACGGTTTTTCCAGTAATTAGCTGTTGAAGCATACTTAGATGCATATTGCAAACGTACTGTAGCATCTTTATCCATATACTTTTTCATTTGGTCCATTCCGGTTTTTGCACCTTCAACCCAAGCAGGATAAGCATACTTAATATTTTGTTCAATTCCTCCAGCCGGCATCCAACGGTTTGTTCTTCCCGGATATCCAAGAATCATAGCAAAATCATTTTCTTTTACACCTTTAATACTTACAGGTAAAAAATGTTTTGGTTTTAAAGGCACATTCTCTTTAGAATATGTTGCCGGATTTCCGTCTTTATCAGCATAAACTCTAAACATAGAGAAATCTCCTGTTTGACGCGGCCATTCCCAGTTATCCGTATCTCCACCAAATTTACCAACACTTTCAGGCGGTGTCCCCACTAAACGAACATCTGTATAATCCTGGTAAACAAAATAGTAATATTCATTTCCCTGAAAGAAAGGACGAACAGAAACAGTGTATTTTCCACCTTCATTATTCTCTTTTTCAATCAAAGCAATTTCTTGTTGAATAATTTTGTTTCTTTCTGTTTCAGTCATCGTATCATTTACTTTTGATAAGATTCTTTTAGAAACATCATCCATACGAACAAAGAAACGAACGTATAATGATTTTGGTTTCATCTCGGCACTTCTCTCTTTTGCCCAAAAACCATCTTTTAGATAATTTTGTTCTGCTGTAGAAAGCTCAGCAATTGCATTATATCCGCAGTGGTGATTTGTTAAAACCAGTCCATCTTTAGATACAATTTCGGCAGTACAACCTCCGTTAAACTGAACAATAGCATCTTTTAAACTATGATGATTGATACTGTAAATTTCTTCGGACGTTAATTGCAAGCCCATTTTTTCCATATCTCTATGGTTTAACCTTTCGATAAACATCAAAAACCACATTCCTTCATCAGCTCTTACAGGAAAAGCCATTAAGCACATGGTCAAGAATAAAACTATTTTTTTCATGTTATTTTGTTTAAGTATGCGAATATAGCGCATTTTCGCAACAATACACAAAATAAGCATCTAAATACAAAACATATTAAATATATTCTATCCTAGGATTGCGAAATTCACAATTTACAAAAGATAAAATTTAAATTAATTTTGAAGATCAAAAATCAAGTAAATTATTAAAATCTAAAAGAAAACAAAAAAAAATTATTAAGAAGCAAAATAATTTGTAAAAATTAACTTTCAATTAAAAATAAATAATATAAATTATTTCTTACAATTATGTTTGTCTAAATTTGCTTTAAATTTAAAACAAATACAAAAATGAAAAAATTTTTACTGGCATTAGCCTTATTAGTAGTTACTATTTCTAATGCACAAAAAGGATCAATGTTATTAGGTGGGAATGTTGGGTTTTCTTCAGAAAAACTAGGAGACAACAAATCAGAAAATTTTGAATTTTCTCCAAAAATTGGATATCAATTTGCAGATAAATGGACTGCAGGAGTTGAAGGTTCAATCAAAACTTTTAAAAACACAGGATCAGACAGCGCAGAGAAATATAAAATTGGAGGTTTTGTACGTTATGCTACTCCACTTTCTGAATTATTTTCGGTTTATGCTGATTTAGGTGCAGGTTACCAAAATGCATCTGTAAATAATGCAAAAGGAATGTATGTAAATCTTACTCCTGCTTTGTTTATTAATATGAAAAGAGGATTTGGTTTAAACTTCTCTATCGGAGGTGTTAACTATGATAACATTGATGGTAAAAATGATCCAAGACAAGAACGTGTAGGTTTTGATTTTGGAAAAACATTTAACATTGGTGTATCTAAAAATTTCGGACTATAATCTTTAAATTAAAAGATAAAACCCGAGATGCTTTTGTTATTCGCTAAAAGCAAAAACCCGACAAGCTATTAACTGTCGGGTTTTTTATTTTATTTTAAATAAAGATTTTACTCATTTAGCATTTTCCAAAGTTTATCTTTTAAATCTGTCAAACCTTGCTGGGCAACAGAGGAAATAAACATATACGGAACATCTTTAAAAGCAACATCCAATTCTTCTTTTAATTCTGCTTTTAACTCGTCATCCAGCATATCGCATTTTGATATTACCAACAAGCGTTCCTTATCAAGCATTTCAGGATTATATTTGGTTAACTCATTAACCAAAATATCATATTCTCCTTTAATATCCGGTGTATCAACAGGAACTAAAAACAATAATGTAGAATTACGCTCAATATGGCGCAGGAAATAATGTCCTAAACCTTTTCCTTCGGCAGCACCTTCAATAATACCTGGGATATCGGCAATTACAAACGACTGAAAATCTCTGTAAGCAACAATTCCTAAATTTGGTTTTAAGGTTGTAAAAGGATAATCGGCAATTTTTGGTTTTGCTGAAGTTAATACAGACAATAAAGTTGATTTTCCAGCATTTGGGAAACCTACTAAACCAACATCTGCCAAAACTTTAAGTTCCAGAATTACATCCATTTCTACACCCGGTAAACCTGGCTGTGCATATCTTGGAGTTTGATTTGTTGAACTTCTAAAATGCCAGTTTCCTAGTCCTCCTTTTCCTCCTTTTGAAAGAATTCTTTTTTCTCCGTCTTCCGTAATTTCGAATAAAGTTTCTCCGGTTTCCTTGTCTTTTACAACAGTTCCCAAAGGCACTTCAATAAATTTATCTTCTCCATCTGCGCCCGTACTACGGTCTCCTCCTCCATCTCCACCGTGACCGGCTTTAATATGACGAGCAAATTTTAAGTGAAATAATGTCCACAAACCTTTATTTCCAACCAAATATACGTGTCCACCGCGACCACCATCACCTCCGTCAGGGCCTCCTTTTTCAATAAATTTCTCTCTATGTAAATGTGTAGATCCTTTTCCTCCCTTTCCGGAAGAAACATATATCTTAACGTAATCTACAAAATTTCCTTCTGTCATTTTTCCTTGTTTATATATAGTTTCAAGTTTCAGGTTTCAGGTTAATCAACAGAATGTCAACAAACTTGAAACCTGAAACTTGAAACAAATTTTCTTTTACTCTTTAAGCGCTTTTACCAGCACTTTATCAATCTTTACACCGTCCATATCCAATACTTCAAGTACAAACTTTTGCCAGATTAATTTTTCGCCTTCTTTTGGAATATGTGAAAGCTCGGTCATAATCATTCCGCTTACCGTATTTACTTCATAATCGTTTGTTAGTTCATCTAACTCAAAATACGTTAGAAAATCATGAAGCGAATAATGTCCGTCAACCAACCAGGAACCATCTTCTCTTTCGATTAACTGAAACTCATCTTTATAAAACTCAGAGGCATCACCTACTAATGCTTCAAGAATATCATTCAGGGTAATTATTCCCTGAAAAACTCCATATTCATCTGAAACCAAAGCGTAATGAACACCTGTTCTTTTAAAATTTTCCAACGCTTTATAAGCCGTTGTCTGCTCCATTAAATATGGAGGATCTGTCATGATTGCCGACAAATCAAAATGATCGCTTTCGATATTGGCAAATATATTTTTTAGTGTTACGATACCCACAATATCATCGTAGTTATCGCTATAAACCGGGTAAACAGTGTGCAAATCCATTAAAACCAATTCTTTAATTTTGGCTCTTTCTGCATTTAATGGCAACATATCAACCGATTTACGGTGTGTCATTAACGAGTTTACTTTTCTGTCACCAATATGAAAAACACGTTCTACAATATCTTGTTCAATTTCCTGAACTTCTCCAACTTCAGTTCCTTCTTTAATAATGGCCTTAATTTCTTCTTCAGTAACTTTTCCGTCAGCAGTTGGTTTTATCTGAAAAACATTCAATAAAAAATCTGTTGAAGATGTTAACAACCAAATAAATGGCGCTGTAATAATCGAAATTACTTTCATTGGCATTGCTACCATTTTTGCAATCGATTCCGGATAATTTAATCCGATACGTTTTGGAAGTAATTCTCCTAAAACCAAAGAGAAAAAAGTTAAAACCACAACTACAATTCCTACTGCAACTGAGTGTGCGTAAGGCTTTAAAACTTCGAATCCGTTTACAAAAGTTTCAACATCTACTGTGATTTTATCTCCACTATAAATACCTGTTAAAATACCAATTAAGGTAATTCCGATTTGTACGGTTGATAAAAACTTATTTGGAGAGTTGGCTAAATCCAAAGCTGTTCTGGCACTTTTATTTCCTTTTTTTGCGGCCGTTTCCAATCTGTTTTTTCTAGCCGAAATCAGTGCAATTTCTGACATGGAGAAAACTCCGTTTAATAGTATTAGAAAAAATATTATTAGTATTTCCAATTTGTGGTTTATTCGTTATATAATAGTTCGTTAATTGTAATTTGTAACCTCAATGTATTTTATAGCCCAGATGAAAGAGAAAAGCCCGGAGCTAAAAAAACTAATTTTTCTTGCCAGAAAACAGCTGACTTCCGAAGCGTCGGGAGAAGCTTGTTTTGTGGTTAGAAAAATAGTTTTTTTAGCGTCCCGAAGCTTCGGGATGTAACGTACAGCCGGAAAAAGCTTCTACAAATTATCTATAACTGACGTTAATCGCTCTGTGATTTCTTCGATAGTTCCGATACCATTTACGGCATGAAACTTACCTTGTTCTTTATAATAACCAATTAATGGTGCTGTTTTTTCATTGTATTCCTGATATCTCACACGAATTTTCTCTTCGTCCTGATCATCTGCTCTGCCACTTGTTTTTCCTCTTTCCAGTAAACGTGCTACTAAAATTTCGTCATCGGCTTCTAATGCAATTGTTGCCGTAACACTTGAACCAATTGTTGGTAAAAATTTATCTAAAGCTTCTGCCTGATCTAATGTTCTTGGATAACCATCAAATAAAAACCCTTCAGTATCAGGGTGCTTTTTTACTTCATCGATTAACATTGCTGTGGTAACTTCGCAAGGAACCAATTCGCCGTTATCCATAAAAACTCTGGCTTTTTTTCCTAATTCGGTATCATTTTTTAAATTAAAACGAAATATATCTCCAGTTGAAAGATGTGTTAATTTATATTTTTCTTTTAAAAATTCTGCCTGAGTCCCTTTTCCTGCTCCTGGCTTTCCAAATAAAACGATGTTAATCATAATGTTAGTGTTTCTTGACTTCCTGACTGTAATTCAAGAAGTTTAAAATGAATATATAGTTGTGTTTTGTTTAAATTTATTCTGCTAATTTGTAAACTTCAGATAAATTACGCCCTAAACCATCGTAGTCTAAACCGTAACCTACAATGAATTTATTTGGAATTCTGATTCCAACGTAATCAATCTTAATATCTTTTTTATACGCCTCCGGTTTAAAAAATAAAGTAGCTACTTTAAAATGTTTTACATTTTGCGCTTTAAAAAGATGTTTTAATTCTTCGATAGTATTTCCTGTATCAATAATATCTTCAATAATAACAACCGATCTGCCCGATAAATCCTGATTGATACCAATTAATTCTTTTACTTCATTGGTACTTTCTGTTCCTTCATAAGATGCCATTTTTATAAATGAAACCTCGCAGGGACTTTTGTATTTTTTCAGAAAATCGGCAACAACCATAAAAGCGCCATTTAAAACGCCGATAAAAATTGGCGTATCGTCTCCAAAATCATCTTCAACCTGAGCTACTATTTTGGTTAAGGCAAAATCAATTTCTTTAGCCGAAATAAACGGAACAAATTGTTTATCGTGAAGTTGTATCATTATTTTTACTGTTTTAAAACAATGGACAAAGATACAGAATTAGAAACAAAATCTTAGTATCAAAATAAGCGGTTGATTTATTTTTTTGTTAATGTTAAATATCAGTTAATGTTTACAAAATTAAATTTAACATTATTTTTAAATTTATTAAATTGTTACAGTATAAACATTTAACTAGAGAGCGTAATGAAAACGGCGACACAATTATTTTCTATATCATTATTAATTTTAATGACAGCTTGCAACGGTCAGGTAAAAAAAGAAGAAAAAGAAGCTCTGGCAAAACAACCCGGAAATGTTGTAAAAACGGCAGTGGGAGAAATTACTTTACCACCTCCTTATGCTACTGAATCTAAAACAAAAAATAGTAAAGTAATAAGCTGGCCGGAAGGTAAAATGCCTACCGCACCGGAAGGTTTTACAGTCACAAAATTTGCTGATGGTTTTGAAAACCCCCGTTGGACTTATATTGCACCAAACAATGATATTTTTGTTGTAGAAAGCGGAACAAGAAGCAGTAAAAATCAAATTACAGTTTTACGGGACAAAGATAAAGACGGCAAATTTGAAACCCGTGAAGTTTTTATAGATGGCTTAAATAAACCTTTTGGAATGTTGGTTTTAAAAGACTTTTTCTATATCGCGAATACGGATGGTTTGTATCAATATCCATATAAAAACAATCCGTTAAAATTAGAAACAAAAGGTGTAAAAATTCTTGAACTTCCTGCCGGAGGTTACAACAATCACTGGACAAGAAATTTACTTGCCAACGCCGACGGAACAAAAATTTACGTTTCTGTTGGATCTGGAAGTAATGTAGCAGAAAACGGAATCGATAAAGAAATTCGTCGCGCTTGTATTCTGGAAATTAATCCTGACGGAACGGGCGAAAAAATCTACGCATCGGGACTTAGAAACCCTGTTGGTATGGATTGGAACCCGGCAAACAAGGAACTTTGGACAGCGGTTAACGAGCGAGATGAATTGGGGGATGATTTAGTTCCGGATTATATCACAAGTGTAAAAAAAGATGGTTTTTACGGCTGGCCGTATTCATATTTTGGTAATATTTTAGATCCAAGAATGAAAGGACAAGGTAAAGATCTTGCTGCAAAAGCAATTGTTCCCGATGTTCCGGTTGGTTCTCATACAGCATCTTTAGGATTGGCTTTTTATAATAAAAGTGCTTTTCCGGCAAAATATAAAAACGGCGCTTTTGTGGGTCAGCATGGTTCATGGAATCGTTCGAAAATATCGGGTTATAAAGTTCTTTTTGTTCCTTTTGCAAATGGAAAACCGTCTGGAAAACCGGAAGATTTTTTAACCGGTTTTATTTCAAATGATGAAAAGGCTGAAGTTTACGGGCGTCCGGTTGCAGTTACGGTTATGAATGACGGATCGCTTTTGGTAAATGACGATAGCGGAAATACAGTTTGGAAGGTTACTGCTAAGTAAAATTCCAATTTTTTTTAAATTCCAAATTCCAAAACTTGAAAAATTAAATTCCAAAACTTGAAATTCAAAATTCCAATTGCTTGTGAATATTAAACACATAGATTCTATCTTTAAAGAAAGGTATTGTATCCAGAATTATTTTTTAATTTTTAATTCTCAATTTTTAATTAAAAAAACTTTATGATCTTAAAAAAATATTGCCTTTTTCTTATTGCGATTTTTGTTTCTCTAAACACTTTCGCACAAGAAAAAGGCAAAACTATTGATTCTCTTAAAACAGAAAAACTGGAGGAAGTGGTTATTAGTCCGCTTCATATAAATACCAATATTTTGGATGCTCCGGCTTCGATCGGGATTTTATCGAAAAGTCAGCTTTTGCAAAATAACACCACAGATATTACAACGGTAATTAATACAATTCCCGGCGTTTTTATGCAATCGTCGAATTTTACCACAAGCCGAATTTCGATTCGCGGAATTGGTGCGCGAACTACTTATGGAACCAACAAAATCAGGGCATTTTACGGCAGTATTCCGTTAACTTCTGGGAACAGCGAAACGGTAATTGATGATATTGATCTTGAAAACCTCAACCAGATCGAAATTATAAAAGGTCCGCTTTCGAGTATTTACGGCGCAGGTTTAGGCGGTGCGATTTTAATTTCACCTCAGCTTTCCAAATCAAAAGGGCAAAGTGCCGGTATGAGTTCAGTCTTCGGTTCTTACGGTTTATTAAAAAATAGTTTGAATTATAGTTTAAACGAAAATGAAGGCAGTTTAAACATCAGTTATCATAATTTAAAAACAGATGGCTGGCGCGAAAACAGTGCGTACAACCGCGAAGGAATTACGCTTGCAGGTGAATTGTTTCGAAAACAAAACAACAAACTGACTTATTTTACCAATTATACATATTTAAAAGCTTTTATTCCGAGTTCGATTAACAAAGATGCTTTTGAAAACAATCCCGAATCTGGCGCTCCAACCTGGGTGGCTTCAAAAGGATTTAAGGAATACAAATCGACTTTGGGCGGATTAGACTATGATTTCAAAATTGGTGACAACCTAAATAATTCAACTTCTGTTTTTATCAATTATAAAGACAGTAATGAGCCGAGACCTTTTGATATTTTACGTCAATATACTTTTGCAACCGGAGCGAGAACGCAATTTTCCGGTAATTTTAAAATTAAGGAAACCAGAATTGATTTCATCGCCGGAGCTGAATATTTTACGGATACGTATAGCGGAAATACTTTCGAAAATTTATACCAGCAAAATAATGGTCAGGGAAGTCTGCAGGGAAATCAGCTTACAGAAACCGATCAAAAAA
This sequence comes from Flavobacterium sp. MEB061, assembly GCF_000834715.1. Taxonomy (NCBI): domain Bacteria; kingdom Pseudomonadati; phylum Bacteroidota; class Flavobacteriia; order Flavobacteriales; family Flavobacteriaceae; genus Flavobacterium; species Flavobacterium sp. MEB061. The sequence goes on along the minus strand of NZ_JXQR01000040.1, from coordinate 182,032 downwards.
GGCACTTTTATAATATATTCTCGCAGCTTAAAGGGGCACTTTCTGAACATTTTGAAATTCAGGCGGGAATCAATTATAACAAAACACAATTTGAACTTACAAATTATACCGAAAACTCAAATCAGAAATATAGTTATGAAGGTATTTTCTCTCCGCAATTGTCTTTTCTTTTCAAACCAAATAAAGAACAAACGATTTATTTTTCTGCAAGTCGGGGATTTTCTCTTCCGGCTACCGAAGAAACCCTTACCAGCGAAGGCACAATTAATCCGGATATAAAACCTGAAAACGGTTATAATTTTGAAATTGGGGGAAAGTTCTATTTTTTCAACAAAAAACTTTATACCGAAATTGCTGTTTACCGAATGGAAATTAAAGACCTATTGGTTGCAAAAAGAGTTGGCGACGATCAATATGTAGGTGCAAATGCCGGAAAAACTTTTCATGAAGGAATTGAAGTTACGCTAAATCATAATTGGCAAATTAATCGTTTTTTTGGGCTTAATTCTTATTTGGGAGCGTCTATTGGAAATTATGAGTTTAAAGAATTTATTGATAACGGAAATGATTTTTCGGGAAATAAACTAACCGGAGTTCCTGCCAATAAAATAAATGCAGGTTTGAGTTTTAATACCCGTTTGGGAATTTATTTTAATGCCGATTATCAGTTTGTAGACGAAGTTCCGATGAACGATGCTAATTCAGCTTTTTCAGATTCATATACTATTATTAATCTGAAAACGGGATATCGATTTGAGATTCTGCAAAATCTAACTTCTCATATTGCTGCGGGAATAAATAATGTAACTAATAAAAAATATGCTTCGTTAATTTTACCAAATGCGGTTGCAAATGGCAATACAGCGCCCAGATATTATTATCCTGGTTTGCCTGTAAATTATTACGGCAGTGTTTCATTAAATTACTTATTTTAGATGTTTATTTCAAATCGAAAATTAAAAAAAATGTCTTCTGAATTGCAAAAAAAACTCGACTATGTTAGTCCTTGCAGAGCAAGCCGATCGCTGCTTTCAGGTGAAATTTTAGAAAACCATTCTTTATTTGATGAGCTGGTTGCTGCCTGTTTTTTAACTTCGGATAAAAATCATCACAGAGCTTGTTGGGTTTTAGAATTTGTTTGTTACGAAGAATTACTTTGGATGCAGCCTCATGTAGATTTTTTCTGTTCGAATCTGAAACATTTGAAAGAAGAAAGCGCCATTAGACCGATTGCAAAAGTGATCCAGCTTTTAATAAAATCTCATTATAAAAAAGCCGAAAACTGCATTCTCCTTTCTGAAGAAAATCTGCAAAATTGCATCGAAGCTTCTTTCGACTGGCTGATAAATGATGTAAAAGTAGCTACAAAAGCCTATTCTATAAGAACTTTATATGTTTTGGGAAATCATTACGAGTGGATTCATCCGGAACTGAAAATTATTCTGAATAAAGATTTTTCAAATCATTCGGCAGCATATAAAGCCGTTGCCAAAGAAGTTTTGAAGAAAATAAAATAGCATTGAAGTAATCTGGATATTTGTAAAATAAATAAGGGCAGCTGTGATAGCTGCCCTTATTTCTAATATTCTGAATTTGATTTTTTTGAGTTATTAAATTTAAACCTCAAGAAAAATTCATTTGAGTTTTTGGCACTTGCCATAACTTTACCTGTATTTGTTTCATAAGCATAACCGAATGTCAAATGCTTACTAATTGTTATACCGGCCATTGCTGCGTAAGCATTGTCTACTCTGTAACTTCCTCCAATTTCTAAAAATTCTTCAATTTGAAGCATCAAATTTAGATCTACAGAAAGCGGCGCACCATTAACATAACGCATCATAAAAGATGGTTTTAAAATTAAAAGTGTTGTTGTTTCAAGATCGAAATTATAACCACTGCTTAAATAAACATGTGGTCTGTCTGTAGCAACAGCCGTGTAACCATCTTTGTTTTTTGCTCGTTCAGTATTCAAAATTCTTGGGACAGAAAGGGATACGAAATATTTGTCGCTTTTTAATAAAGCTCCAACACCAACGTTTGGATTAAACTGATTGATGTTTGCCAAAGCAGGATCTGACTGATTTGAATATGTTTCAAGACCAGCAGCATTGACATTGTAAAAATTTCCACCGGCTTTTATTCCGAAATACAAATCAGTAAGCTCACCAACCTGCATTTTGTATGAAAGGTCAATTCCTAATTGGGTTTGTTTTTCAACGAATGTCTTATCGTAAACCATAGAAACTCCTAATCCTATGTTACCTCCAACCGGTGTACCAAAAGATAAAGCTTGTGTTTCGGGAGCGTTTTCAATTCCTGTCCATTGTTTACGAAATGTAGTTGCCAAAGCAGTTTCGTTGTCTACACCTACATAAGCCGGGTTTACCAAATTCATGTGGTAACGGTATGTTGTAAGTATGGTTTCCTGTTGGGCAAAAAGCATACTACTAAAAAGTAGTAATGCTCCTGCCGATATATTTTTAATTATTTTCATTTCTAAAATTTTAATTTTTACAATTACCTGTTAATGTATATCCAACCTTGTCTGTCAATTGTCCCATTACCATCTAAATCGATTTGATAATAATAAGAACTTGCTGCAGGTAAAGTGCTTGACTGACCTTTCGCTTGTCCGTCCCAATTATTTTGGTAATTTCTTGCAGTAAATACTTCAGCTCCCCAACGATTGAAAACACGAACTACAGACGCTGGATAATTTTCTATATTAGAAACAACCCAAGTATCGTTTATTCCGTCTCCGTTTGGAGTAAAGGCTTCAGAAATATTCATTTGATCTTTATCGCAAGTATCTCCAATACCATTATTGTTACGATCTTCCTGATATGGATTTGCTGTAATTGGACAATTGTCTTTTGCATCTAAAACTCCGTCATTGTCATCATCAGGATCGCAATTGTCTAAAATTCCGTCATTGTCATTATCTCCAAATTTGTTTACAACAGTCACTTTCGCAGTTGCAGTTGCTGTGTTTCCACTTTTATCTACTACCGTTAAAACAACCGTATTGGCTCCAACATTGGTACAATCAAAAGAAGTTTTACTAAGAGTCATGGTACCGATACCACAATTGTCTGAACTTCCGTTGTTAACCTGATTGGCCGTAACCGAAACATTTCCTGCCTCGTCAAGTTCAACCGTTATATCCTGAGTTTGAACTATTGGTGCAACGTTTTCAAGTACGGTTACTATTGCGGTTTCAGAAGAAATTTCTCCGTTTGTACCCGTTGCAGTAAGTGTTACTGTATTGGCTCCGGCATTGGCACAAGTAAATGATGATGGAGAAACTGCTAAAGTTAGCGATCCGCCACAAACGGTTATTGAACCATTATCAACATCTGCCGCTGCGATCGAAGCATTTCCTAAAGCATCAAACTGAATTGTGATGTTTTTTGTTAAAACAATTGGTGCTGTTTTATCTTCAATTGTTACTGTTGCAGTTGCTGTATCAAAATTTCCGCTGGCATCTGTAACGGTTAAAGTCACTGTATTGGCTCCAACATTTGTACAATTAAAAGTATTTGGTGAAACTGAATATGTTAATGTTCCTCCACAAAAATCTGCAGATCCATTATCAACATCATTTCCTGTTATTGTAGCATTTCCTGTTGCATCAAGTTGAACAGTGATATTTTTTGCTGAAACAACTGGTGCAATTTTATCCTCAACAGTTACAATAGCATCTTTAGTGTCTGAATTTCCATGAATATCTGTTACTTTTAACTGAACCGTATTTGCTCCAATATTGGCACAAGTAAATGAAGTTATGTCTAATTCTATAGTATCAATTCCGCAGTTATCAGTTGAACTATCATCAATATCTGAGGCCTGAATAGTTGCATTTCCTGCAGCATCAAGCTGAACTGTGATGTTTTTTGCAGCAACAATTGGTGCCACTTTATCTTCAACATTTACTATTGCATTTGCTGTAGAAGGATTTCCACTTGCATCTGTCACTGTTAAAGTAACTGTATTATCACCAATATTAGCACAAGTAAATGTATCTGGAGTAATACTTAAAGTTACTGCTCCACAAAGATCTGCAGAACCATTGTCAACATCTGCAGCAACAATTGTAACATTTCCTGTTGCATCAAGCTGAACAGTAATGTTTTTTGTTGAAACAACTGGTGCCTCAGCATCAACTACAACAATATCATGATTACAAGTCTCTGTATTTCCGGCAGCATCTGTTGCCGTCCAGATTACAGTTGTTGTTCCAACCGGAAATACTGCTCCGTTTAGTGTAGCTGAATTATTAAAATCATTTAAAACTGATACTGTACTACAATTATCTGTAGCAACAGGATCTAAACTATTGTCTACTACTGTAAAACTACAAACACCTAAATCATTATTATAAGAAGTCGCAGGGACAGCACATGTAATTGTTGGTTTTTCTGCATCAACTACAACAATATCATACGTACAAGTTGCAGTATTTCCGGCAGCATCAGTTGCTGTCCAGATTACAGTTGTTGTTCCAAGAGGAAAAGTTGCTCCGTTTAATGTAGCTGAATTATTAAAATCATTTGAAACTGTTACTGAACAATTGTCTGCTGCAACAGGGTCTAAACTAGCATCTGATACTGTATAACTACAAACACCTGCATCATTATTATAAGAAGAAGCAATAGCAGCACATGTAATAGTTGGCAAAACTGTATCTTCAACTGTTATAGTTGCATTTACAGAAGAAACATTTCCATTATTATCTGTAACGTATAAAACAACATCATGATCACCAAGATCTGCACAAGAATAAGTTATTGATGCTGTTCCAGATGAACTTGAAGGTCCATAAGCAGCTTCAACAGCTAATCTTTTTTGTGTTCCGTTACAAGGGTCTCCAAATGTAGAATTACTTGAATAAATAGTTGCACTGTTTTGCCCAAGTAAAGCCGATGATACGACGCTTAAGCTATTAGCTGCATTACAAGAACCTAAAACAAAATTTCCACAAGTTCCTGTAGAATTTCCAAAGCTGGCAAATACAATATTTTTAAAAATACTTCCTGCCGGTGCAGTAAGTACTAAATAGTTCTCTTCGCCAACAACATTACAAACAGTACCTAAAATTCCAGGTGCAATTTTATAATTGTTAATTCCGCAATTATCTGTACTATTATCATCCAATTGATCTGCATTTACGGTAACACTTCCAGTTGCATCTAATTGAACTGTAATGTTTTTTGCAATTGCAACGGGATTTGTAGTATCTACACCCTCTGTTGCATGTACTGCAAAAGTATAAGGATTTTCATCTGCATCATCGCTTGCGATACTAACAACTGCATTTTTATCTCCGCCACCACAACTTGAGGTACTAGAGACAAATCGTACAGTAAATGTTTGTGAACTACCACTAGCAATAATATTCGAAGCTGGCTGAGACAAAATAGAAAAATTACTGCTGCCGCTAATGGTAATCGGTGTACTTGCCAAATTCAAATCATTTACTCCCTGATTCTTAATTGTAAAATTATGATCTACCGTACTGCCTGTGTTAACAACTCCATATTCTGTATTATCAACAGCTTTTGGTGTGCTATCTCCATTTACAATAGAAGTTGTGTTACCTTGAACGTTTATTTCCTGATTTGTCGTTGATGCTGCATAATTAACTGTTATTCTGGCATAAACACCCGAATATCCCGGAAGAAGATTGATACCTTCAGAAGATGACATAGCCTCTATATCTAAAACATTTAATCCCCCAACATTATAATCTGAAGGATTTAAGTTCCATGTAGTAGGCGATGCTACAGAAGGAGAGCAACTACAACTATAAGGACCTGGTGTAGGTTGTGCTTCCTGATACGAATTATTAAATCTGACCTTATCATTTGTGGGAATACCAGCACAATTTACCGCATAATTTAAACTTACACTAACACTTACAGGTCTGCCTGTACCTGTTGAAGTCCATCTTAATTGTAAAGGAGAAGTTCCCTGATAAGTATATCTTATGTTTCCACATGAAGCGCCAGACCCAGGGGTTACATCTCCTGCGCCAACACTATAAACCTGAGTCTGGGCAAACGATGTAAACGTCTGCAGCAATGTGACTATTATAATTAATAAAATTTGTTTTTTCATATTCAAATATGATTTTTGTTTTTGAGTTTGGTTTTTGTTAATCTCTATATTTTGTTATTTCAGAAAAGACAATAAATTTCCTGTTCCAATTGCTAAGAACAATGGAACTTTACTTGTCGCGAAGACAAATTATTTATAAAAGGAAAATTTAAAAACTACCTGAAATAACAGCTTGCATTATTTAATATGCAAAGTCGAAATAAGAAGTTTTTTGAAAGTTGCGAAGCCTATTCGCATTGAAGCGTAATTTTATTATCATATTGGTTAGGTTAAAATTATCCAACAAAAATATATTGAAATAAAACCGCTCAAATAGCCCATTCGGACACATCAATAGCCCGAAACGACCAACTCAATTTGATAAAAAATAACTGTAAGTATTGGATTTCTTTGCAAAAACTAAAACACTACAAATCAATTAAATACAATTTAAATAGAAATAAAATAAATTATAGAAAAATATTCTTTACCAAAGAAAAAACATAAAAAAGAAAGAATTTTACAGCGCTTAAAGCCTTATTTCTGAAGGCATTTTTCCAAAACGCTTTTTAAAATTTGCCGTAAACTTGCTGGAACTTTTATAACCCGTCGCCAAAGCAATATTTTTTATCTGCATATCGGTGTTTTCAATCATCTGCATGGCGAGCAATAATTTCTTTTCTTTGTGATATTGCATCATCGAAACACCATGAACCAATTTAAAAGTCAACTTGAGTTTTGTAGGCGACATACCCACTTTTTCTGCTATATATTCTACGCCCAAAAACGGATTTACTATGGTCTCCAAAAGCATTTTTTCGGCTTTTGCTATTTTTCTATAATCAGGAGTTTCCTGAAGCGTATAACTTCCAATTCTCTGATCTAAAGAAGCATTCTTAAAAAAAGTAGAAATCAGTTGAAAAGCCTGGGTTTTTAAAAGTACCTTGCTTAAAATATCCTGCTTATTGTCTTCTAAAATAACCAAAATTTCTTTAGACAATTGTTCTGCATTCGGAACAATGTTTTGGTAGGTAATAAATCCGCTATCTGAATTCAGGAATTTTTTAATGTGATTATCTTCAGAAAGTGTTTCAAAAGAAAAATTGCGTTCGGCCCAGTCTTTACTAAACGCAAACAAATTAAATTCACATTCAGAACCTTTGTAAAAATAGGCTCCAACTGGCGTTCCTGGTTTTTTGAATCCCCAATATTTGCTCGAAAAAGGCGTTTTATCTGCAAATGTGTTTTGTAGTTTTACTTCACTATCAAAAACCGAAAATGTTAGAGTATAATAATCAATAGGATAATCTTCATCATAAATCGCTTTCAGCATTACATTTTTCTTAAAAGTAATACTCGTTACAATAACCCACAAACCTTCTTCAATTTCGCGGTATCGCATCACGCCTTGTGAAAAAGGATTATTTCTGTATACAGCCTGCTCTTCCTCAACATGTTTTACCGATGGAGAGTTGACTATACTTTTTATAATTACCTGAGGAGAATTAGACAAATAAGGCAACTCAAAAAAACCATCTCTATAAAAGTTTATGTTGTCTTTTATAAATTTAACCCATTTTCCTACGTTCATATTTGTAACTCAAATTTTAATTTTCCCTAAAAATAGAAGGCAATTCGTTAAAACGTTTTTTAAATGCCGCTGTAAATTTACTTGCGCTTTCAAAACCTGTAATTATCGCAATTATCTGAATTTCGATTTGTGAATGCTGAAGCAATTGTTTCGCCAAAAGCATGTTTTTTTCTTTGTGATATTGCAGCATCGAAAATCCGAAAACGGTTTTAAAATTGGCTTTTAATTTTGTTGGCGATGTGTTGACTTCAAAAGCAATTTTATCAATTCCTAAAAAAGCCGATTGCAAATTGTGCAGAATCATTTTTTCGGCTTTAGCTACATTAAAATAATCCAGATTGCACAACGAAATATTATCTTCAATCCTGCTGTCTTCAAAAGCATTGCTAAAAAACTCGGTAATTAACTTCATACAATGTTTGCGCAATTCAGGCGTATTTTGATGAATATTAGCTTCGTCTTCTAAAATATTTGAAAGTTTTTTGGATATTGAATGTGCTTTTGGAGCAATATCCAGCCAGGTATAAAATCCCTTTTGTCCGTTGAAGAAATTTTCAAGAATCCCTTTTTCGCAAAATTTATCAGATTTTATATGCTTGTCAACCCACTCCTTATTCATGGCAATATTAAAAAACTTGCCTTTTGTACCTTTATAAAAATAAGTAGCCACTTCGGTATCGGGTTTGTAAAAAGTCCAGCAGGTACTTAGCAGGACTATATCCTCTGAACCGGGAACCGGAAATCGATACTCAAAAACCGAAAAAGACAAAATATAATAATCTTTAATATGATCCTGCGTATAAGTTGCTTTGGCAAGGATATTTTCGTTCATCGTAAGGTTGGTTTCCAGAATCCAGAAACCGTCTTCGATGGTGCGGTAGCGCATTGTACCTTTCCAAAAAGCATTCTCTGTAACAATTAGCTGTTTGGCAGGTGAATGCTTAACAATAGGTAATTTGATAAGGCTGTCTAACATTACCTGAGGCGAATTAGACAGATAAGGCAATTCAAAAAAATCATCTTTTAATAAAAAAAGATATTTCTGAATATGGTTCGCCCAATTATTTGTGGTCATTATATTACGAAATGGATAATGGTTGAAAATCAGATCAAACCTAAGGAATTCAGGCATATAAAACAAAATATTTAAACCACTTCTTTAAAAAAAAATACATTATTTTAACAAATTATTTTTTGCTTTTGAAATTTTAAAAAACAGCAATTCCATACACAATAAATTGGCATTTCTATTTTATCAATTATCTTTGCACAAACACACTACAAAATGAATTATTTTTCTTCTGATTTTAAATTAGGAATATTAGGCGGCGGACAATTGGGTAAAATGTTATTGTCTGACACCAGAAAATTTGATATACAAACTTATGTTTTAGATCCGAGCGACGAAGCGCCGAGTAAAATTGCCTGTAACAAATTCTTTAAAGGCGATTTGATGGATTATGAAACAGTTTACAATTTTGGAAAACAAGTTGATGTTCTTACTTTTGAAATTGAATTGGTTAATCTTGAAGCTTTAACACAATTAGAAAATGAAGGCGTAAAAGTATATCCGTCTCCAAAAACATTAAAAGGTATTCAGAATAAAGGCATTCAAAAAGCTTTTTATACCGAAAGTAATATCCCAACCGCAGCTTTTTTACGATTTGATTCTCCGGAACAACTTCAAAAATCGATAGGAAATAACGAAATCACAATTCCGTTTGTATGGAAATGTACCGAATTTGGTTATGATGGAAATGGCGTAAAAGTAATTCGCCAAATTTCTGATCTGGATGATCTTCCAAATGTAGAATGTATTGCAGAAACTATGGTTCCGTTCAAGAATGAATTGGCGGTGATTGTAGTTCGAAATCCATCGGGAGAAATAAAAACGTATCCCGTTGTAGAAATGGAATTTCACCCGGAAGCCAATCAGGTAGAATATGTAATTTGTCCGGCAAGAATTGATGAAAAAGTAGCCGAAAAAGCAAGAGCAATTGCTTTGAATGTTTCAGAGAAATTCAATCACGTTGGGCTTTTGGCCGTAGAAATGTTTCAAACCAACGAAGATGAAATTCTGGTAAACGAAGTGGCTCCCCGCCCGCACAATTCAGGTCATTATTCTATTGAAGCGAGTTACACCTCACAATTCGAAAATCATTTGCGTGCTATATTAGATCTTCCGTTAGGAAATACAGACAGCAAAGTGGCCGGAGTTATGGTTAATTTAGTAGGCGCCGAAGGTTTCTCCGGAGACGTTGTTTACGAAAACATCGAGACTATTTTAGGATGGAATGGCGTTACACCACATATTTACGGCAAAAAACAAACAAGACCTTTCAGAAAAATGGGTCACGTTACCATCGTAAATGAAGATATGACCGAAGCAAGAAAAATTGCAGAGAAAGTTAAGAATACGATTAAAGTTATTAGTATATAGTTTTCAGTCTCGGTCGCAGTTTACAGTCTATAATAGCAATCATTTTTTAATTAGCTTTGTAAAAATTCAATAAATGAAAATTTCAAAATTACATATCAATCAGTTTAGACATTTAGAAAATCTAGATTTTGATTTTACTTATCCTGAGGATTTTCACATTGAAGAAAAAAGAGGAAAACCTTTAGAGAAGATATGTTTTATTGGGCAAAGCGCTACGGGTAAGACTGGTTTATTAGAGTTAATTTATCAAGAATCTTATAGACTTCAAAAAGCCGTTAGATTTGAAGAAATTCCAGAACATAAAACACTAAATTTTAATGAATCAAGAGGAGTAATTACTTTCGCTACTGATATTGTTAATCAAATTTTTGAAATAGAAAAAACTAATCAAGACGCAATATTTTATCAACTTCACACAAAAAAGAATTTTTCTGAAAAAGAAATTGAAGAATTAATTCCATTTAAAGAAGAACTAAACTTATTGTATTTTAAAGCCAATTTAATATCAGAAGCGAATATTGATATTTTTACAAAAAATCCTATTGATTTAATTGAAGCATATCGTAAAAACACTGAAGTTAATATAGAAAATTTATTAGACAAAAGATCTTTTAGCAATCGAAACTTAGTTTTTAATGATAATGTTAATCCTAACATTTGGCTATATCTTTTAAGTGAAATTTTAGAATATCGTAAAAATTTCACACAAAGAATCTCTGAATTAATTCACATTAAAGATGGATCTGTAGATTTATCAAATTTAGGTTCTGAGATTCAAAAATGGCAAATAGATAATCCAAATAAAGTAGAATTATTTGCAGAAAAATTCAATCCTATTTTAAAAAAATTATCCCTAGAGATTGATATAGTCAATACTTTGTATCCAATACCAATTAAAAACAAAAAAACAAATGTAAGTATTCCAATTGAAAGTGCCAGTACGGGTACTAAAGGTCTTTTACTGTCATTTTTGCCTCTTTATAAATTAAACACAAAAGATTCAATAATTTTAATTGATGAACCTGAAAGATCCCTATATCCTGATATGCAAATGGATTTAATGGATTATTATAAAAATCTCGCCCCAGAAGCTCAATTTATTGTTGCGACACACTCTCCTTTTATTGCTGCTTCGTTTGAGCCAGAAGAACGATTCATTTTACATTTTGACAAAGAAGGAAAAGTACAGGTCAAATCTGGTAAATCACCTATTGGAGATGATCCAAATGACATGCTTTATAATGATTTTGAAATTGATTATATAAACAAATATGGCAAAAAAGTATATAATGAATATCTTGAAAAAAGAAGACAATTGCTGTTTGAAAAAAATGAAGAAATAAAACAAAAACTTCAAGATGAAATTGAATCTATTGGAGATAAGTATAATTTTTAATGAATGAAAAGAGTTTTAAAATCTCCGCTTTCTCTAATTATTTCTGATAAGATCATTTATAAATCTAAGGGAGATAATTCTAAATTAGGTTCTCTTCTTTTAAAAGAACAAAAAGGATTTTGTGCTTATACAGAACATTATATTGGATTTGATGATGCAAATGACACTGAGCATTTTAATCCAAATTTAAAAGATCAACTAGAAGACAATTATTATAATTGGTACAAAGTCAAACACCTTCCAAATCAAAGAAAAACTAATAGTTGGATTGAGCCAATATTGATGCCATACGCCGATGATTTTGAAAGTAGAATTATCTATGATGAAGGCGAATATTTTGCAAGACCTAATGACGATGAAGCAAACAATCTAATCATTTTATTAGACTTAAATAATCAAAAAAGAGTTGAAGACAGAAAAAACTACATTAAGCGAAGAAGAGAATCTATAAATGATCGAAAGCTTCAAACTGATATAGAAATAAAAAAATATTTTCAAGACAAAATTGATAATGAAATTAATTCAATTTGTTATTTAAGAGCGATTCAAGAAGAATTCAAAATAGACATTTGGAACATGATTCCTGAATTATAATAAAGACAATATCAAACAGTTTTAAGTCACGGTAAAAAACCTGAAATTTGAAACTTGAAACAAAACAAACAAAAACCACATGAGCAAAGTAGCCATCATAATGGGAAGTATCTCAGACATGCCAGTCATGCAGGATGCCATCGACATATTAAAACAATTTAATATTGAAGTTGAAGTAGATATCGTTTCGGCACACAGAACGCCGGAAAAATTATTTGATTTCAGTAAAAATGCACATACGCGCGGAATTTCGGTAATTATTGCCGGAGCCGGAGGTGCAGCACATTTACCAGGAATGGTTGCTTCAATGTCGCCGCTTCCTGTAATTGGAGTTCCGGTAAAATCAAGCAATTCTATTGATGGCTGGGATTCAGTTTTATCTATTCTGCAAATGCCAGGTGGCGTTCCTGTTGCAACTGTTGCACTAAACGGAGCAAAAAATGCCGGAATTCTAGCAGCACAAATTATTGGAAGTCACGATAAAAAAGTGCTTGATACTATTATTGCATACAAAGAAGAATTGAAAGCAGCTGTTAATAAAGCAGCAGAAGGTTTAAAGAAATAAGAAGTTACGGTTCCTGCAAGGTTTTCAAAACCTTGTAGGTTTAATTATAGAAATCGAATTTAAAACTTCAAAAATACCTACAAGGTTTTGAAAACCTTGCAGGATAAAATACAATATGGATATTTCAACACAAAGGCTTCCCATTACGGAAGCCTTTGTGTTTTTAAAATCTTTTTTAATTATGCTTCTTCTTCAATATCCTCCAGAACAGACTCAAATTCATATTCAGTTATATCTTCTTTATTTATCCAGTTTTCTGAAGTAACCAGATTATAATTTACATTATCTTCTGTTGTCAATTCCCATACAATAGCTTCAGCTTCAGGAAACGGAATATTTTGAGATATTTGATTTTCAAACAATCTCTTAATAAGATTTCTGTCAGACAATCCATTATTCAATAATTTCAGTACGTTTTCGGGAGTCAGTTTTTGTGCTTCACCATCCGCTGGCGTTATTGAAAAATGAACAATTGAAGCTTTTGCATTTGGAAATTTTCCGTTGTATGCTTTAAAAAGCAATTGATTGATATGAAACAAAATTCCTTGCATGTGTATTTCCGGATATTCTTCACAAACTTTATCGATCAACATATTATTTGATATTTGCTCAATCTGCCCTTCGCTCAATTGATCTCCCAATTTATAATCCAGCACTATTGCCGCAGCTTCATTTGGCTCATAATCTGAAATAGCCATTTCTAATAATTCCGGCAAACTACTTTTTTCGGCTGTTGCGCCATCCGGATAATTGAATTTTTCTAATAACTGAACAAAATCCTGATCAGACCAATATCCTTCTACTTCATTAACTGTATCTATATTCTTTATTGCAATTTGATAGTTCATCGTTTTTTATTTTAATTATGATCAGCATTTTATAATTCTAATCGATTTTTTCAATTTACGCTTTTAAAACCGCATGCAGTAATAAATAACATATCTATAACACAATTTAAGAGGATTTTATGCTGCCAATTCATTTTGTATAGATGATTAGATTTTTATAAATTGCTATCTTTGGAATTCAAAAATATTGACTTCAATTAATAAAAATAATTACATCATAATGAACGTTTTACTTTCAAAATTTAATACCAAACATAACACAGCACCTTTTTCGCAAATTAAAATCGAAGATTATGTTCCGGCTTTCAACGAAGGAATTGCTTTGGCTAAAGCCGAAATCGATGCTATCGTAAACAATACAGATGCCCCAACTTTTGAAAACACTGTTGTCGCAATGGATTTTGCAGGCGATATTTTAGATCGCCTTTCAAGTGTTTTCTTCAATTTGAATTCGGCAGAAACGAATGACGAAATGCAGAAAATCGCTCAGGAAGTTTCCCCTTTGTTATCAGAATTCGGAAATGACATTACGCTAAACGCTGCTTTATTTGCAAAAATAAAAACCGTTTACGATCAAAAAGAAAGCCTGAATTTAAATCCGGAACAAACTACGCTTTTAGACAAAAAATACAAAAGCTTTTCCAGAAACGGAGCCAATTTACCGGAAGACAAAAAAGATCAATTAAGAGAAATCGATAAAGAATTATCAAAATTGAGTTTGCAATTTGGCGAGAATGTTTTGGCAGAAACCAATGCTTTCGAATTGCATTTAACCAACGAAAATGATTTAGCCGGATTACCGGAAGGAACAATTGAAGCAGCAAGATTATTGGCGAAAGAAAAAGGAAAAGAAGGCTGGATTTTTACGCTGGATCACCCAAGTTACGTTCCGTTTTTGACTTATGCGGATAATCGCGAATTGCGTAAAAAAATGGCGATTGCTTTTGGGGCAAGATCTTTTCAGAATAATGAATTCGACAATCAGGAAAATGTTTTGAAAATTGCAAAATTACGTTTTGAAAGAGCCAATTTATTAGGATATAAAACGCACGCACATTTTGTTTTAGAAGAAAGAATGGCGCAAAGCCCTGAAAAAGTTTTCTCTTTCTTAAATGATTTACTGGCAAAAGCAAAACCTGCTGCACAAAAAGAATTTGCCGAATTAACTGCTTTTGCAAAAGAACTGGACGGAATTGAACAACTTGAAAAATGGGACGGCGCTTATTATTCTGAAAAATTAAAACAACAGCTTTTTAATTTAGATGATGAAAAACTAAAGCCTTATTTTCAGTTAGAAAAAGTTTTAGACGGCGCTTTTACAGTTGCCCAAAAATTATACGGATTAACTTTTACAGAAGTTTTTGACATTGATAAATACCACGAAGAAGTTACGACTTATGAAGTAACAGATGCTGAAAACAATTTAGTTTCGGTTTTCTATGCCGATTTCTTCCCAAGAAAAGGAAAAAGAAACGGTGCGTGGATGACTTCATTCAAATCTCAATCCATAAAAGACGGCGTAAACGAAAGACCGCATATTTCTAACGTTTGTAATTTTACAAAACCTACAGAAACAAAACCATCTTTATTGACATTTAATGAAGTGACAACTTTATTTCACGAATTTGGTCACGGTTTACACGGAATGCTGGCAAACACAACCTATCCGAGTTTATCAGGAACTTCTGTTTACTGGGATTTTGTAGAATTACCAAGTCAGATTATGGAAAACTGGTGTTACGAGCCGGAAGCTTTGGCTTTGTTTGCCAATCATTATGAAACCGGAGAAATTATTCCGATTGAATATGTGCAGAAAATCAAGGAAAGTGCCAGTTTTCAGGAAGGAATGGCAACTTTGCGTCAGTTGAGTTTTGGATTATTAGATATGGCATGGCACGGGCAAGATCCAACAAGCATAACCGATTTAAAATCTTTTGAAACAGAACAATTTGCCAATACGCAATTGTATCCTGATGTAAAAGAAAATGCAATGAGTACGGCTTTTTCACATATTTTTCAAGGCGGATATTCTTCTGGATATTACAGCTACAAATGGGCAGAAGTTCTGGATGCAGATGCTTTTGAATATTTTCAGGAAAAAGGAATTTTCAATGCTGAGGTTGCTACGAAATTCAAAGAAAATGTACTTTCTAAAGGAGGCACAGAACACCCAATGACTTTATACAAACGTTTTAGAGGTCAGGAACCAAAACCGGAAGCTTTATTAAAAAGAGCAGGGTTATTGTAAATTTTAGATTTCTGATTTTAGATTTTAGATTAAGGCCGAAGATTTGCTTCGGCTTTTTTTATTTATTTTTGATGGAATTTTTTATCTATAAATTCACTTATATTCGTGTTTTTTTTTTAAATTTAATCTTACAAAAACTGTATTTTGAAAAAATATCTAAAACCAATTCTTTATCTTTTTATTCTTGGATTAATTTCGATTATAGCTGTAAATATATATGTGAAATCTTCGACTAAAAAACACATTTCTTATTCACTGAAAAGATTCCCGAAAAATGATGTCGGAATTATTTTTGGTGCAGGAATAAACGGAAATCAGCCAAGCAAATATTTAAAAGACCGACTTGACGCCGGAATTTTATTGTATAAAGCAAAAAGAATTAATAAAATTTTGCTTTCGGGAGATAATGGACGTCAAGAATATGATGAGTTAACTGTCATGAAAAATTACTGTTTTTCACATGGCGTTGACACAACAAAAATATTCATCGATTATGCAGGTTTCGATACTTATTCGACAATGTACCGGGCAAAACATATTTTTAAAATTAAAAAAGCAACATTAATTTCTCAGGAATATCATTTAAACCGTGCCATTTATATCGGACAAAAACTCGGAATAAAATCGGTTGGCTACTCTGCCAATAAGGGAGAATATTTGGGATACAAATATGTTACTTTTAGAGAATATCTTTCTGTTTTTAAATCTTTTTTTGATATTTTGAGAAATCGGGAACCGCGTTTTTTAGGAAATCAAATTAACATCAATGGACCTTCAAATTATTCTAAAGAAGATAAACGATAAACAAAAAATCCGAAGTAAAAATTACTTCGGATTTTTTTTGAATTAGTAAGCCTTTTATTTTTTAGAATTAATAAATTCTTCAAACTGTTTTATTTTCAATGCTTCGATTTCTTCAATACGTTTCGCTCTTGAGTTGCTTAAATTATTTGCGTTTTTAGCACTAACATTTGTTGGTGGTTTGGTAAACAATAAATAATCGCCAAATAAATGGCTTAAAAACAAAGGAGATTTGCCTGGTCTGGTTGTATCAAAGTTTGCAGATTTATGGCAAGAAAGGCAATTTACCAAATTACTATTATTGATAGCATGTATATCTTTTTGAGAAGCCTGCGTGTAGGTTTCCATCGTAATGTTTGACAAATTAACCGAACCTCTTGCCAGTGAATCGGGAAGCGCACTTGAAATATCTCTTGTTACAATTGCTTTTACTTGATTTTCAGGAGAAACACCATCAAAATTTAACCAGATCGAACCATTGTAGAAATAATTTCTAAAAACATCTTTCAAATTCGCCGCAACACACTTATTAATATTGTCTATGTTATTAAAATTATCAGGTTCTTTTTGGCTTGTCGCCATAAAATTTCCGGTTTTTAAATCCCTTGGCACTCCATATTCATAAAGGATAAATGCTTTATTAGGAACTACGGGTGAAGTTCCTTTTTTAATCCATGTTATACCCTCTAAACCTGTAGTTGTTCCTTTTTCGTAAAGTAACTTTTCATTTGCAGAAGTTACCGAATTAGTTTTTTTATCGTAAACAGGCGCCATATCCTGATGTTCAAAAGTTGCCCAAATAAATTCAGGATGATTTTTTACAACTCCTACCACGTGCATGCCTAATAAGGCCATGGTTTTTTCAACATATTGTCCGTTGCTGTTTAGAACAGCGGCTTTAGTTGTAAAATAATTTTGCTGCTGCGTTTTTGCAATTGCATCTATATTAATCCACGAAACTTTTAATTCTAAAGCCCCAACAGGAAATGTCTCTGAGTTAGAAACAGGTAACTTTTTACTGTTGATTAACGACGCCATTGTAACTGCTTTGTCTTTTAGCAGCGCATTAACGTGAATGGAATAATATACTGTATCTGCAGCATTATTAAATTTAGGATTAGAACGCAAAACACCGTGAGATCCTGCCTGGTTGATAGAACTCAGCGTTAGTTTCATACCCAACTGCGGTACAACATCTTCCATTTGCGGACTTACTAAATCCAGAGAGTCTAAAAAGAACGGATTTCCGCTTGGTAGTGGTTTTGTAACCCATAAAAACTTTTGCCACGACCATTGATGAAAATCACAATTTGTTGTAGATGCATTATCAAACGGACTTCCATCGCCTTCTGACGGTGCCGGGGTTTGCTCGTGCGGAAACCAGCTGGTTTCACAATCACATGGATTAGTTGCTGAAGCTGTATAGCCTGAAGAAACTCCAAGCTTTTCCATTATTTTTTCCTTATTGAAAAAAAACAATGTAACCGCTGCTATTATGAAAACAACTAATAAACTAATTATAATCGGTTTTCTTTTCATTTTGTTTTTGGTGATTAATTATTGAGGACAGAATAATTGTAGATGAAATAGATATTTTTTTTTAGATTTTCCAAAAGAAAATACTTAACAAAAAAGGCCGCCTAAAACAGACGAGCCTTTTAATCAGAATTATTTTCAGAGAGAATTAGTTTTTTATGCCAATTCTTCTTGTAATTTTTTTGCTGCTGTCACAGGTACATTTTCAATTTGGTGTTTGAAATATGAAAATCCTCCAGTTCCGTTCCATGCGTTATCGATAGCAAAATGAGCATCAAAATCAGCTAAGAAAGCACCAAGTGCCGGAGGTGGGAAAGATTGAACATATTGTCCGTGTAAACTAACTACCTGAGTAAATTGTCCAAATCCTGTTGCATATATTTTTCCTTTTACAGAAACAACGATATGACTATCAGGACCGTTTACAGCCTGTGTGATAACTACTGTACCTGATACTGTATGTTGTGATGGTACTACTACTAAACTAAATGTTGCAATTGGAGCGCCTGGCATTCCAACATTTCCGATTGTGCCTTCTGCTAAATAAGCTCCTTCTAATAAATTTTCCATGGTGATAGTTTTTTGGTGTTTTTTTCTTACTCGTAAGGCTTTTCAGAAACCGCCTCGTTTATTTTAGTGGTTTCTGCTCCACTTTCATTTTATTTTTCAAAGTATATTTTTGTAACAAACCCATTTTTCTGGTTCAAAAATTATCTGCACAGTTATGTATTTCTACTGTCATTTTTATTTTCATGATTAAAATTACAATGCAGATGAAATCACGAATAAAAAAATGTCATGAGACAGGTTTTTTTATCCATGAAGTGAATAATATGTGGAATGAAAAAATTTGAAAACTTATAAAATGAAACTTTCAGAAAAAGATCGTTTATCTTAAATCCAACAACATTGGGGTTTTAGTTGTATTGGGGTCTGTGTACAATTCTGAAAAGCTAACAAGCAGAACTTCTACTTCCATAGATCTTTTATCGTAGTGTAGCAGTTTTTTTAATTCTGAAACTTTTTTCTGAATATACCCCACTCTTTTATCTGTAGAGATATGTTTTACGATTAAAAGCCTAACAACTTCCTTAAAACTTTCATTGGTAGATAATTGAATTTGAAAAGCATCTGCTTCAGTAGTAACAGAAAGCAATTCGTCTAAATCAAAGTGTTGTTCACAAACGATAAAAGATTTCGTTTCCCTGGATTTTAATTCTAAAAATAATTTTCCGTTTACCTCAACCCATCTCCCTAAATCGCCAATTGCATATCTAAAAACCGGAAATCTTTTTCGGAAAGTATTCGTAACAGCAATTGTACCATATCCGTCCTGATCAGGATTGATAATTTCGACAATAATGCCTTTAATAACTGAAAACAAGGATGGATTTTTAGTAAAATCTGACCACGCCCAAATTCCGGTTTCGGCAGAACCGTACATCGAATATATTTGTCGAAAACCGAATACTTTTTGTAAAAGCTTTTGAACATTCGGCCTTAAAAATTCGCCTGCATAAAATAAGTTTTCTATCGCTAATTTTTTATTGTTCGCTTCTAAAAATTGTGCAAAACATAATAATTTTGATGGCGTTCCCATTATAAAATCAGGTTTAAAATAATGAGCCGCCTGTTCCATATCAGTATAACTTGCATGTGAACTTAACGCTAATGTTGTCGCCTGGCATTTTTCTAAAATATCATCCATTATGGCGGCTGTGCGGTACATATCTGAATAACCAAAAATATTCAAAGCGATCGTTTTAGAAGTAAAGAAATTGTTCCTGGTTAGTTCTTCTGCCAAGGCGAGGCGTTGCTTTTGATTTTCCTGTATATCAACCGGAAAAACCAAAGGCTTTTGCGTACTTCCGCCCGAGCGAACCAAATAAACACCTGTTTTTTCTTCCTGAAGTTTAAAATTGGTATCTAAAATCGGCATCAACTCTTTTTTGCTGAGCATTGGCGTTTCGGTTGCCAGATCATTTCCTTTATAAAATTCGATGTATAAAGGATTCTTTCTGGCTAATTCAAAATATTCCTGCAATACTGAATTATCTATTTCTGGAGAAATACAAGCTGAATACATAGTTGATGGATTTATTTATTTCTTCTTTTGAAATAATAGCGGTTTCTAATTAAAGTCCTGAAATGATGCAAAACAAATAGAGCTTTTTGCCGCAACGAAGGCAATCGTTCCATTGCGTGCTCCAACCATCGTTGAGACAACATTCCCATTAATTGCTGATCGTATAGATTAGCACTTTTTTGATATCGTTTTACAGAAACCGGAATTTCTAATTGTTTCCAATTCGTATAATTCTGGCGGGATAAACTTCCTTTCACTTCTCTTACTTCAATACACGCTTTATTCAGTAATCCAACCATTGCGTTTTTATTACTTTTTAAAACACGATACCAAAAATCAATGCCCTCATTTAAGGAAACATTAGTCTCATAGCGAATGTGTTTCAGATATTTTTTGCGAATAACAACATTGCTGCCAACTCCCATAATAAAATCCGGCGAACTAATGGTATGCAATACATTGGGAATCAAAAACAATTCATCTGAAAGAGCAACCAATTCTGTCTCGAACGATTTAATTTTTGGCAGATAATATTCAGATGGAAACAATAGAATACCGAGTATTAAAACATCTATATTTTCGTTTTGCATAATGGAATCAACCTCGCTTAAACACGAAAAAGTATAACAATCGTCTGCGTCCAGAAAACTAATAAGTTCTCCAGTTGCCAGTTCTATCCCAATATTTCTTGCATTACCGGGACCTTTATTTTCTTTTAGTTCAATAATTTGAATATCTGTCTGTAAAAATTGTGGTGCAAAAAACGATATTGCATCTTCCAGATAAAAAAGGCTTTCATCTGTACTGCAATCATCAATTATAATAATTTGAGATGCTTTTTTTTCCTGAAAAGCCAGTGAACGAATTGTATCCCATATATATTCCTCCTTGTTATAAAGCGGTATAATAACTGTATGTTTCATGATTTATTAGTCTAAAATTGGATAAATCAAAGCTCGCCCCTGATGCACATTTACCACCGTTTCGTCTGAACCACGAAATAAACCGGATCCATAATTTTTATCATTTTTACACAATAACATCCCTACTAAATGAATCTGACGATTATTTTCGACATCGGTAAACTCTTGCTGGTCAACAAAATGCTGAATCAGGTATTTATTCCAGTTTTCTCTAATAATTTTTTCCCATTCCTGAGTTGTACAATCCTTTTTAACATACGCACCAATGCCTCTTCCGCCGCTGTTTAATTTTAAAATCAAATTCTCTTCGCCATTTATAAAAATGTCGCAGCCGAAAGGTTCTGTAATCACAAAACTCGGAATGAGATACTTTTGCAAAAAATCATAATCTTCTTTGCTTAAATAATCATTCATAATTTGAGCATCGTACATGACAGCCAAAACTCTTTTGTCGTGAATTAAAATTAAAGTTCGAATATCATTGAAATAAGACTTTCCGCTTATAAGCTTATCCAGCACTTCTGGTTTTATTTTTTTTAATTCTTCCCGATCCATTTCTAATATAAATTGCGAAACCGGTTCACCGTTTACATATATTAAATCATTTGAAAGAATTAAATCCTGAGGTTTTGCAGATATTAATTCGATTTTTAGTTTTGCCAATTCCTTTTGCAGATAAAAAATCTCTGTTCCTTTTTCATCATCATGAAGGAGAGCTATTTTTTGATGAGGAACAAATTGATTGTATAAATCGTCAATAAGATTTTCTAAATTATTTTCTGTTTTATCTTTATTGGCAGTTGTTGAATTTTTTATTAATTGCAAATAATAACTAATCATCCAGCCGTTTAAAGGATATCGGGCGCCTATCTCACAAATTTTGGGCTGATCGTTTTTGTCATATAAAAAATCAGGGCGATAAAAACCCTGATTGTATGCTGCATTATTACTTTTTTTCAATAAAGTTTCCAGGTCATCATCAAGCTGATAGTATTTCCGAATTCTTTCGTCTTCAAAATAATTCAGAACAATTGCCGTACAAGCTTTATTCAAAATAGAACACAATTGATTCATTTCCTCGCTATATTCTGAAGATAGCGTTACAGAAGAATTGGCAAAATAATCGCCATTTAATCCTGTCTCTTTCTGAAAATATCCTGAAAATAACTCATTCCATTTTTCTTGTTTTTCGGCTTGGTTTTGCTGCAACTTAATTTTCGACATAATGACTTGGGAATTTCTTTCTGGTAATAATTTTATTTTTAAAAACTCAATTCTTCAACTTCTAAAAGATCTTCCATCACAGCCGATTTTTTAGCCAAATAATCTTTAATAATTACTTCTAAATCATACGCTTCGAGATTAACATTCATTGCTTTGGCATAATGAAATATTGAACTAACGGCAAAAAAGAAATGATTTTTTTCAGTTGGACCACAATGAACACTTATCCATGCCAATGTTTTATCACATTCTTCTTCAGAAAAACCGTAATCGTTTAACAGCCATGATTGAAATTTTGGAAGTATTAATTCTACTTCGCCATGCGTATAAATTTCATGAATCAAAGTGGTCAATAATGCGATCATAATATCTTTATTTCGTAATGAATTTTGATCTTTCCATGCTTTAAAATCACAAGCGCTTTGGTTTAAATATTTACGCGAAAGCCAGTCATCATCTGTACAAATAGTCGTTGCCATGGTATAAAACATTTGAGAATGCAGAATTCTGCCCACAACTGCCAAATCCTCATCTACAATTCTATTTAAACTTGTGATGGAGTGCAATAACGCTTTTTCGTCTGCAATGGGTTGGCTTTTATGAACCAGCATTGTCATACGGTTGCTAATTCCTGCAACGGTCATGGCACTGTTATTGGTCTGGCTCCAACTATGAAAAAAGCGCTGTAATCTTTCCTTATCCTGCACTTTTGAAGTAAGCTGATTAAAACTTTTTTCAATTTTTGAAAATAATTCTTCCTGATTTGGCAGGAATTTCAACAATTGGTCTTTTAAATGGGATTCTTCCATTCCCTGAAGAACAGGAAGAATGATGGAACTTAAATTGGTCATGATTATTTTGGGTTTTAAATTGGTTACTATTTTATTTTCCTTTTGATATTTATTAGTCTGATCTCAAGGTTTAGAGCGATAATATTTGATTTTTCTAATCACATCAATATCCTTAAGATGGTATTGTTCTAACCAGTGGGCTTCATCAAAAAAATTGCATCGGGACTCAGCGATTACAACTATATTTTTGTTTAATGAAATCTGATATAGCTTATCTAATAATGTTTTGTATTGAAAATTAAAAAGAGGATTATAGAGGTAAAAAACAGTACCATCAGAAATATCTGTTTTTAAAATATCGCCTGTAATTGCGGCAACATTTGGTATTTGTTCTTTTTCTATTAAATCCATACAAACCTGATTTCGTTCTTCCAGAATTTCAATTCCTATAAATTTTGCTTCCGGATATTTTACAGCTCCGTATAAAATGATATTTCCGTAACCAGAACCCAAATCATAAAAAACCGTTTCATGAGTTATTTGAATGGGATCAAAAAGATCATCCAAAAAACTGGATGATCCGTATCTGTATGAATTAAGACCGTATTTAATGGTAATATCCGGCAAACTTAAATTGTCTTCAATAGTATTCGAATACTGGTCAATTTCTGATTGGATTTTTTTAAGTAATTCCATAATTATTTCATCATTAATAATTCGAGTTTCTCCAGCGATCGTTTTGCTCTTTCCATTTTAATGGCATATTCATCATTTACTTTCTGAACATCGGCATTACAAAAAGTGCAGGTAGTTTCTTCTTCATACACATAATTATCACAGCCATTGCATAATTTTAGTGCTTTGGGAATTCTGGGAACTCTGTCTGTATTGTTTGAAACCGGAAGCAATGGAGTATCGTTAGGAGATTGTATTTCTACAATTTCTCCTTTTTCATTTTCAACAATAATTTCAAAAAGTCCCTGATCGAAAGAAAGTCCGGGCGCTTCTTGTGTTTTTCTGATACGTTCTCTAAGACCTTTCTTTTTTAATTCTAAAGCACGGTAATGACAAAACGGGTTGTTTCCTCTTTTGCCAAACAACACATGACTAGTCCAGGTGCAGCCCGCCAAACAAGAAGACTCATAATAACAGCCTTTACAGCCTCCCCATAATTCTTCTTTATTTCTATATCTGGAAAAAACCATTTCTTCGCTGTATTTCCAGATGTCTTCGAGATCCATGTCTTTTACATTTCCTCCTGTATATGCGTTTGTAGGTAATGACGGGCAGCCTTTTATTTTACCATCGGCTTCAATGCCAATTCCGGTATGTCCTGCTGAACAGCCTGTATAATATTTTTCATTGCCTTGTCTCCAAATATGTTCGTATGGACCAAAATATCCAATGTTATTTCCTGCTTGTATTAAAACATTATTGGCTAATGCTTTTCTATAGATTACAATAAGATTTTCGTAAAAATCATTTAATTCATAAGGCTGTAAAATCAATTCTTCTGAATTATCAACGGCATTTCCCATGGCAACGGCCAATTGTATTTGCCAATTTCTAACACCATTCTCAATCAGAACCTCCAATAATTCATTCAGCTCATTTTTATTGGTTTTTGTAATCACGGTATTTACGCTTGATGGAATATTGTGCTTTTTTAACAGCTGAAGACAATGAATTACATGTTCGAATGAATCTCTTCTTCCTCTGATTTTATTATGCGTATCCGGTAATCCATCAATAGAAACACCAATGTTTCTGATTCCTGCTTTTTTGGCATCAATAATTCTTTCTTCATTTAAATTGTATGCTCCCGACTGCATCGAACATTCAATGCCGCTTTGGCTTATTCTTTCAATTATTTCCAGCCAGTCTTTTCTTAAAAAAGCCTCGCCGCCAATTATTGTAATTTCTCTTGTACCAAGACGTTTAAGACTATCAATAACTCCGAAACATTGTTCTGTCGTTAATTCACCAGGCCTTACTTTTCCAGCTCTTGATCCGCAATGCGAGCATTTCAAATTACAGGCTAAAGTAATTTCCCATACTACATGCACCGGCGTGGCAGTTTTATAATCGTCTCTTACTCTGTATCGTGTTGAAGTCTTAATAGTATCCATCTTAATTTTGTTTAGGGTTTGGTCATTATTTAAAAAAACGGTTTAAAAAGCATATCTTAATAAACCGTCTTTTTTAGATTACTTTCTTAGCGATTCAATTGCTTCTAACAATTCAATTAATGCTGAGCTTAAGTCTCCTTGTTCTCTTACAGTTTGTTTCGCCTGTTCAGCTACTGCTTTCATTTTTTCTAAATCATTTGAAGCAATCGCTTCTCTGATTCCTGCTGCGTAAAGCATTGTTACTCCCATAATAATTTGATTTAAGTTATTCCTACTCTTAAGGTTTTTCGGATCCACCCTTGTTTTACTTAACAAGACAGCTCGTTATTTTTTTATCTTTTATTTTTTAAAGCATCAATTGCATCCAGCAATTCTACCAAAGCAGCACTTAAGTCACCTTGTTCTTTTACGGTTTGCTTGGCCTGTTCTGCAATAGCTTCCATTTTAGATAAATCGTTTGAAGCGATAGCATCCCGAATCGCCACTCCGTACATTGGTATAAATCCCATGATATTTGTGTTTTAAATTATTCCTACTCTTTTAGGTTTTTCGGATACACCTTTATTTCTACAAGACAACACAACTATTTTTTAGTTTTTAGTGCAGCAATTGCTTCAATCAATTCTAAGTACGCTGCAGTAAGATCTCCTTGTTGTTTTATTGTTTGTTTTGCTTGCTCTGCAATAGCTTCCATCTTTGTTAAATCGTTCGAAGCCAAAGCTTCTCTAATGGCGGCGCCATATGGCATCATTACTCCCATAATTTTTATTTTTATGATTAATATTTGATTATTGTTTTAATTAAAAGGTCCAAACTGACGTAAGAAAATTGCCGGTTCATTTGGATCTAAACAAGTTAAATCACCCATCGTTACTGTTTTTCCGTCCTGGTTTTTTCCGGTAATAATGATGTTTTTTGCTCCTGCCGATAAGTTTCCGAAACGTTTACCGCCTTTTACTTCAACTCCCATTTCGTGAGGTGTACCGGTTCTTGTTGCAATAACATTTCCGGAACCACTTTCAATAAGCAATATTTGCCCAATTGCCGGCGGTGGAAATAACTGACTTACTGTAATATCCGTAAGCGGACCAAGTGTAATATAAGGAGGCACACTTCCTACACTATTTGCTTCAGAGTTTGGCTGATTAAGTGTAATAGTTCTTCCAAATTCCGGCTGATTACTTGCGTTTGTGCAATACATCCACGGAGTCGTAAAAGGAGTTCCGTCTTCTGTTTCGCCCATTGCTACATATCTTTGGTGAATGCCCAGCTTAGGTTTTTCGGTGACATTAAGGTCAAGATTATAGAATACAGACATAATAAGTGTTCCAACAGCATAAGTTCCGCTGGCTCCTTCGATAACCGGAAGAATTACAGGTCCAACTCCTCCTCCATGCCATTCGACATAAGGATATACATTAACATTTTTAACTTTTACAGGTATTGGTTGCATAACAATTAGTTTTAGTCCTACTCATTTGGCTTTTCAGATCCGCCTTCGCATTTTACTGTGCGAAACAGTTCGTTTTTTAAGTGGTTTCTGCTCCACTTTCTAAATTTTGTTGTTTCCTTATAATTTGTCTTTCTCATCTAACAAACTTTTATAAATCATATCAACTTATTAAGGCAGTCTTATGAGAAATCAATTAGAAACAAATCCTAAAAACAAATGGTGTTATTTTTTATTTTCTGTAGTAAAATTACCTCAGAAGTAAAGTCCGGAATAAAAAAATGATATAAGAGAGGGATTATTATGTATGGGAGCCTTAAAAATTAACATGAGTCATTTTTTTCCATAACACACTCATTATCAGCGTAAAAAAAATACACAAAACGGAGTTCAGTGAATACCAATAGAATAGTCCCCATGAACTAATACTTCTAATTTTAATATAAAAAGGAGTATTAGTTCTTGAAGAAAAGTCTAATTGAAGTAATAATGTGGATTCTGGGTTTAGGCTCTATAAAATCAAAAGATCATCAATCTGATTCTTGTTTGCACGACAATGATTCTTAATAATTTCATACGAGGAATCAAGAGCCATTTAGGGAATCTTGGATATTCCAGGTGCTCACTAATCATAATAAAAGTTACAACTAGCATCGCTAAATTGTGCCCTTTGGGTAAAAGCATAGGAAATAGCATCAATGCCCATCCAGAACCAATGCACCAAACACCGTGGGTAAGTCCAAAAAATAATGAATCCCTAAAGGCCTTCCATCCAAAGGCTGACAGAATTCGATGATCATGACCGAGGTTTAAAAAACGCTGCTTTATTGGCGAAATCTCCCATACTAATGCAATAACAAATAATCCAAATGCAGGCATATAGGACATGGGTAGTAAAAGGTTAACTCCCATTATTATTTCTATCATAAAAACACCAACAACCATCCATACTAATATATAGCCAAACACAAATAATAAAGAACACAAGAAACGATAGCGTTTGAAGCTCTGCTGGTAAATAAACTGAATGGGCAGAATTAATTTAGGAAGCATCATTGCAACCACCATAAGCCCCCAACCAATTAATTGCGCAGAAAAAAGCTTCATCTCTAGCAACATCTGGAATGATGTTGCAGAGGGACATGAAGCAAATACATGACAGTATTTCATTGCCATAATATGACCTGGGTTTACCAAAAGTAATGTCCAGACAAAAATGCTGATAAATACTAAATTAATTGCAATACGCTTATTTTGTGAAAGTTTCATATGTCTTTTTTGACTTATTGCCCTGAACGGTAAATGCCTATTCGCTCTACTGTGATTTCATCACCATCGAGAGGGGCATCTTTACTCTTTATTTGAACATCTAGTGAATTAATATCAATAGCACTCTCCAGATGTAATTCATCAACAATACTTGTGATATTGAATTTAAAAGTAAGTCCTGCACCGCCATGAGCCGTATTTTTAAGAGATGCACCAAGGAGTCCAAAAAGAGAAACAGACTTAATAAATGTATTATTTACATAAACTGAAAGAAAATTGGAGTCAGCACCTCCTTTTACACCTTCTAACTGAAGATATACCTCATCGGGGATATTAGAGACAGAAGCTTTTAAAAGACTATTCTTTACTGATTTCCATGCCGTTTTATCCAATTGAACAGTAGCTTTAGTTTCTTTATCCTTTAATGTAATTGAACCACTACTTGCTCCAACTAATTCATTATTTTGTTTACTAGCCATCTTAATTCCTGTTTCTAAATTTATCGCACTCAGTTTATTTAATCTAAGAGATAAGTTCTCTTTCAAAAAACCCGGTTGAATTGTGTCATAAGAAGTTAAAGAGAGATCGCTATATGTGTAAGAATAATAAGATCCGTTATACTTCAAATTATTTGTCGTTTGAACATCTGCAGGTGTGTAATACCAGGCAGTACCCTGTGCATCCAAAGGCATAGCAAATTGTGAATTGCCATTTGCAGTTGGTCCGGCCAGCCAATTTACATCCGAAGGATTGTTATTCTGTCCTGTTACATTCCAGGCATCCCACATACGGTCAATATTAGAATGATGCAAGAAAAATATAGGGTCGAGCCCAGCTGTTGCCGGCACACCCATCAAACCTATTTGTCCCGCAGCATTTTGTCCACCTACCATACCATGAACGAAATTATGAGGATTCTGCTCAAGATCTCCTGTTTCTGAACCACTATGTGAAAATCCGGTTTCTCCGCCACCATAAAAATAGCCATTTAAATCACCTGCTCCAATTTGTGCAGGAGCAGCCCCTTCACTGTAAATGGTATCCCATTGGCATTGATCATTTGCTGAATTCTCTCCATTACCTACTTGTACATTAGATCCATAACGCTCAGGTACGTACAAAGGATTTGGTGTGTTATCCGGTAAAACAGTAAGTGTAAATGCCGGAGGGATATGAGATTCAATATAGACTGTAGATTGGTTTAGATAATTCCAATAGGGCAATGCCCAGTCCGAAGGGCCATTTAATTGAGATATAATGGTACGAAGAATATTTTCTAATGCTACCAAATAACCTCTGTGCCAAGGAGGGAAAAACCAGGTACCATGCTGACACTGATCCCAAAAAACAGTTGTTAATGCATTGGATGGAACCACACTTAAATTTGCAGCTGCTCCTATGTAGTTAACATTCTTCCAGTTTAGATATTGGTATGGCTTTGGATATAAAGATCCTGGCAATAGTAATTCACCATGGATTGCAGCATAGAACCACCAGCTGGTAGGGTCGCTTATTGGGCGGGATTGCATTACCTTAACAGCTTTTGCATACCAATAAAGGTCGGTATAATTGCCCGACTTATCTATAAATTGACCACCGTTGTTGTCATCCCATGCATTTTTTCTTAAATAAACTAATTGTTTCCAAGTTGTCCCATTATCCCAATTTATATCAGAATTGTTATTTGACAGCGTACCTGTTTTATTTCCTCCATCATCCGTAAAGTTTACGGTAATTACTGATGGATTAGAAGCGTTTAGAGTACCTTGAAAAGGGCCGCGTCCGTTGCCGTAAGCTACACTAATGCTAGTTTTAGATCCGGTAATTGTGATTAACACATTTTGTTGATCTACCCATTTTCCAATAAATGAATTCATATCTTAATGATTTAATTATTTGTCTTACTCATAAGGCTTTTCAGATGACACCTTCGCATTTTACTGAGCGAAACAGTTCGTTTTTTAAGTGGGTTCTGCTCCACGACTTGATTATTTATTAATAATGAGGATATTAAAAAATAATTTTAAAAATTTATACCCAAAGCTATTTTAGAACTACAGATTTAATTAGGAAAATGTTACAGAAAGAAGATTCTTTGTCATAAAACACAAAAAACAATACATAAGACTATTCTTAAAAAATAATATACTTTTAAAAATAACTTTCATTTATTTTTGAAAGTTTAAAAACTTTTACTTACATTTGATCTATGGAATTCAAAGAAGCAAAAAATAAGTTCGTACAAACCTGGGGAGCATTGGGTTCTCAATGGGGTATTAATAAAACCATGGCACAGATTCATGCTTTATTAATGGTCTCGAATGAAGCTGTTTCGATGGAAGACATTATGGAGGAATTGCAAATTTCGCGCGGAAACGCCAGCATGAACCTAAGAGCTTTAATGGATTGGGGAATTGTTTATAAAGAATACAAAGCCGGAGAAAGAAGAGAGTTTTTTACTGCCGAAAAAGATTTAGACGAATTAGCGGTAAAAATTTCAAGAGAAAGAAGCAAAAGGGAAATTAAACCTGCTCTTAAAATTTTAAAAGAAGTTTCGACAATTGAAGCAAAAGAGTCCTCTGCAGAAGAAAAACATTTTGTTGATCAAACTTCTAAATTATACGATTTTGTTTTAAAAGCAGATAATATGTTAGATAAAATAACAGAGTTCAACGAAAACTGGTTGGGACGTTTGGTTCTAAAAATCATGAAGTAAAAAAATTTAATTAAAACTTTCATTTTTTTCTGAAAGTTTAAAATACTCAATAACTATGAAAACTATAAAATTACTCAATACGTTTGCAATTGGACTTCCATTTTTGATATTGCTAACTTATCCTATTGCTAAAGATGAAGCTTTTATTAACGCCTTGGTTTCAACTAGTATAACAGGGTTCATTCAAGTGATTTTGGCAGTAAAAATGATATTTTCCGAACCTCGTAATACCTATCTTCAAATTTATATTGCTGGAGTTATCTTGTTTTTTTACATCTATCTCTTTAATCTAAATATTTATTATATCAACAACATTGGCGATGTATTATTTTGTCTTCCTCTGCTTCTTGCCATTTACCTTTCAGTAATAATCTATAAAAAAACCAGCAAATGAATTTCTTAAAATTCAAAAATAAATATATCATGACATTTACCACATTACATAAAATCAACAAAATATTTTATTTCACAACTCTTGGACTTTATCTTCTAGTCTATTTTGGAATGCTCTTTCAAATCGTATTAGGGATTGTACAAGTAACAATAGGAATTATTTTACTCGTAAAAATGAAGGAGCTCAGCAAAGAAAAAAAGAGAAAAATTCGACTTTACTGGATTTTGGTTTTGATTGATTTTTTTATGATCCTTACCAATTCTGCATTAGGAAATGATTTCGGAAATCTTATTAGTTTTTTTCTGTTTCCAATGGTAATAGCAACTTACTTCTACTTTTTGACAGCCAATATTACTTCTGATTCATTTCTAAAAGCAGAATGGAAAAACTTAGCTCTTTTGAATTATGAGGTAGATGCTGAAATCTTAGAAAAATATATTCCTGCAGGAACTGAAATAGATATCTGGAACAACAAATGTTATGTAAGTCTGGTTGGGTTTATGTTTAAAAACACAAAAGTTCTGGGCGTAAAAATTCCGTTTCATGTCAATTTTGAAGAAGTCAATTTAAGATTTTACGTAAAACGTTTTGAAAACGGCGAATGGAAACGCGGCGTAGTTTTCATCAAAGAAATTGTTCCAAAAAAAGCGATTACATTCATTGCAAATACTTTGTATCAGGAACATTATGAAACTTAGAAAATGAAACATGAAATTGTTGAAGATGATAATACGCAAACTTTTATCTATCAATGGAAAAATAAGGAACAATGGAGTACAATTCAATTAGAAACGGAAAAGAATCCAATAGAAATTGAAATCGGTTCTGAAGCTAAATTTATAACCGAACATTATTTTGGATATACAAAAATTGATGATGAAACTACTTTCGAGTATGAAGTTCAACATCCTGGATGGGAACAATTTAAAGTTCTAAATCATAAAATTGATATTGATTTTCAGGAAAATTATGGTCATGACTTTGAGTTTTTAGAAACTGCAATTCCAACTTCCGTTTTTCTTGCAAAAGGATCTGCCATTGAAGTAAAAAACAAACGCAAATTGGAAATTGCATACCTTTTGACACAACGCGGCTTAAATTATGAATATTAACCCAAAAAAATAATCGTCATGAATCTCAACATCATTGGATATTTTATCTATCTCGGCATTACGATTTTCATTATTCTAAGAGTTGGTAAAATCTGTTACAGAAACGGAAACATTTATGTCGCAGAACTCATCCCGAATCATGCGGATATCTGCCAGAAAATCAATCAGGTTTTGCTTTTGGGATATTATCTTTTAAACATTGGTTATTGCGCAATGACGCTTATTTCCTGGCAAAAAATTTCATATTCGACACAATTAATTGAAACCATCGGAACAAAAACAGCAATTATCATTTTCATCATTTCGATATTGCATTATCTCAATATCATTATTCTAACCAAGTACATTCATAAATTAATTAAATAATACCTTAAATTTAAATATCATGGAAACTACAAAAATCTTAATCGGTTACGGACTTTATTTACCAATCGCTTTATTTCTTACTTATTATGTTTCTAAAACTCTTTTTAAAAACGGAAAAATATTTATGCTGGACATTTTTAAAGGCCGTGAAGATATTGCCGAAGCCACCAACAAACTTTTTGAAACCGGATTTTATCTTTTAAATATTGGTTTTGCCTTAATGATTCTGGAAATGCAATTAAGCAACAACAGTTATCAGGAATTAATCGAAAGATTGAGCTACAAAATTGGCGGATTTTCTATTTATTTGGGAGTAATGTTGTTCTTCAATTTGTATTTCTTCTTTAGAGGAAAAAGAAAAGCCAAAGAAGCGCAACAAGAAGAAAGATTGGTTTTTAAAGCGTAATTATCATTAAAAGTTCGCCACGAATTTCACGAATTTTCACAAATTAACTTTTAGCACTAAAATTGCACATTTTAAAAATTAGTGTAATTCGTGCAATTCGTGGCAAAAAAAACATACTCAAAATGAACAAACTTATAATCGCAGCCGGAACAGGTTTTTTAGGACAGGTTTTAATCCATAAATTCAAAGATAAATTTGATGAAATTGTAATTCTGACCAGAGGAAAATCTAAAACAATTGACGGAATTAAATATGTAAACTGGAACGCAAAGAGTTTTTCCGGCTGGGAAAACGAACTCGAAAATGCAACCGTTCTAATTAATCTCGCAGGAAAATCGGTTGATTGCCGTTATACGAAAGAAAATAAAAAAGAGATTTTATGGTCACGGATTCAAAGCACAAGAATTTTAAACAAAGCGGTTTTGAATTGCACAAATCCACCGAAGCATTGGCTGAATTCATCAACTTCTACTATTTATCGTTTTTCATTAGATAAACAAATGGATGAGGTTGATGGCGAAATTGGAAATGATTTTTCTATAAATGTTGCCCTTTCCTGGGAAAAAGCATTTTTTAAAATCGAAACGCCAAATACTTTAAAAACGGCTTTGCGAACTTCGATTGTTTTGGGTAAAAAAGGTGGTGCATTTATTCCGTTAAAGACTTTGGCAAAAACAGGTTTTGGAGGCAAACAAGGAAAAGGAAATCAGTTTGTGAGTTGGATTCATGAAGAAGATTTTGCCAATGCAATTGATTTTATTATTCAAAAAGAAATGATCGGAATTGTGAATGTTGTCTCTCCGGAACCAGTTCGTAATGCTGATTTTATGCAGAAACTTAGAAAAGCAGTTGGTTTTCCTTTCGGAATTCAGTTGAATACTTTTTTGTTAGAAATTGGCTCATTCATTATTCGTACTCAGCCGGAGTTGGTTTTGAAAAGCAGAAATGTCATTCCGAAACGACTTTTGGATAATGGTTTTAAATTTAAGTTTGGAGATATTGATGAAGCTTTTGAAGATTTGTTACGCAAATAATTTATTATTTTCTGATAGCTCCAGCAGAGCGTAATATTTATAGAAAACATAAAAATACGTCGTTCTTTTAAGCTCCAGCGGAGCGATATATTGCTTTCTGATTATTCCTAAACATTCCACCCCGCTGGGGTTCTAAAACCTTTTTTTCATGGTTCTATAAATATAAACGTCCCGCTGGGACTTGAAATAAGCTGATTAATTATGACAACAATAAACCTCACAACAAAAATAAAAGCACCAAAACAAATTGTTTTTGATGCTTCACGAAATATCGATATTCATCAGAAATCTGCGAGTAAAACAAGTGAAAAAGCAATTGCCGGAATAACTTCAGGATTAATCAATTTAAATGAAACGGTAACCTGGCGCGGCAAACATTTTGGATTTTATCTCACACACAAAAGCCGGATTACCAAAATGAATTTGCACGATTATTTTGTCGATGAAATGGAAAGAGGCAAATTCAAATCTTTCAAACATCAGCATTTTTTTGAAGAAATAAATGGTTTTACAATTATGAAAGATAAATTGGAATATGAAACACCTTTTGGAATTTTTGGAGAATTATTTGATATTTTATTTCTCGAAAAACATATGACGCAGTTTCTTTTGGAAAGAAATAAAGTTCTAAAAGATGTTTCTGAAAAATAGCATAATTTAAATAAAGAATATAATATTTGGCTAAAGCCACTTTTATTCTGTCATTTTTACCTCCAGCTAAAGCTGGAGGCAATTCAAATAAATCATCTAAAATTTTCTTTAAAAAATGAATTTTCTCGCTTTACGGTTTGCGTGAGGGATAGAAGTGGAAAGCCCACAGCCTGACGAAGGAAGTGCGAGGACTTGCAGCGGATAGCCCGACCCGGAGGGACACGCCCAAAATATTATTATTTAGAATCCGATGTTGAACGCATCGGTTTTTTTATTTACAAAAACACTATCATCAGCCACCAAAAAATGGGTACGCTTTCGACCCAAAAAGAAGTATAATATTTTGATCGATTTGTATTGGCGAATAGAATAAACAACATCAAAGTAAGAACCATTACAAGATTGATAATAAGATCATGAAGTGTAAAACTCAATATTCCTAAAACCCAAAACGGAACTAATAATGAAAAGCCTAAAATTTTTGTACGCTTAACGCCAATTGTCTGCGGAACGGTTTGCAAATGCGGATCATCATTGGCTAAATCTAAAATCTCGAAAACCAGAATCAGCACAAAAACTAAGACAAAACGCTGAATGCATTTGATAAAAAAGTTGCCTGTAAAAGGAATTTCGGCATTTATATAAGGTAAAACCAGCGTTGCTCCTACCCAACAAAGCGCCACAATGTAAATTTTTACTCCGGCCCAGTTTCTGGCATTTTTACGATTTGGAAAAAACGGAAGTGTGTAGAGTGCAGTTATAGCAAATATTCCAAAGGAGACTATTTGGGTAATTCTTTTTAACTGAAAAAAATAATAGCCAACTAAAATCAGAGAAACAAAACTCAAAACTGCTATAATTTTTAACTGATTTCCGATTGGTTTTTTTTTCACCCGAACCAACGCATCATATTTAACAAAATTATACCCCACAATTGTTCCAAAAAAAACGAACAAAGCCATTTGTTCATCATATTGAATATGAAAGAAATAAAATGTTATATGAACTAATGCATAACACGACAAAGCCACATGAATACTACTATGGAGGTAAAAATCAAATATTTGTTTCAACACTTTCATTCCTTAAATCTAATCAATTATTAACAAATCAACTCTTTAGTTAGAAATTTCATAAAAATTGAAGTTAAAAATACCTATTAAATTATTAATAATACTTAATTTTGCGCCACAAAAAACAACACATTTACTATAAAATGTAATAAACCTTGTGTACACTGCTTAAATTGAAGTTTACGCTTTGTTAATTGCATTGCCCTTAAAAAATAGATAGCTACAAATGAGAACAGATGCTTTTGCTTTAAGACACATTGGCCCAAGAGAAACAGATCTTCAACACATGTTAAAGACTATTGGAGTGGAATCGATTGAACAACTTGTTTATGAAACTCTTCCGGATGACATTCGTTTAAAAGCGCCTTTGAATTTAGATCCTGCAATGACGGAGTACGAATTCGCAAATCACATTCAGGAATTAGGAAAGAAAAATAAGGTATTCAAATCGTATATTGGTTTGGGTTATCACCCAACGATAGTTCCTGCGCCAATTCAAAGAAATATCTTCGAAAATCCAGGATGGTATACGGCTTACACACCTTACCAGGCAGAAATTGCTCAAGGTCGTCTAGAAGCTATTTTAAATTTCCAGACTACGGTTATTGAATTAACAGGAATGGAAATTGCAAACGCATCTTTATTAGATGAAGGAACTGCAGCTGCCGAAGCTATGGCTTTGTTATTTGACGTTCGTACACGTGACCAAAAGAAAAACAATACAAACAAATTTTTCGTTTCTGAAGAAATTTTACCACAAACTTTATCAATACTTCAAACACGTTCAACTCCTATTGGAATTGAATTAGTTGTTGGAAACCACGAAAACTTTGATTTTTCGAATGAGTTCTTTGGAGCCATTTTACAATATCCGGGTAAATATGGTCAGGTAAACGATTATAGTGCTTTTGTTGCTAAAGCAAAAGAAAATGAAATCAAAGTTGCCTTTGCTGCAGATATTTTATCACTAGCTGCTTTAACTTCTCCGGGAGAAATGGGAGCTGCAGTTGTGGTTGGAACTACACAACGTTTTGGTGTACCAATGGGTTATGGTGGTCCACACGCTGCTTTTTTTGCAACTAAAGACGAATACAAACGATCTATGCCAGGTCGTATTATTGGAGTTTCTATTGATGTTAATGGAAATCGCGCTTTACGTATGGCATTAGGAACTCGTGAGCAGCACATTAAACGTGAAAAAGCAACTTCAAATATTTGTACAGCTCAGGTTTTATTAGCGGTTATGGCCGGAATGTATGCTGTTTACCACGGACCAAAAGGTTTACAATATATTGCAGGTAAAGTTCACGCATCGGCAGTTACTGCTGCTGAAGCTTTAAATAAATTAGGCGTTTACCAAACTAATACAGCTTACTTTGATACTATTTTAGTAAAAGCTGATGCTCAAAAAGTAAAAGCGATTGCTGAGAAAAATGAAGTAAACTTCTACTATGTTGATGCAGATACCATTTCGATCTCATTCAACGAAACAACTTCAGTTGCTGACATTAATCAAATTATTGCGATTTTTGCTGAAGCTTTAGGAAAAGAAACTTTTACTGTTTCTGAATTAACTGCTTCAAGTCAATTACCGGCTTCATTAGAAAGAACATCTTCTTTCTTAACGCATGATGTATTCAACAATCATCATTCAGAAAGTCAGATCATGCGTTACATCAAAAAATTAGAGCGTAAAGATTTATCGTTGAATCATTCGATGATTTCATTAGGTTCTTGTACGATGAAACTAAACGCAGCTTCAGAAATGTTGCCTTTATCGATGCCAAACTGGAACAGCATTCACCCATTTGCACCAGTTGAACAAGCAGAAGGTTATATCACAATGCTTAAAAAATTGGAGGAGCAATTAAATGTAATTACCGGTTTTGCCGGAACAACATTACAGCCTAACTCAGGAGCTCAGGGAGAATATGCTGGTTTAATGGCTATTCGTGCTTACCATTTATCAAGAAACGAAAGTCACCGTAATGTATGTTTAATTCCTTCCTCTGCTCACGGAACAAATCCTGCTTCTGCAGCGATGGCCGGAATGAAAATTATCGTTACTAAAACTACTCCAGAAGGAAACATTGATGTAGAAGATTTAAGAGAAAAAGCGATTGAACACAAGGATGATTTATCTTGTTTAATGGTAACGTATCCTTCTACTCACGGAGTTTTCGAATCTTCAATTATTGAAATCACGAAACTAATCCACGACAATGGCGGATTAGTATATATGGATGGTGCAAACATGAACGCGCAAGTTGGATTAACAAATCCTGCTACAATTGGTGCTGACGTTTGTCATTTAAACTTACACAAAACATTCGCTATTCCTCACGGTGGAGGTGGACCTGGAGTTGGACCAATTTGTGTGAACGAAAAATTAGTACCTTTTTTACCAACAAACCCAATCTTAAAAGTTGGTGGCGAACAAGCTATTACAGCAATTTCATCTGCACCTTACGGATCAGCTTTAGTTTGTTTAATTTCTTACGGTTACATCACAATGATGGGTGCCGAAGGATTAAAAAGCGCTACAGAACATGCTATTTTAAATGCTAACTACATGAAAGCCCGTTTCGAAGGACACTACCCAATTCTTTATACAGGAGAATGTGGAAGAGCAGCTCACGAAATGATTTTAGATTGTCGTTCGTTTAAAGAAAACGGAATCGAAGTTGGTGATATCGCAAAACGTTTAATGGATTACGGTTTCCACGCTCCTACGGTTTCTTTCCCGGTAGCTGGAACTTTAATGATCGAACCAACTGAATCTGAAGATTTAGCAGAATTAGATCGTTTTTGTGATGCTCTTATTTCAATCAGAAAAGAGATTGAAGCTTCAACAGCCGATGATAAAAACAATGTATTGAAAAATGCACCTCACACATTGGCAATGTTAACTGCTGACAACTGGAGTTTCCCTTACTCTAGAGAAAACGCAGCTTACCCATTAGAGTATATTGCTGAAAATAAATTCTGGCCATCTGTTCGTCGTGTAGACGATGCTTACGGTGACAGAAACTTAATTTGCAGCTGTGCTCCTATTGAAGCTTATATGGAAAACTAAGAAATAAGTTTTTCTTTAAATAATACATTTATTTATCCAACCCGACAGGTTTTTAAAACCTGTCGGGTTTATTTTTTGTTTCAAGTTTCAGATTTCAGCTTCAAATAACTTGAAACCTGAAACTTGAAACTTTATTAGTTTTCTATTTTAACACTTTTAAAATCTTCCGTTTCATTTATAACAAAATCAAAATGACTTTAAGAATTCTACGAAATAAAAATAAGTTCGCAAACAATTCGCAAACGTTTGAAATCTCGATAAAATCACAAAATCATTAGAAAATAAACAATATATCCATAAAAAAAATTACTATTTCATAATTATATGCATGCATAGTATTTTTTATGATAGTTATCATAAATTTATTTATAATTTAGCAATAAATTTATCGGATAATTAAGGAATAATGAAAATAAAAATAATTGGTATAGGAAGTTACATTCCTAATAAAGAAGTTAAGAATACTGACTTTGATAAACATATTTTTTTAAATGAAGACGGAACTCCTTTTGGATACCCGAATGAAGTTGTAATTAAAAAATTTAAAGGTATTACCGGAATTGAAAACCGCCGCTATGCCGAAGATCATCATACTTCATCTGATTTAGCTTTTTTTGCTGCTGAAAGAGCGCTTGAAAATGCCAATATCGATCGTGAAACTTTAGATTACATCATTTTTGCCCATAATTTTGGCGACGTAAAAACAGGTACACATCAAACTGATATTTTACCAAGTTTGGCCACTCGTGTAAAAAACAAACTGGATATAAAAAACCCTAAATGTGTGGCTTATGACATTCTTTTTGGATGCCCAGGCTGGATCGAAGGTGTTTTGCAAGCCAATGCATTTATTAAATCCGGAATGGCAAAAAGAGTTTTGGTCATTGGAGCTGAAACTTTATCAAGAGTTGTAGACGATCACGATCGCGATTCTATGATTTATTCTGATGGTGCCGGTGCTTCTATTTTAGAGGCTTCTGAAGATGACGAAACTGGTTTACTATCTTACGAAAGTGCTACTTATGCTAATGATGAAGCTAATTTCCTTTACTTCGGAAAATCATATAATCCAGATTTAGATCCGGATATAAAATACATTAAAATGTACGGTCGTAAAATCTACGAGTTTGCATTAATTCAGGTTCCTTGCGCAATGAAAAGCTGTTTAGACAAAAGCGGAATTGGAATCGATGAGGTAAAAAAAATCCTGATACATCAGGCAAATGAAAAAATGGACGAAGCTATTGTCGATCGTTTTTATAAACTGTACGACAAAACTGCACCTAAAGATATTATGCCAATGAGTATTCATGATTTAGGAAACTCAAGCGTAGCAACCGTACCAACTTTGTATGATCTTTTGATACAAGGAAAATTAGAAAATCACGAAATTAATAAAGGCGATGTTGTCATTTTTGCTTCCGTTGGAGCCGGAATGAACGTTAATGCCTTTGTTTACCGATATTAATTAAGTTATATAATAAGTCCCAGTGGGACGTCACATTTATAGAACAAATAATTCATTTTGGGAAAAGCTCCATCGGAGCGATATTTTGGCAAGTGGAAAACATATCGCTCCCATGGAGCTCTAAAAATCCATTACCTAATTATCTATAAAGATTACGTTTCTACGAAGCTATTAGTAAATCACATAAAGTATAAAGTTATAGTCCGCATTTGAAAACATATTTTAAATGCGGACTTTTGATTTTCATTCTAATTAAAAAATACAAAAAAGAAGATAACTTTGTATATTTGCGCCTTTGCCGATAAAAAATAAAAAATGTACGAAAAAACGTTTCCCAATAAAAGATTCAAACTTACTTTAGAATTTTTACAAAAACATGTCAAGACATCAGAAACCATTTTTGATTTTGGCGTACCCAATCCGTTCTCTAAAATAATGGAGGAAAATGGTTATACCGTAAAAAACACAAAAGGTGAAGATTTAGATAACGATCAAACGGCTTTGCAAACAGAAGAATATACTGTTTTTACGGCATTTGAAATTTTCGAACATTTATTAAATCCGTACACGATTTTAGAAAACGTAAAATGTGACAAATTGCTAATTTCGATTCCGTTACGTTTATGGTTTTCACCGGCATATCGTTCAAAAACAGACATGTGGGACAGACATTATCATGAATTTGAAGACTGGCAATTAGACTGGCTTTTAGAAAAAACTGGCTGGAAAATAACCGATCGACAAAAATTTACACATCCGGTAAAAAAGTTTGGTTTTAGACCACTTTTAAGATATTTCACTCCGAGATATTATATTGTTGTTGCCGAGAAAGTAAAATCGTAATATTTAAATCCCAAAAAATAAATTCCAAATTCCAATTTAGACCGTAGCGGTAAAAGTTGGAATTTGGAATTTAAAAAAGATTGGAATTTATTTTTAATTGTTGGAATTTGGTCCCGAGGCTTCGGGATAAAAAAAATTGGAATTTAAAATGAAGTATTACATCGTTATTCCCGCGCACAACGAACAGGATTTAATTGGTCTGACCTTACAATCTTTGGTTTCGCAAACTGTTTTGCCTTCCAAAATTGTGGTTGTAAACGACAATTCAACAGATAAAACAGAAGAAATCGTGTTGGGTTTTTCAAAAGAAAATCCGTTTATTTCTGTGGTTAATAAAACTTCGGATGCGATTCACATGCCGGGAAGCAAAGTGATTCAGGCTTTTCAGAAAGGTTTTGAAACATTGGATTCAGAATATGATATTATTGTAAAAATAGACGGCGATTTAATTTTTCCTTCCAATTATTTCGAGACAATTATCAATCATTTTCAATCTGATCCAAAAATCGGAATGGTGGGCGGATTCTGTTATATTGAAAAAAATGGCGATTGGGCTTTAGAAAACCTGACAGATAAAGATCATATTCGCGGCGCATTAAAAGCCTACAGAAAAGAAACTTTCCAGCAAATTGGAGGTTTAAAACCCGCTATGGGCTGGGACACAGTAGACGAATTACTATGTAAATACTATAATTGGAAAATAGTTACAGATGCTTCTTTACATGTAAAACATTTAAAACCTACTGGCGCAAACTACAATAAAACAGCACGTTATAAACAAGGCGAAGCTTTTTACACCTTAGGATACGGTTTTTGGATTACCG
This sequence comes from Flavobacterium sp. MEB061, assembly GCF_000834715.1. Classification (NCBI taxonomy): domain Bacteria; kingdom Pseudomonadati; phylum Bacteroidota; class Flavobacteriia; order Flavobacteriales; family Flavobacteriaceae; genus Flavobacterium; species Flavobacterium sp. MEB061. Next base: position 140,079 of record NZ_JXQR01000040.1, on the reverse strand, counting down.
CAATTGCTTCGGCAAAACTGGCGATGATGAAGAAAAAACCATTCTTGTTTTTCGATTATATCACAGGATTCTGGAAAGCAAAAAAAGCAAAAACACCTTTATTAGTTACACCCGAACAGGCTAAATTTATAAGAAAATATCGTTTTGAGAAAATGAAACAAAAGTTAATTTGATTCGAAAAACAACCGAAAATCGGTAACTCATAACCCAAAACTCATAACTTATTTTTACCTTAGCCAATATTTGTAAAACTTATGATGCTAATTCGTTACTTATCTCAGATAGGAAGATATTTTTTAATGCTAAAAGAAATTTTTAATAAACAGACAAAATGGTCTGTTATGAGAAATTTAATTTTCAAAGAAATCGATGATTTGATTATCGACTCACTAGGTATCGTTTGTTTTATCTCTTTCTTCGTAGGAGGAGTTGTTGCCATTCAGACCGCACTAAACTTAACAAATCCGTTAATTCCAAAATATTTAATTGGTTTTGCTACACGTCAATCTGTAATTTTAGAGTTTGCCCCTACTTTTATTTCGGTTATTATGGCCGGAAAAATGGGTTCATTCATCACCTCGAGTATTGGTACAATGCGCGTTACAGAGCAAATCGATGCTTTAGAAGTAATGGGTGTAAATTCATTAAACTATTTAGTTTTCCCTAAAATTATTGCTTTGCTATTGTATCCATTTGTTATTGGTATCAGTATGTTTTTGGGAATTTTTGGAGGATGGCTTGCCGGAGTTTACGGAGGTTTTACAACAAGTGCCGCTTTTATTGATGGTGCACAAATGGAATTTATTCCGTTTCATATTGTTTATGCCTTTATCAAAACGCTAATTTTCGCAATGTTATTGGCAACAATCCCATCTTTTCATGGTTATTATATGAAAGGTGGAGCACTAGAAGTTGGTAAAGCCAGTACAGTTTCATTCGTTTGGACGTCGGTTTGTATCATTCTTTTTAATTATATACTAACACAATTGTTACTAGGATCATGATAGAAGTAAAAAATTTAGAAAAATCATTTGGAGATAGCAAAGTTCTAAAAGGGGTTTCGACAGTTTTTGAAACTGGAAAAACCAACTTAATTATTGGACAAAGTGGATCCGGAAAAACAGTATTATTAAAAAGTTTATTAGGAATTCATACTCCTGATTCTGGAACTATTGAGTTTGACGGACGAGTTTATGCTGATTTAGATCCGGATGAAAAAAGAGAATTAAGAACTGAAATTGGAATGGTTTTTCAGGGAAGTGCCTTATTTGATTCGATGACTGTTGAAGAGAATGTTGCTTTTCCTCTAAAAATGTTTACCAACGATAATAGAGCAAAAATCAAAGAGCGTGTTGATTTTGTTTTGGAAAGAGTTAATCTAGTTGATGCTCATAGAAAATTACCTTCAGAGATTTCCGGAGGAATGCAAAAACGTGTGGCTATTGCCCGAGCTATTGTAAACAATCCGAAATATTTGTTTTGTGATGAACCAAACTCTGGTTTAGATCCAAATACTTCAACTTTGATTGATAATCTGATTCAGGAAATCACTAAAGAATATAACATTACGACCGTAATTAATACGCACGATATGAACTCGGTTATGGAAATTGGTGAGAACATCGTATTCCTTAAAAAAGGTTTAAAAGCGTGGCAGGGAACCAAAGAAGAAATCTTTAGAACAGACAATAAAGATATTGTGAAGTTTGTTTACTCTTCAAACCTGTTTAAAAAAGTAAGAGAAGCGTATTTAAGAGAAGGATAAACTTTTTCAAATTCCAATATACAGGAAATTCCAAAAAAAAAATCCCAAATTCCAAAACTAAGCACGTTGGAATTTGGGATTTATTTTTTTGGTTTTTTTTATTGGAATTTACTTTCAGTTAATGATTTCCTGGTAAAAGTTCAACCTCAGCATTTGGATTAAAAAGATAGGTTCTTCCTGAGCTTATTTCGATGCATTCAAAACGTTTTGTTCTCACGGCAAGTTTCTTGAATATTTTTCCGTTTTTAATTCTGAAAACACTTCCATACGGAATCTCAAAAACATAGTTTTTATCGTTTTCCTTGTCGTATTGTTTTAAAGCCAGAGACAAAGTCGTATCTGTATCACTACTTGCTGTAGGATTCTTAAAATGACGCGCTAACAACGGCAATAATTGCCCCGGGAAAATCTCCGGACGAATAAAGGGAACCATTAATCTTTGAAAAGTAAATTTCCATTCATCCCCGTGCGGTTTAATATTTCTTCCAAACTTTTCAAAAGCAACCAAATGTGCAATCTCGTGAATTAACGTTATTAAAAAACGATATTTATTTAAACTTGCATTTACCGTAATTTCATGCTTGCCCGTATGACCGCGCCTGTAATCACCATGACGCGTTTGTCGCTCATTTACGATTTTCAGATGAACCTGATTGGCAACAATCAAATCAAATGCAGGCTTTACAGCATGCTCCGGAATGTATTTAGCTAAGGTTTCGTTCAAAATAATTATGAATTATAAAGTATGAGTTATGAGTTTACTAACTTGTTATTTTTCTTTGATGTAATTATTATGCTTTTGATGATTTTTAGCACTTCGCCACATTGATTATGCATTGACTCAAATTCTATTTGAGAAATATAATTTGTACCAATTAATATTTCTAACCAATACATTGATTCATCACACTCTTTTTGAGAAATTGATAATTTATGAATAAAATCAGCTTTACTTTGTGCATTAATGGCTTCCCGAACATTTGCCCCAACTGATGTAATTGAACGTAAAAATTGTTTACTCATCACAAACTCCTTCTTCTCCGCAACTAACCATTTGTAAAAATTAACTCCTCTAATAGCTAATTCAAAACTCTTAACCTTCACAATACTCTCACTCATAATTCATAACTTATAACTCATAATTAATTAAGGATTCGTCGAAGAAACCTCCAAAACCTTCCCATTAAAATATTTATTTCCATTTAAGGTAAAATCATAAATATAAGTGGCCATTCCTTCGGCCGAAATTGGCGCCTGATAACCTGGGAAAGCTTCATTTAACATTTCTGTCTGAACTGAACCTAAAGCCAGAACATTAAACGAAATTCCTTTTTCTTTATATTCTTCTGCTAATAATTCGGTTAAAGTAATTACGGCCCCTTTGCTTGAACTATAAGCTGCCAATCCGGCAAATTTAAGACTTCCTCTAACGCCGCCAATTGAACTTATGGTTACAACGTGGCTTCCGCTTTGAAGATAAGGCAAGCAAATTCTGGTAAGATTTGCCACTCCAAAAACATTCACTTTGTAAATGCTTTCAAAATCAGCCTGAGTCGTTTCTGCGAAAGGCTTCAATAACAACGCTCCTGCGTTATGTACAACGGCATCAACTTTTTTCCATGTTGAAGAAAGAAAATCTTCAACAACAGCCAAAGCCAATTCGTTTGCCAAATCAACCGAAAGACAAGTTATATTTTGATGTTGTAAAAGTGCCTGAGGTGTATTTCTCGAGATAGCCAAAACCTGATGGCCTGCATTGGCAAACTGCAAAGCAAGTTCATAACCAATTCCCCTACTCGTTCCGGTAACAATAATATTTTTCATGTGGCAAAAATAAGCAATCCAACAAAAAGAGTAATTATTATTTCATTGTAATTTCCTCTGTTGGAGTATCTGCCATTTTCGTTACAGCGGGTAAAAATTCCTGAATAAAAGCGGTCATATGTGGAATATCCATTAGTTTAAATTCATCTGAAACATGATGATAGAATTCGAAATTTTCAAAATCAAAAGTACTTATCGACTGACATGGTTTTTTAAATGCTTCATAAAAAGAGAAATTGTCGGATCTGTAAAACAATTTATACTCTGCTTCTTTTGGTAAAAAACCAATTGTATTTTTTCCTGTATATTGGTTTATTTTCTCTGCCATGTTTGACTTATCAAAACCAGTTATGTATGCCAAATAATCTCGTTTCATAGGTACACCAATCATTTCGATATTCAATTGTGCATATAAATTAAAATCCTGAGCCTTTAATTTCTGAACCAAACTTTTAGACCCAAGCAATCCTTTTTCTTCTCCGGCAAAAAACACAACCAAAATACTTCGCTTATTCGATTTTGTTTCTGTAAAATATTTTGCCATTTGAGCCACAGCCGTTACGCCCGAAGCATCATCATTTGCTCCATTATTTACAACATCATCTTGTTTCTTTTTCTCTAAACCAATGTGATCGTAGTGTGCACTTAAAACCACAAATTCCTTTTTAAGTTCAGGATCTGTTCCTTCAATAACCCCAACGATATTAAAAGCCGGCGATTTAAAATTGGTAAGTGTATCGCGATAGGTTTTAAAATAAGGTTTTACGTTATTCTTTTTTAAGAAATCTTCCAAAAATACTGCTGCTTTTTCTATTCCTCTGGTTCCGGTTTCGCGGCCTTCTAATTCATCTGAAGAAAGATATCTTAAGAAATCCGAAACCTCAGTTTCCTGAACCTTGTATGTTATTTCAATTGGTTTGGATGCTTCTTTTGAAGATTTATCGCCTACTGTTGTATTCGATTTACATGCCAACAAAACAAATGGAAGAAGAAAGTATAGTTTTTTCATGGATGAAGAGTTTTAGCTTTAGAGCCTAAATCCCTAAAGCAGATGATTTAAAATATTTTTTATACACTTTAAATACCTGAATACTCCCCAATAGAATGAAAAACAACGGAATAAAAACAGGCATTACATACTTTGAAAATTGGTTTGCTTGTTGAAATAAGGTTTGTAATGTTACTATCAAACTCAACATTCCTAAAAAAACACCAATTAAAGTTCCTGCAATATAATAATATTTTAGCTGTTTTTCGGTTGCAATATACTTTCCATTAATTAAATATAGATTCCAACTCGTCCAGAATGGCAGTTGTAGAAAATTAAAACAATTTAAAATTACGCCAATTACAAATGGTGAATACATCAAAAATTGATTTATATGATTATTTGCAGATGTTGTTTGATTGGAATTTGAATAAAATAAGTAAGCCAGAACAAACATAAATCCAACAGCAAAAAAATCAATAATTTTTATTAATTTTTTATTGTTAACCAATTGTCTGGCAAAAAGCAGCGTAAAATAAATCACAAAAGTTTCAACGAAAACAACTCCGAATAAAAATAAAACTAAATTATGAAGTCCCGATTTTGAGTAAATCTCTAATCCGGCGAGATTTAAATATCCAAGCGGAATTGAACCGATGAAACTCACCAGAAAACCAACACAGATATTTTTTAATCTTTTCATTTTTTAAAAATTTATGATCTTATTATTCTGGGCAAGATGCAGTTTATATTCCCGCATACCTACTTTATAATCTAAATACGGAACGCCCATTTTATGATTCACAACGCTTATTTCATACATATAGGTAATATGTCTGGCGAGTTCTTTCCAGGCAAACCAAACCGAATGTTTAGGATCGTAAATATGTGTTGGTTCGCTCGCGGCGCCATTAAGTTCTACAATTAAAAAGTTTTCTCCTCTTTCTAATTCTTCAAAAGTGTTGTACATAATATCAAAACGCCCGAAATAAAATTCCGGAATTTGAGTCGCAATATGATCTATCATTGCGGTTAATTTTGGCGTAATTAAATCACTTCCATCCAAAAATTTAGCGCCACGCGCATGATTACCAAACGGAACTAAGTTTATACTTTCATCCTTTCTTAAAACTCGTTTCAATTGATCTCCATATTGTTCTTTTAAAGTTTCAAACTGAAATTTAAACCGTGGTGTTTTATGAATTAAATCTTCAATTGATGAAACGCCGTCGCCTTTTACAATTAAGAATTCTTTTGAAACTATTCCCGTAATTTTCCCTTTCTTTTGATGTGGATGGCGCACGTAAAAAACACCAACTTCATTTTTAAACGGAATCAAATCCTGTAATAAAAAATCGAAATTTGCTTTTTCTGCGTAGTTTTTTAATTCAGAAACTGTTTTTATTTTTTTTACACCAGAACCTCGCAAACCAATATCCGGTTTTGCGATTAATGGAAAATAGATTCCTTTCTCGACAACGGTTTCTATTATCTTTTTCAAATCTGTATTTTCCTTAATCAATATAGTTTTAGGATAATATTTTTTGGGCAATAAATCGTAAATCTGTTTTTTGCTTTCCATCATAAATCCTCCATTTTTAATTTTCGGATTTGAGGCATTAAAGAAAAAAATAGATCTTGCTTTGATGGCATAATAAGCCCAAAGAAAATAAATAGGAATGTACAAAACCTGAAATGGCCAATATTCCCAATTGGTGATTTTATGAAAAAATAGCTTCATGATACTTTATTAAATACTAATAAATGTTGTTGAAAAATCTTCTGCATTAATCAAATCATAATGCCTCATAATCCCTTTGTTTTGTTCTATTGTAACTTGTGTAATACTCAATGTTTTTAAAACATTCTGTCTGTTGATTACTAAACCATTTTCGGCATCATCATCTTGTGTATTTCGATGAAAATCGAACATATCCTGAGCCGAAATTTCACTTTTATCTTTTAAAAACTGCGCGAACCAATCAAATCGTTTTTTCCTGATTTCACCTGAATACAAAGTAACCGACGACCAAATATGATTTTTATTTTGGTCTAACTTCGTCATCCTTTTTCCAAAACCGTTCCAGATAAGTTCATATAATTTTTCTTCCTGATACAAAACCAATGTAAATGGTTCGATATTTTCAAGGTTAATCTGAGTCCAAAAATCTTTGGGAGACTTACTGTACATCATATCCAAAGCAATTAATCCGCGGCTTTTTCTATAGGAGAAAGCCGCTTCATGTTTTTCCAAACCTCCATTTAAAAGCACTAAAACCGTCTTATCCGCATCGACAGCAAACCAGGTTCCTCCCGCTTTTGGGTCTTTGGGATATATAACATTCTTACCGTTTTGATTGTAATTTTTTGGTGCGATTGCACCTGGCCGAACAACTTGTTCATCACGGTTCGAAGTAATCATTACAACTCCATTATTATTTACAAAACTTACTGTACACATTGTTTTCTATATTCTATTGTAGAGCGTGCAACTCCAAAATTTTCGTGTACCATAACATTTTTATATTGCAAAACCGCCACTTTTATCAAAGCCTGATGGTGAATGCAATGTTCCAGATTGTATAATAATTCCCTATAATAATTGGTCTGAATTCGCATGGTAAGTCCATCAATAAACTGCTCCAGATAAAGTATTTTATTTTCGCTTTTCAAACTTCTTTTTATTTCAAAAATGCATTGTTTTGCGTAATCTGTCTCGGTTTGAATTTGTATATTTCTTTCTCTTTGATCATAATTTAAAACTCCTGAATCATAGCTTTTATCAAGACATTGAAACATCTCAAGAATATGTCTGGTGTGCTCTCCAATACTTGAATTACTTAAAGCTTCACATGGTTTTGAATAATCATGATCTGATAGCTGACCTAATAAATTAATTAGCTCATCTAAACTGCGATGTATCGATTTTATCAACATAATTATTTCGCTTTTAAAAGGTTAAAAAAATTATTTCTACTCAGATTAATTAATTCTATGCAACTCAATAAAACGATCAATGCCAATACAAAAAGTAATCCTCCATCGTTTTCAACCGCTATTCCTAAAACAAATAAATGCGAAAGAATAGCACCACTCATAATTCCGCAGGCTAATAAAGCGCCCATCCAGGTTGTTTTGGGAATTAATATTAAAGTAGCAGCAACCAGTTCGACAATTCCGGAACCAATTCTGCCGTAAGGTTCCATTCCTAATTTTGAGAAAATATAAATACTTTCCTGAGCTCCGCTGAATTTAAAAAACAATGTCTGTAATAAGATACTAGCTGACACAATTCTTAAAAGCCAAACTATTTTTTTTCTTTTCATGATTTCTATCCTTTATAAAACTTCTTCCAGTTATTATCAGCTTTCGATTTTAAATCACTCTCGTCTTTATTCCAGCTTTTCAATGTATTATTAAAATAAGCGTTATAAAATAAATAGAGTTTTCCGTCTATAATCTTAAAAGTTTCCGGATTTATTTCGACTTTTTCTCCGGAACTTCCCATTGCATAAGCACACCAACCGCCATATTGAGGTTCATATTTTGAAGGACTTTTTAAAAAAGCATCTTTGTTTTCGTTTGATGAAAATTTATAAATCACTCCCTGATATGATGCTAAAATTTCTTTTTTGCCTTTCACCGCTTTTCCCTGATTAAAATAAGCAACCGGATCATAACCCTGAATTGCAACTTTATTTTCTACATTATATTGAGCTGTACGTTTCGAATCGTTTTGAGCAAATGAAAAAACCGAAACAAATAGTAATACGAATAATACTAACTTTTTCATCTTTATTTATTTTAAGTTTTTTAATACAGAAATCAATAATTCAGATGAAATCCGATGTTTAAAATCTGGTGAAATATATTCGAATAAAATGTCACTATCAGTATTTACAACAAAAACAGAAGGAACAGGTAAAAAACTCGTATTCACTCCATTAGAATATACGTTAATTGTTGATTTATAGTTTTCAGGAGCTTCAAAAGCAATTCCTGCCGTTTTTATCAAATCTCCTTTTGAGTCAGAAAGCAACGTATATTTTACTTTATCTTTTTCTGCTGTAATTTTTAAGTTTTCGGGAGTATCAGGACTTATTGCAATAATTTGATATCCTAAATCAAGAATTTGTTTTTCGGCTTCAGCCAAAGCAGAAAGATGCATATTGCAATACGGACACCAACCGCCGCGATAAAAAACTAAAACGGTCTTTTTGTTTTTAAATAAATCCGAAAGCTGAACAGCTGCATTTTTAGCTGTCTTTAAAGTAATATCCGGAATTTTCTCTCCTATTAACAGCGGAGCAATATCATTCGCAGTTTTAGGCACTGCGGTTTGAGCATTAGCAACGAAACTTATTGTTGCCAAAAGCATAAAGAGTAGTTTTTTCATAGTTTTACATTTATCATTATTGATGATGTAAAACTACTTTACTATGAAAAAACAAAATGTCGGCTAATTTACAGTTAGCCTAAAATAATTATAATTTGGTAATATCCTGAATCACAATCTCGCTTCTGCTATAATGCAAAAGCTGATTATTTTCCATTTCATTTAATAATTGAGTCGCCGTTTGTCTTGAAGTACAAATAATTTGCGCGATATCTGTTTGGGTTAGATAATTTTCGATGGCCACCATATTTCCTTTTCGAACGCCTTCTTTCTCGGCCCAGTCTTTTAGAAATTGGTACATTCTGGTTTTGGCATCTTTAGAAATTAAATTAGCATAGCTATTTTTGATACGCTTCATTTTTAAACCAACAAATTTGGTATATGAAAGTGCCAATGAGGGATTTCGAAGCAATAAATCTTCAAAGTCTGACATCAAAAAACTGCAAATAGAAACGTCGTCAGAAAGTACTTTGGCATATTCTTCGACTTTATCATCCGTTTCCAGAGTCAATTCGCCAAACAAATCGCCTTTTTGGATAATATCTTTGATGGTTTCATTGCCATCTTCGTCAATAGCCACAATTTTTATATTTCCTTTTTTCAATAAAAATATGCGCGGAACATCCGAAGAGGAAAAATAAATAATCTCGCCTTTTGATGCTTTTTTAAAACCTGTAATAATGCACAATTGTTTGATTTGAGAAAAACTTAAAGTTCTAAACAATTTGTGATCACGCAAATACCAATATTTTAAATCTTCGTACATAAAAATACTTTTTGTAAATGTAGCAAAATTAAAAAGCAAACAAAAAACCCTTTCGAAGCCAAAGCCTGAAAGGGTTTATAATATATTTTGAAGGAAATTTATCCCGCAATAACCGATCTTGAAATTACAATTTTCTGAATTTCAGAAGTTCCTTCGTAAATCTGTGTAATTTTTGCGTCACGCATAAAACGTTCAACGTGATATTCTTTTACATAGCCATTCCCACCATGAATCTGAACAGCCTCAACAGCCGTATCCATTGCAACCTGCGAAGCAAATAATTTTGCCATCGCACCACTTACATCATAGTTTTTGTGCTGGTCTTTATCCCAGGCCGCTTTCATACATAAATGACGCGCCGCTTCGATATTTACCGCCATGTCTGCCAATTTAAAAGCAATTGCCTGATGGTTGCAAATTTCTGTTCCAAAAGCTTTTCTTTCTTTTGAATATTTCAAAGCCAATTCATAAGCTCCAGAAGCAATCCCTAGAGCCTGAGAAGCAATTCCGATACGTCCTCCGGCAAGGGTTTTCATTGCAAATTTAAATCCGAAACCATCTTCGCCAATTCTATTTTCTTTTGGAACTTTTACATCATTAAACATTAAAGAGTGTGTATCAGAACCACGAATTCCCATTTTTTGTTCTTTTGGACCAACAGAAAAACCGGGCATATCTTTGGTCATAATCAACGCATTGATTCCTTTGTGTTTTTTCTCAGCATGTGTTTGGGCAATTACTAAATAAACAGATGCCGTGTTACCGTTCGTAATCCAGTTTTTTGTTCCGTTTACCAAATAATGGTCGCCCATATCAATAGCAGTTGTTTTTTGCGAAGTGGCATCACTACCCGCTTCCGGCTCGCTTAAACAGAAAGCTCCGTGTATTTCACCTGAAGCTAATCCCGGTAAATATTTTTGTTTTTGTTCTTCGGTTCCAAATTCTTGTAAACCCCAGCAAACTAATGAGTTATTAACAGACATTACTACAGAAGCCGAAGCATCAACTTTTGAAATTTCTTCCATTGCAATTACGTACGAAATTGTATCTAAACCGCTTCCGCCGTATTTAGGATCAACCATCATTCCCATGAATCCCAGTTGTCCCATTTTTTTTACTTGTTCTGTTGGAAAAATTTGTTTTTCATCGCGTTCGATAACTCCCGCCAACAATTCGTTTTGGGCAAAATCTCTCGCAGCTTGTTGAATCATTAAATGTTCTTCGGTAAGATTGAAATCCATAGTGTCGTTTATTTTTTGTTTTTGCTAAACCAAAATTAAAAATAGTAGTTCGGCTAGTGGTTTTTTTGTGTTTTTGAATTGCTTTTTCTTCACCTGAATAAAGGCTTCCAAAGATAATTTTTAAAGTCGAATTAACAATGCGTGCATATAATTTTAAGATATTAGCAAGAATCACGATAACGTTTTCGTGATTATATTGAATTTTAGTCTCTATAACGTGAAATTTGCAACATTTTCTTCAAAATTTAAGAATTAAGTTATCGATAAAAAAGTACTATTTATAAAGGTTTAAATAATTCAGGACGCAAAAAAACCAAAAGCCATAAAACCACGTATATGTACGTAAAACAAGTCTTACTAATTTGATTATGAATAAACTAGATCAAAAAAAATAATTTCAATATGTTAAAAAATCGGAAAATTAACATTAATTTTGCCTAAAAAAAATAAACTATCGATAGAGTATGAAAAAGATTTTACTATTATTTGCATTCATTTTAAGCCTTCAGTTTTCAACAGTTTCTGCACAAACGCACCTTGAGGTAAACGGTGTTACTGTACCTAGAAAAATTGAATTTCAAAACAAAACTTTACAGCTTAATGGCGCGGGCGGAAGATCTAAAATGTGGTTAGAAGTTTATGTTCAGGCTTTGTATTTATCTCAATTAAGCCAGGATCCAAAATTTATTATTGACAGCGATACTGAAATGGCGATTCGAATTGAAATTACCTCATCAATGGTTTCTTCAAACAAACTAACAAAAGCAATGAATGCAGGTTTTGAAAAATCTGCCGGAAGCAATTTTGAGGAATTAAAACCGAGAATTGAAGATTTTAAAAAATTATTAAGTGATGTAATTACAGAAAAAGATGTTTTTGTTTTGGCATACAATCCTTTTGATCAAACGATCAACGTAATTAAAAATGATGTTGTAAAAGGAAAAATTCCTGGGTTTGATTTCAAAAAAGCATTATTCGGAATCTGGTTATCTGACAAACCGGTTGACGATACATTAAAAAAACATTTATTGGGGCAATAATTTAATTACCTGAATTATATAAATTTCAAAGCCGAAAACTATTACGTTTTCGGCTTTTTCATTTTGTTGAATAAAATTGCCTTGAAATACATTATTCGCATTATTCTATTTTATACTTTTACGCAAAATAAACATATCTTAACAAAATGAAAGATTTATTACAGCAATTTGAAAATAAGGAACCTGAAATTGTTTTTAACTGGAAAGATTCTGAAACAGAAGCCGAAGGTTGGACAGTAATTAATTCACTTCGTGGAGGAGCCGCGGGAGGTGGAACAAGAATGAGAAAAGGCCTGGATATGAACGAAGTTTTATCACTGGCCAAAACCATGGAAGTAAAATTCTCGGTTTCAGGTCCTGCAATTGGCGGTGCTAAATCCGGAATTAATTTTGACCCGAACGATCCTCGTAAAAAAGGTGTTTTACAACGTTGGTACAAAGCGGTTTCGCCTTTATTAAAAAGTTACTACGGAACTGGTGGAGATTTGAACGTGGATGAAATTCACGAAGTAATCCCGATGACAGAAGAATGTGGTGTTTGGCATCCGCAGGAAGGTGTTTTTAACGGACATTTTAAACCAACAGAAGCTGATAAAATTAATAGAATTGGTCAATTACGTCAAGGGGTAATTAAGGTAATCGAAAATCCTAAATTTTCACCGGATGTAACCCGAAAATATACGGTTGCAGATATGATTACAGGTTACGGTGTTGCCGAAGCTGTTCGTCATTTCTACGCTACTTATGGCGGAGAAATTAAAGGTAAAAAAGCAATTGTTCAGGGCTTTGGAAATGTAGGTTCTGCAGCAGCTTTTTATTTAGCCGAAATGGGCGCAAAAGTTATCGGAATTATTGATCGCGACGGAGGATTAATTAAAGAAGAAGGTTTTTCTTTTGAAGAAATCAGAACTTTATTTTTAAACAAAGACGGAAACAAATTAGTTGCCGACAATATGATTCCGTTTGAGGAAATCAACTCAAAAATATGGACTATTGGTGCTGAAATTTTCACACCTTGTGCTGCTTCAAGATTAGTCGCTCAATCTCAAATTGATAGTTTAATGGCAAACGGATTAGAAGTTATTTCATGTGGAGCGAATGTTCCTTTTGCCGACAAAGAAATTTTCTTCGGTTCAATTATGGAAGACGTAGACCGTAAAGTAAGCTTGATTCCTGATTTCATTTCAAACTGCGGAATGGCAAGGGTTTTTGCTTATTTCATGGAGAAAAAAGTGCAAATGACAGATGAGGCTATCTTTAATGATACTTCGGAAATTATAAAAAATGCGATTGTTAAGGCTCATGCTTTAAATCCTTCAAAAACAAATATTAGTGCAACGGCTTTTGAGATTGCATTGAAACAATTAGTATAATTTTTTATACTTTATTTCTAAGCGGGCTAAATTTGTTTTTAGCTCGCTTTTTTTATTTAACGGCAAAGCACGAAGGTTTACGCAAGGAACGCTAAGAAAAACGTTAAAGCTTTGCGAACTTCCCTTGAGAATCAACTTAAACTAAACTTCATGAACTTTGCGAAAAAACTTTGCAAACTCTGCGGTAAAATTTAGCTCAAAGATTTCAAGCAGATTTAAAGCAGATTTAAAGCAGATTTAAAGCAGATTTACACAGATCTATATTTATTTTTCAATCAACAATAATTTAAAATCTGCTCAAATCTGCCAAATCTGCGTGCAAAAAAACCTCAGCCCATAAAATCCGGCTCAGCCTCTGATTGTAAACAATTTTTAGTACTTTTAAACGTTTTTATTAAATACATTACAAAAATTCAGAATCAAAATGAGTTCCACAGATTCTTCAGATAAAAAGAAATCATTATTACTCACCACGGCGATATATGCGGTAATAATACTATTGCTGTTTTTTATACGTTTTTGGCCTCCATACAATCCGGAGAACAACGCAGCGCTTGCAGAAGGCGGTGGCGGTGGCGGCGTGACTATAAACTTTGGAGACAGCGATGTAGGATCAGGAGCCAATTATAAAAGTGAAGTTCTTGACGTTAAAAATGAAGCGAAAGCAACGCCTGCAAAAGCAACTCCTGAAGAAGCCATTATTACTCAGGAAAACACAGCAGATGACGATAATGATGTCGTTATTCCCGTAAAGGAAAAACCTAAAAAACCTGTTCCTGTTGAAAAACCGGAAACAAAACCTGTACCTCAAAAACCAAAAGTTTCTAATTCTACAAACGATGCTTTATCAAGTATTTTAAAAGGATCAAACAAAGGCGGAGACGGAGACGATAAAGCAGCAGGAAATAAAGGAAAAGCAAACGGAAGTTTGGGTTCTAACGGCTACTACGGCACTGGAGGTTCTGGTGGCGGAACCGGCGGAGGAAACGGAACCGGAAATGGTATTGGTACCGGAAGCGGTTACGGAGCCGGAAGCGGCGGAGGTTCTGGTGGTGGTTCTGGATATCAATTAGGAACTAGAAAAGCATTATCTAAACCTGCACCAAAATATACGTGTAACGAAGAAGGAAAAGTGGTGGTTGAAGTTACAGTCGATCAAAACGGAAAAACAATAAGTGCAACGGCAGGAATAAAAGGAACAACCAATACAGCAAGCTGTTTATTAGAACAAGCTAAAATTGCTGCAATGAATACAAAATGGTCGCCTGATGATAACGCAGCAGCAAAACAGGTTGGTAAGATTGTTTATAATTTTAGCTTAAATTAAAACACGAATTGCACTAATTTTCACGAATTATAGTTAACATAAAAAAAAAGGCTTTATGAAATTTTATCATAAAGCCTTTTTTATATTAATATCTAAAATAATCTTTTTATTTCATTGAGTCATATTCTTTCATAGCTACATAATTTTCAATACGGGTAATTTCCGGTCTTCCTAGAGCAACACCCATAGTAACAGCGCATCTTATAAAATATTCCTTGCCTTTCTCAACATTTATTTTTACCTCTTCTTTAGTTTCTAGAGCTCCATAAAAAGTCTGTTCTCCAAATTTCTTTGTTTTAAATGCAAATTTTTCTCCATTTCTCAACCTTCCAACAATAGAATCATTGGCATCTTTAATTTTATAACCTAGCATTGCACCTGTTCCTCCTGTAGGTCGATAAAAATAAATCATAGCATAATCACTATTTTCCGGAAGTCTTGACTTATTTTTTAGATTTCTGTTTTGGGCAACTGTAGATAATGATTCAGCATTTAAATTTCGATATAATTTTGCCTTAATTCTATAGCAGGTACTGCCAAATATGCTAGGTTTTTTTAGTTCAATAATTTTTACAATATTGGCGCCGGCACTTTTAGCTTCTTTTGTTACATCTGCTATAACTTTATCATATCCACAATCGGTAGTAAATCCTGAATCTCCAATTTTTACATCTCCAATTAATTCAGAGTCATTCGGCAATTCATCCTCTTTATCAAGTACAATTACTTGATTGTTTTCTTCTAATTTCTGAAAATTTTTATTTGTTATTTTAGTTGAAATACTCGTTGAACAACCTACTAAAAGTATTGCGATTAAGAATCCTAATTTCTTCATTTTAATATTAAATTTTTAACTTAAAAATTATTTTATAAACCAGACTTACTTTGGACTCGTAGCAATTACAAACTTCAAATTGTTCTTCACTCCTATTTGCAATACATCTACTAAATCCTGAACTTGCAAATTAAACGGAATTCTTACTACAACGGTTTGTTGTTTGTCTGCTCCTATTTTTGCCATCAAACTCGTTTCCAGTTCTTCGAATGCAACTGGCTGTTTGTCGATGTAGAATTTTTTATCTTCTGTAACCGATAAACTGATTAATTGTTTATTGGTTTTTTCATTTGATTTCGCTTTTGGCAATGTCATTTTAATAACATTAGGATTTGCAAGCGTTGATATAATTAAGAAAAACAACAGCAAGAAAAACATAATATCACTAAGTGAGGAAGTCGCCACTTCGGCATGAAATCTTCTTTTTCTTTTAATAGACATACTTTATGCTCTTTGAATTATATTGACAAATTCTAATATTTGTTTCTGAATTTTTAGGGCAAAATCATCAATTTTTCCGTTCAATAAGTGGTAAGCGCTATAAGCAATAATACCCACAATTAATCCGGAACCTGAACTGATCATTTTTTCGTATAAACCTCCGGAAATGTTTCCGATACTAATATTTTCAGTTACAGAAATACTGTAGAAAATCTTGATAACCCCAGAAATAGTTCCGATGAAACCTAGCGTTGGTGCAATACCGGCGATAAGTCCCAAGTGACCTAAATGTCTTTCCATTTCACCAATTTCGATATCGGCTGCACGGTCCATGTTTGATTCGATTTCGGCAATTGGTCTTCCAATTACTAAAACTCCTTCTTTTAAAATATTTCCTGCAGCTGTATTGCTTCTTTCTACAATTGTTCTCGCTAATTCTATGTTTCCTGCATTTAATTTATCGGCAACATCCTGCATTAATCTTGCATCAATTTTCGATGCTTTGCTGATATACATATAACGTTCAAAAATGACATAAATCGTGTAAAAAAGTAAAATGGCAATTGGTATTAAGAAAAAACCTCCTTTTAAGATAAATCCTAAAACAGAGATTTCGGTATTTGGTGCAATTTTTTCGATAACTACGTTAGATGCAGCGTTTGCAATAGTATCTGCTTGTAATTGAATGAAGCTAAACATATTTTAATTCTTGTTTTTAATAATTAATTCTAAAAAATATTTCAATTTTGCATTAAAGATAATTTCACTGTAATATTAAACTAAAAAAACCGGAAATTATTTCAATCGACAACTATTTTATCCAAATATAATGAACTATCAGGAAACAACAAATTGGATGTTTAACCAATTGCCCATGTATCAACTTCAGGGTGCTTCGGCGTACAAAGAAGATTTAACCAACATTAAGTTGCTTGCGGCGCATCTTGATAATCCACAAAATCAATTAAAGTGTATTCATGTTGCCGGAACAAACGGTAAAGGTTCTACGTCGCACATGCTGGCTTCGGTTTTGCAGGAAGCGGGATATAAAGTTGGATTGTACACTTCACCACATTTAAAAGATTTTAGAGAAAGAATAAAAATCAACGGAAACGATATTTCAGAAGATTTTGTTATTGAATTCGTAGCCAAACACAAAGACTTTTTTGAAGCAAATGATATGAGTTTTTTCGAAATGTCTGTTGGTTTGGCATTTGATTATTTTGCTGCAGAAAAAACAGATATTGCGATTATAGAAGTTGGTCTGGGCGGAAGACTGGACGCTACAAATATTATTACGCCATTAGTTTCGGTTATTACCAATATCGATCTGGATCATATGCAGTTTTTGGGAAATACCACTACGGAAATTGCCGGAGAAAAGGCTGGAATTATTAAACCGAATGTTCCTGTTGTAATTGGAGAATATACAGAGGAAACGGAAGCTGTATTTTTAGCCAAAGCAAAAGAAAACGATGCGCCAATTTATTTTGCTGCTGATTTAATTTCAGGAGTTTTTCCTTCTGATTTATTGGGCGATTATCAGTTTCACAATAAAAAAACGGTTCAGCAGGTTGTTGTTGTTTTAAACTCACAAACCGATTTTAAAGTTTCGATTGATAATCTAAAAAGCGGTTTGTTAAATACCGTAAAAAATACCGGTTTACAAGGAAGATGGCAGCAGTTGGGAGAAAACCCAAAAATAATCTGCGATACGGCGCACAATAAACATGGTTTGGCGGTTGTAATGAATCAGATTCAGAAAGAAACTTTTGAGAACCTGCATATTGTTTTGGGAGTTGTAAATGATAAGGACCTTGATTCTATCTTACCGCTTTTTCCTCAGAAAGCGCAATATTATTTCTGCAGACCCAATTCGTCTAGAGGATTAAGTACTGAAATTCTCCAGGATGCAGCCAAAAAGTATAATTTGTTTGGAGAAAAATACGAATCGGTTGAGCTCGCTTTCGCGGAAGCAAAGAAAAATGCCTCGGAAAATGATTTTATTTATGTTGGAGGAAGCACTTTTGTTGTTGCTGAATTGCCTTTGAACTAAGGAAAAGGAAATTTGCAGAAAAAAGTTTAAAAAAATCATTTTAATAACAAATTCATAAACAGCAAGATATAATGAATTTAAAAAAAAGTTTTCTTTTTTATTCTATTTTCTTTGCAGAACTCAAAAACTAGCGTATATTTGCACTCGCAATCACAAACGATAGCAACCTAGTAAAATAGGGCGATTAGCTCAGCTGGTTCAGAGCACCTCGTTTACACCGAGGGGGTCGGGGGTTCGAACCCCTCATCGCCCACCAAGAAACTCCTTAAGAAATTAAGGAGTTTTTTTTATGGTTTTATTATAGATTTTCTTATTCACGGGCGGGGCGATCGCGCCAGCATATGTAACATTATAAATTCTAATAATTATAATTCTTTATTAATAATAATTCTTTATTTTCATCATCAGTTATTAGTGGAACTGGAAGTTCTTCATATCTTCAAAATACATTTCTTTTTTTTCGAGTAAGTCTTCTCAAACAGATGTTAATAAACGTCGCTAGTACTTTGATATTCTTTGCGTTCCATCGAAAGTATTAAACTCTCCCTTGGTAATTTTCTGAAATAAAGTTTTTACATTTTCTGTACAATCTTTACCATAAGCAGGATAGACAGTGCCTTTAAAATGTAAATTTCCTTCATGTGGAACCGTATATTCAACATAGCATAAAACAATTCCAAATTTACTTTCGTCACTAATAATTTTTAGAATATTATTGAAATTCGTGTTAGGTTGATGATTACCCTGATTGGCAAAATGAACGGTCTGGGTAATTTCAATTAAAAGCACAGAATTACCGTTTGCATAATCTTTTCCATTTTTTTCTCGGAATTTGCTAAGAAGTTTAGAGTCTGCGTTATTCTTTTGAGATTCTTCTGGGAATCTTATTGATGTTGATTCAATTCCACAACCATCAATTATAAAATCTGGCTCCTTTTCATTAGAATCTCCAAATTTAAATTGCATTTCATTCTCGTTAGATGTTTTAATTAAATTCGCACATTGTATAATTTCAAAAAGCCAACCGTTAAGGGAAAAATCTGCGTTTTTTACTGTTTTCTTTATATAAAAATTATAAATATTTTGGTCATAATCTTTAATGTCCAGTAAAGCTAAGCCAATCATTCTTAACTTCTGCTTAATTTGTTTTTCCTCAATTCCAGTTGTCTTTTTCGTTAAAGATATTAACTGGGAAATAGGATGCGTTAAATTTTTTAAATCTATACCAAGCGTTGATTCATAAAATGCCGTAATTTTTTCCATTAGTTGTCTGTTCTTTGCAATGTTTATTAACGTCCTACTACTAAGAACGGGATTGGGACTAAACTAAATCCTATATTTATATTTGACAAGTCATCCCAAATAAAAAACCAACTTTTTCCATTAATCAAATTGCCAAAATCCGTTGTAGCAGCTGTTACCAGCAATTTATATATTTAAAGTCCTTATTTCAGCTATAACTTCATCCAACTTTCTATGCAGCATCATACCATCAGAAAACATATTAGTTTTTCCTTTTTCTAAATGAATAAGCCAGTATTCTAAACTTTCAGTATAAATATCATTTACAAAGCTTTCGTCTTGCGATGCTTCTTTTCCAACATAACCATTACCCGCTATAAAAGTTTCATTTCTAACGACTATTGTTGGATATTTAATTGTCAAATCTATATTTTGAATTTCACGAATCTCATAAATTCCATTTGTTTTTAAAATTATAGTGTTATTTTTTTTATCATCTCCATTTGCAATTACATCAATAAGTTGCTCTTTTGTTGGAATTGATGGTTTTATTTCCCGTTTTGTATAAACTTCATAATCAACTGAATCATCAGCAAAAAGAGTTGAAGAAGTTGGATTTAACTTCCAGTCGTTCCCATCTAAATTTATTGTTGAATTCACTTTTTGAATTTTAATAATATCATTTTCTTCCGAAGTAAGAAAATCAGATTCTTCTATTTTAATATTTTCTAAAAGTCTCCAAGTTTCATCTTTTTGCAAGCGAAAGTATTTGTTATCCGTTTCTAATTGCAAGTAGTATTTCATAATGATTTTTTTGGTTTTTTTATAAATGTTAGTAAAACATCAAAATAACGTTAACACAACTTTTAAACTTGGCTTTGAGCTATCTATGCTTTTTTTTAGGCTAATATAAGAAATATTTTATCTACAATTTATCAACTTTTTAAGACAAATAAAATCATTATCTTCTTATTGAATTTCTGCAAATCTTGCAAAAATGATTAGTAAAAAGGTTCGTAATGTTCACCACAAAACTCCTTAAGAAATTGAGGAGCCTTTTATAATATTGTATCGAACAATTTCAAACCTGTTTTTTACCAAAGAGGAAATTTCTGAGAAATTTTAAATATCTTTGAACTATGAGCACAGCAATAAAACCAAATCACATAGGGCGAAAAATTAGCCGTATTCGTGAACTTCGAGACATGAAACAAGAAGCTTTGGCACAAGCTTTAGGAACAAATCAACAGACTATATCTGCTATTGAAAATAGCGAAACAATAGATGATGGAAAACTTGCAGAAATTGCAAAAGCACTAGGTGTAACTGTAGAAGCGATTAAAAATTTTTCAGAAGAAGCTGTTTTAAATATTATTGGCAATACTTATAATGTAGACAATTCTTCTGCCATTAACTATGGTTGTACTTTTAATCCTTTAGATAAATTAATACAAGCTCATGAAGAGCAAATTAAACTTTACGAACGTTTGGTTCAGGCAGAAAAAGATAAAGTTGAATATCTCGAAAAAATAATAAAAGGAAAATAAACTTTTCAAAAAACAAAAACTCCTTAAGAAATTAAGGAGTTTTTGTTATGTCTTGTTTTTTGTAGATTTTGCGTTAACGAGCGAGACACTCACACCAGCAGGCGAAAGATTATCCATCTTTTTTGATATATAAGATATCCTTTTTCCTCCATTTTCTGGCATTATGAGAAAATCTCCATCAATGTAGGCGTTCGATAATACTTTCTTGACAGCATAAGTTGCCATTGAATACCATGTTTACAAGCGTTTTTTTTGCAAAACATCTAATCTTATATATTAAAACCAAAACCAACATTTCGCCTTTGGAATCCAAGAAGTCATTTAATTAAATTTTTCGGCTACAAGAAAATACTTTTCGGCTACAAGAGTACATAAACGAAACCTGAACTTTGCTTCATTAAATTATATCAAAATGAAAGTATTTGTTACAGGCGCTACAGGTTTTATAGGAACTGCCGTAGTACAGGAATTATTAGCCAATGGACACCAGGTTTTGGGATTGGCTCGTTCGGAAGAATCAGCAAACAAATTGATTGCAGCCGGTGCAGAAGCACACCGCGGAGATTTAAACGATTTTGAAAGTTTGAAATCAGGAACTATCGCTTCAGATGCAGTGGTTCACTTAGGATTTGTTCACGATTTTACAAGATTTGAGGAAATGTGTACACTTGATGGAAAAGTGATTGAAACAATAGGTGAAGCTTTATTGGGAACAGACAAACCTTTTCTCATTACTTCAGGAACGGCACTTTTTTCAAAAGACGGAATCACAACTGAAAAAGATCTTTCCGCAAACAATCCACATCCCAGAATTGCAACAGAAAATGCAGCTGATGCCGCAGCCGCAAAAGGCGTGAAAGTTGCCGTTGTAAGACTCTCTCCATCTGTTCACGGTAAGGGAGATATAATTGGTTTTGTTCCAACCTCGATTAATATTGCAAAAGAAAAAAGAAAAGCTGCGATTATTAATGGTGGCAGTAATTTATGGCCTGCTGTTCACAGATTAGATGCAGCAAAATTGTACCGATTAGCTTTGGAAAAACCTTTCGTAAGCGGAACAAGATATCACGCAGTTGCAGAACAGGGAATTCCGTTTAAAGACATTGCAGCTTTTATTGCTGAAAAATTGCAGATTCAGGTTGTTTCGCTAACAAACGATGAAGCAGCAGAACATTTCGGCTGGTTTGCACATTTTGCAAAGCTTAATAATCCTACTTCAAGCGAAGAAACTAAGGCGGCATTAGGCTGGAATCCTCAACACCCAACTTTGATGGAAGATTTGCAAAATGTTTATTTCTCTGAGATAGAATAGTCTGTACCTTTATATTCACTAAATTTGATTAAATACTAAAACGATGTATGATTCGCCGATAAGAATAAAAACAATCTCTCAATTCCATACTTTGCGTGGTTTGCCAAAGCCGAAACATCCGCTCATTAGTGTGATAAATTTTGAAGATATGGCGGTGGCTTTGGAAAGTGGAAAGCAGAGTTTGATATTTGATTTTTATATGATTTCTGTCAAAAGAGATATGAATCATAAATATAGATACGGGCAGCAGGATTATGATTTTGATGAAGGCGTGATGTTTTGTATGGCTCCAAATCAGATTCTGAGCATCGTCCGGGAAGAACACGGCAAAAATCCGTCTGGTTGGATGATGATGATTCATCCGGATTTTCTTTGGAATACGCCAATGGCAAGCGCAATCAAGAAATATGAATTCTTTGATTATTCTGTTAATGAAGCATTATTTTTATCTGAAGATGAGGAAATAAAAATCCAGCAAATCACTGATAATATCAAGCAGGAATATCAAACCAACATTGACAAATTCAGTCAGAACATTATTATTTCTCAGCTGGAAACGCTTTTGAATTATTCTGAAAGATTTTATCAGCGACAGTTTATTACTCGCCACAAAGCGCATTATCAATTTTTAGAAAAATTAGAAATCCTGCTTAATGATTATTACGAAAGAGATGATTTCAAAACAAAAGGATTGCCTAGCGTTCAATATCTCGCTGATGAATTCAATATGTCGCCTCATTATATGCGAGGTCTTTTGAAAACTTTGACCGGAAAAACAACTCAGCAACACATCCACGAAAAGCTGATTGAAAAAGCCAAGGAAAAACTTTCCACAACAGAACTTTCTGTAAGTGAAATTGCTTATGAATTGGGATTTGAACATTCTCAGTCTTTCAGTAAATTATTTAAGGCTAAAACTGATATTTCGCCCTTGGAATTCAGGAAGTCGTTTAATTAAAATTTCGAAAGTTATTTTTAAGTCTTCTTTATTTCAGTAAGTTTTATTTACAAGAACAAAAAACTCCTTAAGAAATTAAGGAGTTTTTTGTTCTTGTAAATTCTCTTCGTGTTCACGAGGGGGTACGCTCGCGCCAGCAGGCAAAACCACGGACGGTGTGTGCCGTTTTTATTTATTCAACTCTTTTTCAATATCTTTAATAAGTTCAACTGCTAGTGGTTTTGTGTTTTCATTATAAACCCTTATGTTATTCTTACCTAGTTTGACAAGAAATTCGATTGTCTTTTTAAATTTTGGGTCAGAATATAATTTTTCTTCTGGTTTATCTGCATTTTCTATCATTTTATCAAAACACTTAAACAGAAAATCATTGTACATTTTATCAACTTCGTCTTGTGCCGGTACAAATATTTGGTAATAAGTTAACATTTTCTGTTTTAATTTTTCGTCTTCAATGTAGCCAATTTTACCACTTGATTTAAAACCTTCATAATTACCAATATTCATTGTATGACCATGTGAATGAATTGGAAAATTAACCTTATTTTTAGACTTGTAAATACTGTCAAGTTGAAGAGGTGTTAATGCTAAAATTTTTTCATAGGCTATGTTTGACTTTTGGTAGGCTTTCTTTTCATTGTCGATGTTTTGTATGTCAATCTTTAAATCATTCTTTAAATTAACTAGAAACACACATACCTCTTCTTGTTGATGCCTGTGTTCACTCCAGCTGTGCAACCCTATTGAAAGTGTTACTGCAAAAACGATTATGCATATTTCTATAATGATTTCTTTTACTTTCTCTCCCAATGTGTGTTCTGAATTTTTCACAGTTTTATAAATTTTTTCTGAATGTTTGGTTATTTCTTCTTGCATATTTTGGTTTTGTAATTTTAACTCTATCTATTCGTGGCAGTTTATTTTAGTACGCTATTTACTTCAATAACTTCAAAGTCGTCATTATTTTGTAGTAAGTGTTTTAATATAGGAATATGTCCTTGTCCAAATATTAGTATAACGTATTTATCATTTGCATTTATTTGAGTTATTACATTAGCATAAACCGCTAAATTTCTCAAATACCAATCAGAAACTGCTTCTGCACCAATATAATTTTCTCCCGCTCCTACTTTTGCAATATATTTTAAGTACAATGATAAATTTTTCTGCAAAAGCTCTTTTTTGTTTATATATTTTAGTACTTCGGTTATTGAATTTCGTTTTACTATATTATCGAATTCAAGTTTTAAGTTATTTGCAGTTGTACCTAATTCTTTTAATAAATACAACTGATTTTTTTCTTTAGCAGTTACAGAAAGTAAACTGTCATGTTTCATTCCATAAAAAATATCTACACAATTTATCTCTTTTAAATTTAATTTTTTAGCTAATCGAAAACCTATTTGCTCTCGCTCAGAAACGGTTAACTTATACTTATTTTGTAAATACGCCTTATACAAACTATCAATTTGTTTTTGCTCCTTAAGTGGCTTTTCTATCATCACTTTATCAGCATTTGTTTGTTTTAAAATTCCAGTCAATTCTTCCAGTTCCTGCTGTCTTTTAGGAGCTAAAAAATCATCTGTTTTTAATTCATGTGCATCTAAATGAGGCGTTTCGAAGTGAATTGTCCCGATTAATAAAATTTTGGTTTTATGTTTAGATCCTTGTCCAAAAGCTGTGGTTGCTAATAAAAGTGTAATTAAAAATGTAGAAATTGTTTTAATGAAAGTCATTTTTTTAGTTTGGTTTTATCATTATAAATAGCCTCAATAAAGGCTAATTAGGACTTATTTTATTCATAAACTGAATTTTTATTTAAAAGCGAATATAAGACTATTTGTACAACGTTTTATTAATTTTTTAAATACTATATAAAAAAAATTAACATTTCTATTAGAAAGTTTCTTCAAATCCTGCATGAAATGATTTCATAAATAGTTCCGTAAGAACCACCAGAAAAGTCCTTAAGAAAATTAAGGTTTTTTGATGGCTATATTTTTTGTCAAACTTAGGGCACCTATTTAAAATCTGCTCTATCAGATTTATTTTTTGAGTAATATTGTAAAAACTTAACGGGCACATCATAATGTAAATACACTTTTATAAAGTTAACGACAACCTTGACAAAGCATAGTATGAAAAAAAACATTCCGACAATTTCTTTAAATGAGTTTACAAATCAGGAAACAAGTGTTTTTCATTTTATTGCTACGGAAGATAATAGTGCTTTATATCAAAAAATACCACATCGAAGAGATGACCATTTCTTGTTCATTCTTCAAAAAAATGGATATAGCAAAATTGTGGTTGATTTTAAAGAAATTACCTTAACAGAAAATTCTATAATCTGTATTTTACCAGGACAAGTTCATTACGTTACTTTGGTTGATTCTGGTACGCAAGCATCTTTATTGATTGTTGATTCAAAACTAATAAGCAAAAAAAACAGAGGTATCTTTGAAGAAAACTACTTTGATTACCTGTCTGTTAGCATAAATTCAACCACCAGCCATTTTTTAAATTCTTGTATAGAATTGGTAGAAGCTTCTCAAAAATTAAGTACAAGTTCTGAAGTAATTTATTCGCTGACAAATACTTGTGTTTGCCTATTTGCAGATGCTTATGAGCAAATAAAAGTTAGTGAAACTGCTATTTCACGAAAGCATATCATTACAAAACAATTTAAGAGTTTGTTATTAAAGCATTTTAGAACTCATAAAAGTGCGGTAAACTATGCAAATGAATTAAATATTTCTTCTGCTTACCTGAATGAGGCTGTTAAATTAACTACCGGTTTAACTGTTAGCTATTGGATACAACAAACGATATTAACAGAAGCCAAACGATTACTGTATGCTACAGATAATACAGTAAAGGAAATTGCTTATGAACTTGGTTATGATGATCACGCCTATTTTAATCGTTTTTTCTCTAATTTAGAAAAGATGACTCCGCTGCAATTTAGAGTGAATTACCGCAAATAGTCCAATCATTGCCATTGTATTTCCATTGTTATTACAAGAGCACTGAAATAGTTTTGTATCAAAAATACAACTATGATAAATCAGCTTATTTGGAGCATTGGAGTTCTTGCATTGACGGTATTATTTTTTCAACTTTTTAAATTCATAATACTGTATTTACATCCCTCCCAACTACTTAAATACAAAACAGATGGTGCTTATGCTTTAATAACAGGCGCAACCGATGGGATTGGCAAAGCAATTGCATTAGAACTTGCCAATAATGGGTTTAATGTCATAATTCATGGAAGAAACGTTGAAAAGTTAAAATTGACAGAAAACGATATTATAACAAAAAACCCAACTTGTAACGTTATAAATTTAGCACATGATGGAAGCAAAAGCAGTAAAATGGATCTATCATCTATTTCCCATTTACCAATCACCATTTTAGTCAACAATGTTGGTGTTGGTCCCATTTCTGAATTTACCGAAATGAGTAATCAGGAAATTGACGAAACAATTATGCTAAACACTGCATTTCCTTCACAACTGACACATGATTTAATCCCTTTTTTCAAAAAGCCTGCTTTAATACTCAATGTATCTTCTTATGCCGGACTTTTACCTCCGCCTTATTTGGCCGTATATGCCGGAACAAAAGCCTATAATAATGCTTTCTCTATTTCTTTGGCTCGTGAACTTGAAAATATAGAAGTGATTTCATTGCTCACGGGAAGTGTAAATACCGGAAGTAACAGAAAGCCCGTTTCCTTTATGCGCCCAAGTGCCGAAACTTATGCAAAATGTGTTTTAAACAGAATAGGCTGCGGCAGGCAAAGTATAATGCCTTACTGGCAACATGCAATACAGACTTTTTTGATTTCACTATTACCACAGAAATTTATAGATAAAGCTACCAAAAATGCATTAAGAAAAGAACTTACAACAAATGAGAAATAGCTAAGTATTATTTCAGTGTAGAAAGCAGTTGAACACAAAACTTAGAAGCATTTTAAAAATAACGAGTACTCATAATCAGAGATTTTGAAAAAAATTGAGTAAATTTAAACCGCATTTCAAAAACATTAAATCATGATAAAATTTTGGTTAATTACAATTTTGATCTTTATCATTTCAACATTTATACTTGCGAAATTAACTTTAAAATCAAACCGGGAAGAAACTGGCGAAAGGATTTGGCGATTTGGATATGGAAGATCTACTTATTGGCGCATTCTAACTTTGTGCAGTATTGGAATAACTATTGCACTAATTTTTATATTTCATTGGATAGGAGTTCCTATTGTATAGAAGAACCGGAAAACAACTTATTAAAGGATACATATTTCGAAAACTACACAATTACTTAATAATAATTCCAAATATTTTTGTATTTTACCATAAACATACAAGCCTTAATTTATTATACATATGGAAAAACAAAAATATTGGTCAATAGATGAAATCCAGGAAATTTGGCAGCTAGCTTCGAAATTACATAATGGACAAAAATATGGTGGCCTTAAGGATGGAGAACAAGTTGAATACATAAATCATATTGGAAGTGTTGTCTTTGAAATTCTAAATGCTATTCAATCAACAGAAAATATGAATTCTGGTTTAGCTATTAAATGTGCAATTCTACACGATACAATTGAAGACACTGCAGCGACATATGAAAAAATAAATGAACTTTTTGGTCATGAAGTTGCCAATGGAGTTCTTGCTCTTACAAAAAATGACAAAATCGAGGGCCAAATTGAAAAAATGCTTGACAGTTTAAAAAGAATTAAAGAGCAACCTATAGAAATTTGGGCTGTTAAAATGGCCGATCGAATTTCAAATTTGTATCAGCCTCCATATTATTGGGAAGACGAAAAAAAGTTAAAATACATAGAAGAAGCTGAAATCATACTCGATGAATTAAAAGACGGAAACAAGTATTTGGCTAAAAGATTAAAAACTAAAATAAAAGAATATTATCGTTTTCTAAGTACTTCTGAAATTAATTCGTAAAGACAACAAGATCTATTATTTATTTCAAACCTCGCTCCTTCAAAAGATTTTCTAATTCTTCTTTCTCGTATTTTGAATTGTTAATCAATTTATAAGCAAGGAACAAAGGAATCAGCGTAAGAAATCCCCAGGTATTTTTTACAACGCTGTAAAACACAATTCCAATCAAAAAACCAATTAAAAATGCATTGGTAATTGAAGCTGATTTTCTTTTTTTTGCTTCTTGTAATAATTCCTGGTCTGTTAAATCTGATAGTGGTTTTTTATCCATTGGTTATTTGTTTATCATAAATAGCTTTTAATCAAGCTAATATAGTAAAAAAACTACTACAATTAATTGAAATTAAAATACTTATTCAACCAAACAAATCTCAAAAACAGTTCTCCCCTCTTCCGTTTTAAACGAAATATAACCACCGTGCGCTTCGATAATATTTTTTGATAAAGTCAAACCAATTCCGGCTCCTTCATTTCTGGTGGTAAAAAACGGAAGGAAAATTTTGTTTTCGATTTCCTTTTCGATTCCGTTGCCACTATCTGAGATTCTGATGAAAATTCGGTTTTCTTTGGCTTCCGCCGAAATGATAATCTGTTTTAATTCGGCATTTTTTACAGCGTAAATACAATTTGTCAGCAAATTGATCAAAACTTGTTCTACTTGCTGTGAATCGACATTTATCCAACGTTTAAAAGCTATGTTACTTAAAACTTCAATCTGATTTTCCTTAAATAACGGATTCATGATTTGTAAACAATTATCTATCAAGTCTTGTAATTCTATTTCTTCCTTTTTAGGCGAAGGCAGCATGGCGAGTTTTCGATATCCTTCTACAAATTTTTGCAAATGATCACTTCTTCTCAACATCGTTTCAACACTGTTTTTTATATCTTCCAAATCTTCTGCCGATAAAGAATCCTGCTCCACCAAATCCTGCAGATTCTGGCAAATAGAACGAATTGGTGTTATCGAATTTAAAAGTTCATGCGAAATCACTTTCATCAAATTTACCCAGGCGTCTTTCTCTTTTTTCTCGACCACATTCTGAATCGAATCTAACAAAACAATAAAATAATCTTTCTCGAAAATTTCTGTTCGCGAAGCCTGCAAAACAAACGTTTGCTTATTTTGTTCATTGATACTGATTTCTATGGATGTTTTTATTTCCTGAAAATCATCTTCTTCAATAATTTCGCATAACGAAGGCAATTGATTTTTGAGGTATTTCCATTTTGAAACTTTTGGAACATTAAACTGTTTGGAGAAATATTCATTCATTAAAAAAATATTCCAATCTGAGTCATGTTTTTGCAAAATGATGATTCCCGTTTCAATATTATTTAGAATCGAACGGTAAATTATATCTTTTGAAACCTCTTCGTTTTGCTTGTTTTTTAAAGTGTCGTATAAATGAAATAAATCATTGTAACTTCTATTGAATTTATGTTTGGTAAAATCGGATGTAAAATCATTTTGCAAGATCGAAGAGATGGTTTTATCGTAAAGCAAAACAAAATTCCGAACATAAAAATACATTTCGCGAATGAATAAAAAAACAATAAAAAGACCAAATACGCCCGTAAAAATCAAATCGATCTTAAAAAAGTAAATCGAAATTTCTATCGCTGCAATAATTAGAATTAATCGTACAAACAAAAGTTTATAGGTTTGAAATGTTTTAAACATATTTTTAAAATTAAAAATTTGGAATTAAAAATTAAAAATCCTGAACTGTAATTTTTCTCATAGCTATGCTACCATCTGGGCACAAATATTATAAATCAATTTTAAACACAAATTTACTTCGTCCGTTCGCTATCGCTCGGGTCACGAATTTGCACAAATTTTAATAGTCAGCTTAGTTTGTGAAATTAATTTCACAAACTAAAATTAGTGTCAATTAGTGAAATTCGTGTTTGTTTTTATCTGGTAATCTTTGTCAAAGTTTAAAACTTTGACAAAGATCGACGTCAAAATTATGTCTGTGTTAGATTACAACCCCTCAGTTTTGATGTTAATATTATATTTCTCTAAACGACGATACAATGCACCTCGTGACAATCCTAATTCATCAGCAGTTTTGCTGATATTACTATTGTGTTTCAACAATGCTTTTTCGATTGTCGTTTTTTCTATAGATGAAAGCTGAATATCATCCGGATTTTCATCATAAAGAGTTACGGTTTCGAGATCTAAATCAGAAACTGTTATTTTGTTGTTTTCGCAAAGAATAACGGCGCGTTCAATTTTATTTTCCATTTCGCGAATGTTTCCGTTCCAGGCGTGTTTTTCAATTTGTTCCAATACTTTTTTATCGAAAGTAATTTCATCCCTGCCGTATTTTTCGATCATTTTTTGCAGAAGATATTCGGCCAACGGAATTTTATCCGCGTTTCTTTCTCGCAACGGCGGCAGAATAATTTCCATCGTATTAATACGATAATATAAATCTTCCCTGAAGTTTTTATCGGCAACTTCCAGTTTTAAATTCAAATTCGTTGCCGTAATAATGCGCACATTCAAAGCTCTGGGTTTAGTTTCTCCCAATCTTGTTACGGTTTTGGTTTGAATAACCTGCAATAGTTTAGATTGCAAATGCAGCGGAACATTTCCTATTTCATCCAGAAAAATAGTTCCGTTTTGCGCCATTTCAAAACGACCCGGAGTATCAACTTTTGCATCTGTAAAAGCGCCTTTTGCGTAACCGAATAATTCACTTTCGAAAATATTAGAATTTAGAGATCCTAAATCAACCGCAATAAATGGATTATTTTTTCTTTCCGATTGAGAATAAATATGATGTGCGAGAACAAATTTTCCGGTTCCGTTTTCTCCCAGAATTAAAACATTAGCATCGGTTTTTGCTACTTTATCTGCCAGAGAATACGCTTTTTTTATATTATCAGAAGTTCCTATAAAGAAGTCATTCTGTATTTCAACATTCTTATCTTTTTTCTGTTCTTTTCTGGATTTATCAACGGCTTGTTTTACAGATTCGAGTAGTTTTTTGTTTTCCCAGGGTTTCAGTATATAATCAAAAGCACCTGATTTTAAGCCTTCTACAGCCGTTTCAACTTTTCCAAAAGCGGTCATTAAGATCACGATAGTTTTTGGTGAAAGCGTTTTTATTTCTTTTAATAAATACAAACCTTCCCTTCCGTCTTCAAAACCTATTCTGTAATTCATGTCTAACAAAACAACATCGATGGTATTTTTCGACAATAATTCGATAACATTTTTGGGATTATTAAGTGTATAAATGTTTTCAAAATACTTTTTCAGAAACACTTTCGACGCAAAAAGGATATCTTCCTGATCGTCGATGATTAATATTGAGGCATTTGTCTTTTTCATTTTTGTTCGGTTTTGGACGAAAGCTGTCCACTAATGGACACTTCTGGTTTTTTATAAAAAATAAAAACGTAAAAATAAGGCAGTTACAATCTTTAATTTTTTGGCATGAAAATCACATTTAGACTAACAAATCATCAAATATGTGAACCATTATTGCTGGTAAAAGTAACAAAATTTGATAGCTAACAACTATATTGTTAATTATCTTAATTTCGGGCCTGTTTCTATTACTTCGGCAATAAAAAAATTAAAAACATCAATCTAAAACAACAATTATGATCAACATTAACAAACTTTCAAAAATTTTCAGAACCGAAGAAGTAGAAACAAATGCATTAAGCGAAATCTCATTAACCATAAACGAAGGCGATTTTGTCTCGATTATGGGACCATCCGGAAGCGGAAAATCAACTTTATTAAATATTATCGGATTGCTGGACAGCGCTTCGGGAGGAAGTTATCAATTGTTAGGTCAGGAAATGATTGGCTTAAAAGAGAATCTAAAATCAAAAGCCAGAAAAGAGAACATAGGTTTCATTTTTCAGAATTTCAACCTGATTGATGAACTTTCTGTTTTTGATAATATAGAATTGCCCCTTATTTACAATGACGTCCCGGCTTCTGAAAGAAAGAAAAAAGTACAGAATATCGCCAATATATTAGGTATTTCGCATCGACTAAAACATTATCCGCAACAACTTTCCGGAGGTCAGCAACAACGTGTGGCGGTTGCAAGAGCTTTAATTAACGATCCAAAAATTATTCTTGCCGATGAACCAACAGGAAATCTGGATAGTAAAAATGGTAATGAAGTAATGGAATTATTGACGGATCTTCATGCTGGCGGCGCCACGATTTTAATGGTGACGCACTCAGATTACGATGCTTCATTCTCTCAAAAAACTATTTTAATGAAAGACGGAATTATTCTTTCTGAAAAAATAAACAATAGAAATGTCGATGTTTTGGTAACTTCTAAAAACTAGAATAATGCTAAAAAACTGGACAAACATATTTATATACCACATCAAGAACAATAAGCTTTTTACAGCTTTGAATGTTTTGGGTTTGAGTATTGGAATTGCAGGATTGATTTTTGCAATTTTATATTGGAATGACGAGCAGAGTTACGATCAATGGAATCCAAACAAAGACAACGTATTTTTAGTAGCCAATCAAATGGATGCAACGACATATTGGGCTTCAAGTTCATCGCCAATAGGATCTGCTATAAAAACAGCAAGCCCTCAAGTCGAATCATATTGCTATTTAAGCGGCGATTATAATAATGATATTATTCGTTTTAATAATAAAAAAGTGCAGTCTGACAAGATCGTTTCGGCTCAAAAGAACTTTTTTGATTATTTCCCTTACCCGTTTATTGAAGGTAATGCTAAAACAGCATTGCCGGATGTAAACAGTATTTGTTTATCGCAGGATTTAGCCGTTCAGCTTTTTGGAAACCAAAGCGCTTTGGGAAAACAGGTGGTTTTACAAAATAAAAATCTGATTGTAAGAGGTGTTTATAAACTGGACAAAAAATCAGTTTACAACCCGTCATGCGTAGTTAATTTTATGGATGCAAGAATAAATAAAACGATTCAGGAATGGGGAAATTTTCATTCTGTTCTTTTATTAAAACTTAAAAATGCAAACAGTCAAAAACAAGTAACGGATAATCTTAAGAATTTGTATTATGAAAATATGTCCGTTCGCTTTGCACAACAACAAGGTATCACGCCAGAAGAATTTATCAAAAAATTTGGCGAGATAAAACCTTCTTTAGAGCCATTAGCATCGCTTCGTTTACACTCAAAAACCGGCAGTTTGATTGAAGCAAAAGGCAATTTTCAATTTTTACTGATCATGGTTGGATTATCTATTTTAATTCTAATCCTGTCCATTGTCAATTATGTCAATTCTGCTACGGCAAATGCTATAAAGAGAGCCAAAGAAGTTGGGGTTCGAAAAATTATCGGAGCTTCAAAGTCGGCTATAATTAAGCAATTCATCTTTGAAACCGCAATAATTTCATTGCTTTCTATTTTGATATCCCTTGTTATTGTAGAACTTTCTTTGCCTTTTTATAATGCCTTTTTAGAGAAAACACTCGCTTTGCAAAGTGGTCAGTTCTTTTTGCAGCTTGTCGTGATATTTATTGTAACTGTAGTTATCGCAGGAATATTTCCGGCGGTTTATGTTTCAAATTTTGAATCATTAAAAGTATTAAAAGGAAATTTTGGCAGAAGTAAAAGCGGTGTCTGGCTTAGAAACGGAATGTTGATTTTTCAGTTTGCTGTTGCCTCTTTTTTTATTGTTGGATCTTATATTGTTTACGAGCAGATAGATCTTATGAATTCTAAAGAATTAGGTTTTAATGGAAATCAAATTCTAAACATTTCATACAGAAATATCTATGGCGAAGGAATTACAGACAAACATCGCCTTGAACGATACAACATTATTAAAAATCAATTACAGCACATTAAAGGAGTAAAACAAGTGGCAGGTGCAGGTTTTGTTTTTGGACATGGTGCAAAATCTGTAATAGCCTATCATTATAAAGATATAAATGTTGACGGCAGTAATATGCCAATCGATTTTGGACTATTGGAAATGATGAAAATAAAAATGGTGAAAGGACGTTATTTTAACCCAAAATTCGCACAAGACACTATAAGTTCGATGTTAATTAATGAAACCGCCCTAAAATTATTGAATGAAAAAGATCCGATAGGAAAAAAAATCGACTGGAACGGAATTAATGTAATTATTGTTGGAGTTGTCAAAGATTTTAATTTAGGAAATCCCGGAGAACCAATACCTCCTATGACTTTTTTACATTTTAAAACCGCTCCCTGGTTTACCTCACTTATGAATAATATTTACATTAAAGCTGATCCAAAAACGATGCAGCAAACTCTGGCTGACGTGGAAAATCTGTGGACAAAAAAAGTAGATCCTGAATATCCATTTGCATACAATTTTGTAGATAAAGAATATAAAAAATCGTATAGCAGTTATGTAAAGCAAAAGAATCTTTTCTCGTTGCTGAATATTATTGTAATTACAATTGCTCTTTTCGGGTTATTTGCTCTTGCTTCTTATTCTATCGAAAGACGCATGAAAGAAATCGCGATTCGTAAAACTCTGGGAGCCGACACCAATGTTTTATTAAAAGAACTTTGTAAACAATATGTCCTTTTCAGCGTAATTGGATTTTTAATCGCTTTGTTTCCGGCGTATTATTTACTGGACAAATGGCTGGAGAATTTTGCGTACCGAATTACCATTTCTCTTTATCCCTTTTTAATAGGATTTAGTGCTTTACTGTTTTTAACGCTTTCGGTTGTGTTAACAAGAGCTTATCAGGCAACAAAAGTTGATGTTTTGAAATACCTAAAATACGAGTAAAATGCTAAAAAACTGGACAAACATATTTATATATCATATCAAAAACAATAAGCTTTATACAGCTTTGAATGTTTTGGGTTTAAGCATTGGAATTGCAGCATTAATTTTTGCGATTTTGTACTGGAATGAAGAACATTCGTATGATCAATGGAATCCCGAAAAAGACAAAGTCTATTCGGTTATGAGTAATCTTGGAGGAGGAAATATCTGGGCTGTATCGTCTGCAATTCCTGCTCCTATTTTAAAATCGACCACGTCTTATTTAGATGAATATTGCTATTTTAGAAACAATTACTCTAAACAAACAATACAATATCATGGAAAAACAGAATTAGTTGATAAGATTTTAACGGCACAAAGCAGTTTCTTTTCTTTTTTTCCTTTCGAATTTATTCGCGGTAATGCAAAAAGCGCTATTCACGATCGCAACAGCATTGCTCTTTCTGAAGAAACAGCTTCACGTCTATTTAAAGACGAAAATCCGATGGGGAAACAAGTCAGATATGCAGAACGAATTTTCGTGGTTCGTGGAGTATATCGATTAAACGAAAAATCTTCGGTGATGCCATCTGCAGTTACAACGGTAATAGAAGATGATTTAGAAAAAAACAGAGAAAGCTGGGGGTTGAATTACGGATTAATGCTTAAGCTAAAAAATGCAAGAGATACAACCGCTGTCATTAAAAAACTAGATCAAATCTTTCTTGAAGAAAACTATAAAAAACAGGCAAAGGCAGAAGGTTTAGATCTTGAGTCGTTCATAAAAAGATACGGAGAACCTATTAAAGCACAGTTGTTACCGCTTACAAGTGCAAGACTATATAACGGAAACACCCCGTTTGCGGAAGGAAGTGCCAATGTGATTTTTTTGCGAATATTGATAGGTTTATCCATACTTATTTTGTTATTATCGATTGCCAATTACATTAATCTGGCAACTGCAAATGCTGTAAAACGTGCGAAAGAAGTTGGAATAAGAAAAGTTGTTGGCGCCTCAAAATTGCAAATCATAATGCAATTTGTATTTGAAACTGTATTAATTACGCTGTTTTCTGTATTGCTTGCATTGGTAATTGTAGAACTTTCATTGCCTTTTTATAATGCTTTATTAAACAAAAATCTCATTCTTATCGGAAGTCAATTCTATCTTCAATTAGTATTGATTTTCATTCTTGTTGTTTTTGTTTCCGGTGTTATTCCTGCCATCTACATCTCAAATTTTGAAGTACTGAAAGTTTTAAAAGGAAATTTTTCGAGAAGCAAAAGCGGGATTTGGCTTCGTAATGGAATGCTGGTTTTACAATTTGCTATTGCCACATTTTTTATCATTGGTTCTTTTATTGTGTACCAACAGGTAAATTTTATGGCCGAAAAAGATTTGGGTTTTAAAGGAGCACAAGTTATAGACATTTCATTTAAGTCTAAAAAAGGAAAAGGACAGTTTGACCGCTATAAAGCAGTTCAACAGGAACTTCAAAAAATTACCGGTGTTGAAGCTGTTTCTGCAGCATCATTTTCTATTGGGGGCATCGAAAATTCATGGGCTGGTTTACATTATAAAACGCATCAGGAAGTTATAACGCAGCAAATGGGTGTTGATTTTGGAATACTGAAGCTTCTGGGTATTCAAGTGATAAAAGGCCGTGATTTAACAGAACAAATTGCCTCAGATACGATTTCAAATATTTTATTAAATGAAACTGCAGCAAAAACATTAATGGAAAAAGACCCGTTGAATAAGGTAGTAAATTGGCAAGATGGCAATTACAGGGTAGTTGGAATTGTAAAAGACTTTAATTTTTTTGGTCTTGAAAACAAAATTGGCCCAATGATTTTCTATCACATTAAAACACAATCATGGTCTCAAAGTGAAATGCATACAATATCAGTCAAAATTTCACCAAATGATATGCCTCAAACCATTGATAATATTGGAAAGTTCTGGAAAACAAAAGTCGATTCCGAATATCCGTTTGAATATGTTTTTGTAGATAAAAACTTTGCCAGATCGTATAAAAAATATGAAAACCAAAGAGACTTATTTGCTTTATTAAACATTGTAGTAATCTTAATCGCCATTTTCGGATTGTTTGCTTTAGCTTCTTTTTCTATGGAAAGAAGATTACGGGAAATCGCCATCAGAAAAACGCTTGGCGCGGAAACCAATACTTTACTGAAAGGTTTATCTAAACAATATGTGATTTTCTGCATTATCGGATTTTTAATCGGAATACTGCCTGCTTATCTTTTATTACAAAAATGGCTGGAGAATTTTGCCTTTAGAATCGATATTCCTTTACTTCCGTTTTTTGCTGCATTTGTTTGTTTGATGTTTTTGACCTTGACCATTGTTTTGGCAAAAGCGTATCAGGTGACTAAAATTGATGTTTTGAGATATCTGAAATATGAATAAAAAAAGACAATTTTCTTCTTTTTATTCTTAACGCTACAACTAAAACTATGATACTTAACTGGATAAACATATTTATATACCACATTAAAAACAATAAGCTTTTTACAGCTTTGAATATTCTGGGCCTGAGTATTGGAATTGCGGCATTAATTTTTTCGATTTTGTATTGGAACGATGAACATTCTTATGATAAATGGAATACTTCAAATGATAAAACATTTATCGTGATGAATGATTTGGGAGAAGGCAATATCATGGCTTCAAACTCTGCTATTACTGCGCCGGCTATAAAATCAACCACTCCGTATTTAGAAAATTATTGCTATTTCAATACTTATTACACAAAAGAAACAATACAATACAATGGCAAAATAGAATTAGTAGATAAACTGTTTTCGGCCCAAAACAGTTTCTTTTCTTTCTTTCCATTTGAATTCAAATACGGTGATGCAAAAAGTGCGCTGAACGATCCTCAAAGCATTGTTTTTTCTGAAGAAACAGCCTTTCGCTTATTTAAGAATGAAAACCCTGTTGGCAAACAGGTAAAATATGCTGACAAATTATTTGTCGTTCGAGGTGTCTATAGAATACCCGGAAAATCAGTTGTTATGCCGAATGCAGTCACCAACATTATTGAAGAAGACCTGGAACATCTTAAAGACCATTGGGGTTTTAATTTTGGTTTAATCTTAAAACTAAAAAAGAAAAACGATGCAGGACTTGTCATTAAAAGTATGGAACAATTGTTTATCGAAAAAAACTATAAAAGGCAGGCAAGAAAAGAAGGAATGACCCTTGAAGCATTTATAAAAAAATTCGGTGAACCCTTCAAAGTTAAATTACTTCCGTTTGAAAACTCAAGACTTTACAAAGGGAATTATCCGTTTCCGGAAGGAACAGGAAACCTTCAGTTTTTACAAATATTAATGGCGCTGTCTATTTTAATTTTAATATTATCGATTGTAAACTATATCAACTTAGCCACGGCGAATGCCATAAAACGGGCAAAAGAAGTAGGCGTCAGAAAAAT
The DNA here is from genome assembly GCF_000834715.1 of Flavobacterium sp. MEB061. NCBI lineage: Bacteria > Pseudomonadati > Bacteroidota > Flavobacteriia > Flavobacteriales > Flavobacteriaceae > Flavobacterium > Flavobacterium sp. MEB061. The sequence goes on along the minus strand of NZ_JXQR01000040.1, from coordinate 101,774 downwards.
TATTGGCGCTACAAAATTGCAAATTGTGTTTCAGTTTGTATTTGAAACTGCGTTAATTACCTTATTTTCCGTATTACTAGCACTCGTAATTGTTGAAATTTCGCTGCCATTTTACAATCAATTTTTAAACAAAGAATTAATTCTCGCCGGATCACAATTTTACCTACAGCTCGTTTTAATCTTCATCGTCGTGATTTTTGTTTGTGGAGTCTTTCCGGCAGTTTACATTTCAAATTTTGCCGTTTTGAATGTTTTAAAAGGAAATTTTTCCCGCAGTAAAAGTGGAATATGGATTAGAAACAGTATGCTGGTTATACAATTTTCGATTGCTGCTTTTTTTATTATCGGTTCTTTTATTGTCTACCAACAGGTCAATTTTATGGTAGAAAAAGATTTAGGCTTTAAAGGATCTCAAATCATGAATATCGCTTTTAGGGAACAAAAAGGCAAAGGTAAATTTGAGCAATACAAAAGCATCCAACAGGAAATACAAAAAATTAACGGTGTCGAAGCCGTTTCTGCCGGAGCATTTTCTATTGGAGAAAACGAAAGTTCAAGAGGTGGTTTATTTTACAACAATAAAGTGACAGTAATTCAGCAAATCGGGTTTGATTTTGGAATGCTGGAAATGTTGGGAATAAAAGTTATAAAAGGAAGATCGCTCACAGATAAACTGGCATCCGATACTATTTCTAATGTTTTACTGAATGAAGTGGCAGCCAAAACTTTGCAGGAAAAAAATCCTTTGGATAAAATAATCGGCTGGAATGGCGAAAAATATAAAGTTGTGGGAATCGTTAAAAACTTCCATTATTCTGGTTTAGACAATGAAATTAATCCTATGATTTTATTCCATATAAATACTCAGAAATGGACGCAAGGCAATATAGAATACGTTTCTGTAAAGATTTCGCCAAAAGATATTTCCAAAACTATTGCTTCCCTAAGGAATTTTTGGTCCAAAAAAGTGGATTCAGAATATCCTTTCGAATACAATTTTGTGGATAAAAATTTCGCCAAAACCTACAAAAAGTATGAAGATCAAAGAAATTTATTCGCTCTCTTGAATCTGGTTGTAATTCTAATTGCCGTTTTCGGATTGTTTGCCTTGGCATCGTTTTCTATGGAAAGAAGATTTAAAGAAATCGCTATTAGAAAAACCCTTGGTGCTGAGACCAATATTTTACTAAAAGAACTTTCTAAACAATATGTGGTTTTCTGCATTATCGGATTTTTAATCGGAATTATTCCGGCTTATATTTTATTAAAAAACTGGCTCGAAGATTTTGCCTTTCGCATCAATATTCCAATTTTACCATTTATTCTTGCCTTTGTGTCTTTATTATTCCTGACACTTGCCGTTGTTTTGGCAAAAGCATACCAAGTAACAAAAGTAGATATCCTGAAATATTTAAAATACGAATAAATGATACTAAACTATATCAATATATTTATTTACCGATTAAAGCACAACATGCTTTTCTCTTTTCTGAATATTCTCGGATTGTCAATAGGAATTGCCGGGCTGATTTTTGCACTGCTTTACTGGAACGACGAACAAAATTACAACGACTGGAATCCTGAAAAAGACAATGTTTATCAGGTTTTGATTCAACTAAGCGATATGCCGGCATGGTCAGATTGTGCCTTATTTTTAAAACCTGCGTTGGATGAAGATCCAAATATCGAAACTATAATGTATGCGGACAGTTGGTATCAAAAGGATAAAATTATTTATAACAGAAAAAAGGAATTTGTAGATAAAATTATCAATGTCGAACAAAATTTCTTTTCTTTTTTTCCTTTCAAAATTATTCTGGGCGATGCAATTTCAGCTATAAAAGATGATTCCAGCATTGCTATTTCAGATATTACGGCTAAAAGAATTTTTGGAAATGAAAATCCTATTGGAAAACAAATAAAATGCTTTGACCAGTTGTTTTCTGTACGGGCCGTATATCATATTCCTGGAAATTCTTCGATTGCGCCAAATGCCATCATCAATAAAATGAAGGAACTGACAACTTCCGGACACATAAATCCGTTTATTTTAAAGTTATTATTAAAAGTAAAAGACCCGTCAAAAGTTGATCTTACAAGAAAGAAACTCGAACGAATTTACAACCACGATTTTATTACGCGACTTTCCAAAGAAGCAGGTTTTACTCCCAAAGAGATGGCTAAAAAAGTAGGTTATTTTAACGTTGTTCTTGAGCCATTGTCAAAAGCCAGATTACATTCGATTGCAGACGGATATCCTGAAACACGGGGAAATTATCAGTTTTTAATGATCATGATGGGGTTATCCGTTTTAATTCTCACTTTATCGATTGTTAATTACATCAATCTCGCAACTGCAAATGCCGTAAAGCGGGCTAAAGAAGTTGGAATACGCAAAATTTCGGGTGCATCTAAAAGTAATATTATTGTACAATTTCTTTTTGAAACGGTTTTAACCACGAGTTTTTCTATTTTACTGGCATTAGTAATTGTAGAACTGACTTTGCCGTATTACAACAACTTTTTAAACAAAAACATTGTACTTCTTGCCAGTCAGTTTTACATACAATTGATATTGATTTTCATCATTACAATTTTGACAGCAGGATTATTTCCGGCAATTTATGTGTCCAATTTCGAAACTTTTAAAGTTCTGAAAGGAAATTTCGAAAGAAGCAAAAACGGAATCTGGCTTCGCAACGGAATGCTGATTTTTCAATTTGCAATTGCGGCCTTTTTTATAATTGGTTCTAACATCGTTTATCAGCAAATTCAATATTTACAGAATAAGGATCTCGGTTTTAAAGGTGATCAGGTTCTTACAATTCCATTAAATATTCCGTTGGCAGAATATACATCCGAAAATGCAGAACAAACCATTTCTGCTAAATACAATACTTTAAAACAGGAATTGGGCAAAATTAAAGGTGTTGAACAAATTTCAACCGGACTTATTTGTTTTGATGGATCTGATAACTCGATTTCACCCGTTCTTTATAACAATGAACTTTTTAAAGAAAGAGGTATCGCTATAGACTATGGTTTACTTGAAATGCTGAATGTTAAAATGAAAGAAGGCAGAAATTTCGATAGAAAATTAGCTTCTGATACCGTTAATTCGGTTATAATAAATGAAAGTGCTTTAAATTTAATGAAGCTTAAAAATCCTATTGGGAAAGAACTTCTGATACGCGATCAGAAATTAAAAATCATTGGTATTGTTAAAGATTTTAATTTACTGAGCCCGGAATTAAAAGTGCCGCCAATTGTTTTCTATCACATTAAAACCTTTAATATGGCGCACAACATCAACAGGGTTTACATAAAAGTAAAATCTGATAATCTGGAAACTACGATTAAAAGGATTGAAAAATTATGGGCAAAAGTGGATACCGAATATCCTTTTCGATATGATTTTGTTGACAAAGAATATGCGAGAACTTACGAATCTTATATTAAGCAAAAGAACTTGTTTTCATTACTGAATATCGTCGTAATCCTAATTGCACTTTTTGGTTTATTTGCGGTTGCCTCTTATTCGATACAAAGACGAATGAAAGAAATTGCCATCAGAAAAACACTTGGCGCCGAAACAAATGTGCTGTTGAAAGAACTGTCGAAACAATATGTTTTGTATTGTATTGTTGGTTTTTTAATTGCGCTGTTTCCTGTTTATTATTTGTTGAATAAATGGCTGGAGAATTTTGCTTTTAGAATCGACATTAGCATAATTCCTTTTATTTTAGGATTTGTTGTGTTATTAATTCTAACTTTAATCATTGTGCTTTCAAGAGCTTATGCGGCAACAAAAACTGATATTTTGAAATATCTGAAATATGAATAAAATCATCTTACTATTTATAATCTTAATTCATTAAAACAAAAAACTCCATTATTGCTAATGGAGTTTTTAAATTTGTTTATTTAAATCGAAGAAAATCAATCAAACGTATTACTCAAACAATTCTTCTGTTTTGGTTAAAAACTCTTGAGTTGCTTCTTCAATATTGATATTCATTCTTTCTGCCAAAACGGTAAGCCACCAAATAGATTCTCCCAATTTATGTTTTAATTCTTCTTCTGTATTTGCTTTTGGCCACCTTCCTTGCTGCGACATTACGTGACGCCCCACTAAACCTGCATCAGTTAAAAAAGCCAATGCATCTTCTTCAACCGTCCATTCGCTACCGTGATGTGTAAGTTCCAATTCTCGGTATTTTGCTCTTATTTTTAAAGAGCGTTCTTTTAATTGTTCAAAATTTATTGATGCCATAATTTAATTTTTATTGAATAATTCCTGAAACGCTACCGGACTTACATTCGTTTTTTTCTTGAATAATTTATTGAACGATTGCGGATGTTCAAACCCTAATTTATAAGCAATTTCAGCAATAGATAAAGTTCCTTTTGCAATGTATTCTTTTGCTTTTTCGATCAATTTGTCATGAATAAACTGCTGCGTATTTTGTCCAGAAACACTTCGCAATAAATCGCTCAAATATCTTGATGACAATTGCAATTCATCTGCCACAAATTGTACCGTTGGCAAACCATTTTCAAGCGGTTTTTCGGTATTAAAATAATCTTCGAGCAGGTTTTCTAGTTTAGAAAGCACGTCATTATTAACCGCTTTTCGGGTAATAAACTGTCTGTTGTAAAACCGATTGCTGTAATTAAGCAACAATTCTAATTGCGAGATAATTACATCCTGACTAAAAGTGTCAATTCGCTGATCGAGTTCGTCCTGAATATTAGCAAAAACCGCCAGAATTGTTTCCTTTTCTTTCTCTGACAAATACAAAGCTTCGGCTGCGGAATACGAGAAAAAACCATACTTTTTAATATTTTCATTTAAAGTATAAGGCCGAATAAAATCAGGGTGAATATTAAGCGACATTCCGCTATAATCCGCTTCTTCTTCCTGCATCTTTAAAATTTGTCCTGGTGCCACAAACGACATTCCGCCTTCTTCAAAATCATAAAATCCATGTCCGTATCGCAATTTTCCGGAGAAATTTGTCTTGAAAGATATCTTGTAAAAATCTAAAATGATTCCCTGTTCAAAATCCTTGGGGTCAAAAATCGCTTTACCATAATCCAAAATACTAATCAGCGGATGCATTGGTTTTGGCTGCCCCATCGCTTTATGCAGTTCTGATATCGACTGGAATATTTTAGGCTGATTTTTCATTTTTAGCAATACTATTGTACAAATTTACAAAATGTTCTACTGGCGCAATATTCCAGCTTACAGAACTTTGATCGATCATATCGTGTACAACCGAATCACTCAATTCTGTCATTAATTTATGCATTGCATTTGTGCCGTCTTGGGTGCTGTCCCAAACGAGCATATCATAAACAACACCTTTTTTTAATTCGAAAATGGTTCTGGAACAAAATCCATTTTGAAGTTTTAAAAATGCATCAATTTCTGCATTGGCCTCAATAAATTGTTGTGTTGTAAAACCATTTAGTTTAAAAGTAGTCAATTCTATCGCTTTATTTTTCATCTGTTTCGAAATTAAAAAGTAAACATTGTTTTGATATTTTGCACCTGAGTTTCGGCACCCAATTTCAAACGTTCATCGTATAAAGCGTTTGCGTCGTTTCCGGCAATATATCGCAATTGAGCTTTATTATCGGTCGCTGCTTCGTAAATAATTTGGGCAACATCTTCGGCTTTTGTATAATTGCTAATTTGCTCTTCACTATAACCTTTGCTTACTTCAGTGGTTAGCTTTTCATACGTTTCATGTTGCCCACCATCCATAGATCGTGTCGTAAAATCAGTCTGCATTCCACCCGGCGCGATTACTTTTACCTGAATTCCGAATTGCACTAATTCAGAAGCTAAACTTTCAGAGAAACCATCAACCGCAAACTTTGTAGCGCTGTAAATAGAGCAAGTCGGAAAACCCATTAATCCAAAAGTCGACGTTATATTAATAAACGTTCCGCTTTTCTTTTCACGAAAGTGAGATACAAAAGCCTTAGAAACTTTAATAACTCCCAATAAATTGGTCTCGATTTGACGTTCGATTTGTTCTTCATTCAAAGATTCTAAAGCACCTATTAAACCATATCCGGCATTGTTCAGCACAACATCGACCGAATATTTCTCTGTAACATTTTTGATAGTAGATTTTATTTGTTCCGAATTTGAAACATCAAGCGGAAGTAGAATTACGTTTTTTAATTGATTTAATTCGGTTTCCTTTTCAGGATTTCGCATTGTGGCAATTACCTGCCAGCCTTTGCTTTGAAATAATTTTGCTGTTGATTTTCCTAATCCTGATGAAGCTCCTGTAATAAAAATTGTCTTTTGCATTTTTAATTGTTTTAAATTTATAATGCAAAGATCAGCCGAAGTATAAGGTTGGAATTAGCCATTTTGGAGTTTGCATTAGCCAAAATGACGAGCATAAAAAAACTCCATTATTGCTAATGGAGTTTTTTTATTAGTGTATTAGAATAGATTATTCTGAATGAGACAACAATTAAATTTATTTACTTTTAATTTATGCAGCACAGATGGAAAACAATTATTCCCTGTTGCGTTTGAATTCGTATATTCGGCCATTATTTTGAAAAAAGAAAATGATTGCAAAATTGAATGAAAAAAAATCCTATCCATGGATTGTTGTGGGCTTGTTGTGGTTTGTAGCTTTACTTAATTATTTAGACCGACAAATGCTTTCTACTATGAAATCAGCGATGATGGATGACATTCCTGAATTGGCTAAAGCTGAAAATTTCGGTCTCTTAATGGCTATTTTCCTTTGGATCTATGCTCTAATGAGCCCTGTTTCCGGAATTATTGCGGATCGATTTAACCGAAAAAGAATAATCATAGGCAGTCTTTTTATTTGGTCTGGGGTTACAATGGCGATGGGGTATGCCACAACTTTCAATCAAATTTATATTTTACGCGGAATTATGGGTTTTAGTGAAGCTTTTTATATTCCAGCTGCATTATCCTTAATTGCAGATTACCATCAGGAAAAAACTCGCTCTTTTGCGATTGCAATTCATACCACGGGAATTTATTTAGGACAGGCGCTGGGTGGTTTTGGAGCTACTGTTTCTAAACATTTTTCCTGGCATTTCAGCTTTCACTCCGTAGGTTTACTAGGTGTACTTTACAGTTTAGTACTGATATTTTTTCTACAGGAAAAGAAAACTTACTTTTTTGATCCTACAAAAAAGTCATCTGTCAGTTATGAATTCAGGCAAATGTTCAAAGGGTTGGGAATATTATTCGGTAATATCTCCTTTTGGGTTTTACTCTTTTATTTCTCTGCACCTAGTTTACCGGGTTGGGCAGCCAAAAACTGGTTACCCACCTTATTTACTGAAACTTTACATTTAGACATGTCTATAGCGGGACCAATTGCAACCGTAACGATTTCGATGTCTTCCTTTTTTGGCGTTTTAATTGGTGGTGCCATTTCAGATAAATGGGTGATGAAACATCTTAAAGGAAGAGTTTACACCAGCGCTATTGGATTGTTTCTTACCATTCCGGCATTGTTTTTATTTGGCTACTGTTGTGACATAGAAGCTATTATTTTTGGTGCGATCCTTTTTGGAATTGGATTTGGAATATACGACACCAACAACATGCCTATTCTTTGTCAGTTTGTTGCGCCTCGTTACAGGGCTACCGGATACGGAATTATGAATTTTGTTGGTATTTCGGCCGGGGCTGTTATCACCGAATTTTTAGGAAAAGCTGCTGATAATGGCGGAATGAGGCACATTTTTGTACTTCTATTATTTGTAGTTGTTACTGCCATCGTTTTACAACTGGTTACCCTACATCCAAAAACTATAGATATGACCGAGGAAAATGAGTTTTAAGGGTTGGTGTTATTTGTTATTTTATATTAGGAATGGTTTTACTTCACATCAAATTTTGTAATGTAATCGTAATCTAAAATTCCTTTTCGTAAAGTCAAAACTATTTCATTATCATCTTTAATCGCTTCATATAATTGTTTTTGGACTTCTAATCTTTCATTATTATCATATTCCGTTTTGATGAAAAGTTCATAGTTTTGTACTCCTTTGCTACTTTTACTTATCTTTTTGTAGTTAATTATATTGGTTTCTTGCTTTTCGATTTCATTAGAAATATTGGTATTTATAAAGATTCCAACACTTGGAATCAACATAAAAGTACACAGACAAATGCAAAATATATTATTTGACTTTGATCCATCATTAGAATTAAGATATCTTCTTAAAATTAAAACGATTAAACTATTGAAAATCAAACTTAAAAACACAAGTTTCCAGAACAAATTATATCCGCCAATTGTGTTTTCAAAATATCTGAAAACAAATACAGACGGAATTAAACCAATAAAAAGGATGTATTGGAAATTTTTATTGAGTTCTCGTTTAGGCTGACCTTTTTTGTATACAATTTTTAAAATTAAATCAGACAAATAATACGATAAAATGATAAAAGACGGAATAGACATAAACAAATATCCAAACTCATTAATTGTGCAGAAAAGAACAATACTGCATAAAACTATTATGATAATATTCTTTGTCATTATTTATTATTTAAGATGAAATTATTGCGTTACTTTCATTCGGTCAGCATAATTCATAATTGTTGTGAATTTTCTAATGACAGCTAAAACATCTTCTTTAGGCTGATCAATTTCACTTAGTTCTATTTTATTTGTTTTTGAACTTTCTTTTCTATGAATTACCAGGAAAAAAGATCTTCCTCTTTTTTCTTTTACGGAATCGTATTCAACATGCTTAATCTCATTCCATTTTATCAGTTCAAGAGCAGAAAATGGAAGAATTGTTTTTCTGACCCAAAAACCATCTTTCTTAATTATAAATTTTGGCTGAGTATCCAAAAGCCATAACCATGACAAAACACACAATATTGAAATCGCTAAAAAAGCAATGGTAAAAATGCCATTAGGATTAAACTTTTCCCACTGAAGAAGTTCTTTAGGCAATTTATAAATCATTAAAACTGCGATTGCCGTAAAAACTACAACCAAAAAAGACTTTACCGAGAAATCTGTTTTAACTTCTATTTCTTCTAAAATTGCAGAATTTTTGAATGTTTCCAAATTAGTTTATGTTTTTGATTTTGCTTTTGCTTTTTAGGTATCACAACTAATAGAATCCCAATCCTGATCCATATAATTTATAAGCCAATTTAAGGCATATTGTCTTTCATAAACAATTCCCGGATTTATGCCTTCGATTTCTCTGCCATTAATTCTTTCGTCAACACAAGCCCAATTGTATCTGTAATACAAATCATCAGCATCCAAAATTTCACTTTTAGATCTTGTCGAAACTATGGCATCTATAAAATCATTTGGATCTTTGTCCGGACCTACGGGATAATCCTCGGGGCTTATATTTTCGAGATTGCAAAACACATCCGGGAAATCCAGGTTTTCAACCTTTTTCAAAGCCCACATTAAAGTCCAGATTCCTTCACATTTCCAGCTTTCCTGTGCTTTTTTGTCATCTGTTGGATCTGCCAGAAACTCTTTTTCATTTTCTGTAACAAAATCCCAAAGATTATAACTTTGCAAATAATCAATCGCTACGTCTGGATCAATACTATTAAAAGCCACTAAATTTGTCATGGCCAAAACGCTTACTCTTTGTGCAATTTCTTTTGGTGTTCTTATAGTCGTTTCGGCTTCAGATTCTATACAAGGCAGATTTTTGTTGATTTTTATGCCTTTTGCTTCCAGAATTTTTTCGTTATTCTCTTTTCTGTTTTTTTGATCTTCTTCCAGTTCATTTTGATCTCCATCAAAATAAACTGAATTGATTTTGACATCTAGTTCATCAATTTCACAATTGCCTTCACCGTCAATGATCAGATTTAAATTCTTGTCTAAAAAATGCTGCCCGTTAGATTTACTGATAGCCGTATCAGGCTGAACAAATAAAACCGCATCAAGTTCGTTTGCTATATTTTCGATTGCTGTTTTTAACTCTTTTACTTCACCTTTTTCCTGAATAATCGAAAATTCGCAATTCAGGGTTTGTATTTTATGAAGAAACAAATCTTTTACTTTTTCATTTACTGTTGGCAATGAATCTACATAGCCATAAAGTCCCTTTAAATTTGCTGTTAAATCAGAATCATTAATTTCTGGAATTTGATAAGAAGGTTTAAGTCTTTCGCGATAAGAAATTTTTATTTTTTTTGAAGAACCCAGAATTCCTCCTTTTATTTCAAGATCGATAATATCAAATTCATCCTGAGTACTAATAACAGCATTACCTTTTGGGAAGCTGGACAGGATTAATTCTTTAATAGTATCAAATCCAACATTATGAGAATAAATGGTACAAATCATTTTACGGCTTTTAAATATTATTTATATGCTAAAATAAGTTATTTTATAAAATCTGCAAGTATAATCTTAACATCTAAAACGTTTTGTTCATTTTTAAATTAATTCTCTACTTTTACTTTAACAAAATATAATCTTAACAGATACATGAAAAAAATAACGCTTTACACAATTATAATTATTGTTTTTTGTAGTTGCCAAAACAAAAAAGAAGAAACCAATATTGCTTCTGAAGAAATTAAAAATATCAACGAGATTGTTGAAGCAATAATAATTCAGGACAGCTTGAATGTATTTTCGAAAAGTGAAGACTCAACAATGTTTTGCAGTGAACTTAGGAGATTAAATATTTACATTCCTGAAAAAAGAAATGATGGATTAAATCTACCTCCACCACCTCAAGATATCTATATTACCGAATTAATAAATAATAAGATCAAAGAAGAAAGTTTTTTTTCATCTAAAGATTCTCTCTATCTATTAAAACAAAATTCAAATCCTGAAAAACTAAAAATTGAAAAATATTTAATTAATAAATTGAACTCAATTACAATTGAAAAAGCAATAATAAGGAATAAAAAAGTTCATCCATTTAAATTTTACGAAATGACTATTCCGGTTCTTTCTCTTGACAGACAAAAAGCATATGTTCAATTAGGTTATCATTGTGGGAGCCTTTGCGGAAATGGAAAAGCCATATATTTGAAAAAAGTAAATGGGAAATGGAAAATAATTGAAAAATGGGAAACTTGGATTAGTTAAACATAAAAAAACAAACCATGTAAATTATATAAGTACAGTTAAGAAAAAATCTAAATCTACTTATATAACTTATATGGTTCAAAAAACGTTGCGGCAATAAATTTAATCCACTTTAACTTCAATTGTAGAAAAAGGTAAACTTCCCGTCGAAGCTTTAATTTTTATTGTTTCCCTCTTTCCAATCGACTGAATAATCGCAATACATTTTCCGTTAAAAAGTTTACACGAATTTGCTTTAAAAGAATCCAGATTCGCCTGATATCCGTTATCAACGCCAACTAATTTTGCTCCGCCCGTAACTTCAAAATTAATTAAATCATTTGCTGTTAGAAGTGAATTTCCAACGGCATCTGTAATAGAAACCGTAATATAAACCAAATCATAACCATCATTTTTGATGACTTGTTTGTCTGCTTTTAAATCAATTTTTGCAGCATCTCCGGCAGTATGAATCTCTTTTTCTAAAACTACTTTTCCGTTTTTTCTCGAAATGGCTTTTATCGTTCCCGGCTCAAATTTTACGCGCCATGAAATATGCAAATCGTCGTTTTGTTTTGATTTTTTTCCGAGAGATTTTCCATTAAGGAATAATTCAACTTCATCGGCATTATTGTAATATGCCCAAACATCAACTTCCTGTCCCGGTTTCCAGTTCCAATGCGGAAAAATATGCAACACAGGTTTAGTTGTCCATTCACTTTGATACATATAATACACATCTTTTGGGAAACCCGCCAAATCTACAATTCCGAAATAAGAACTTCTTGCCGGATACGGGTATGGGTCTGGTTCTCCGATATAATCAAAGCCCGTCCAGATAAAAGTTCCCGCCATGAAATCCTGTTTTTTGATGGTTTTCCAATTCTCTTCGTGCGTTGCGCCCCAATACGATTTTACCTGATCGAAAGCCGAAACCGTCCAATCTGCATTTCCATCAAAAGGAGCGCCATGTTTTGGAGGCCAGGCTTTAATTCCATCCGCAGGAAAATCATAATGTCCACGCGTTTCCAAAGCCGAAACACTTTCCGAAGCAATGATTTTCTGCCCTTTAAAACGAGTTGGAAAATCTTTATAATCTTCATGTTTGTAATTGAATCCCAAAAGATCTAAAGCACCGGATTGATAAATGAAATTTTTCTCAATAACATTCTCCGTCAAAGCAGAAGTTACGGGACGTGTAATATCTAACGATTTTACGATTTTCGCCAATTCTTTCGTAATCGCAATTCCCGTACTATCAAATTGTTCCCTGATTTCGTTACCAATACTCCACATCATAACCGATGGATGATTACGGTCTCTTTTAATAAAATCTTCTAAATCTTTTTTATGCCACGCATCCCAGTCTTTATGATAATCGTTGGTTACTTTTTTCTTTTTCCAAACATCAAAAGCCTCATCCTGAACAATAAAACCCATTTCGTCGCACAATTGCATCATTTCTAACGAATGCGGATTATGTGACATTCTAATGGCATTTACGCCCATTTCTTTCATTAAAACTAACTTTCTTTTTAACGCATGAATATTTTCAACCGCACCCAAAGCTCCATTATCATGATGCAGGCAAACGCCTAAAATTTTCGTTGATTTTCCGTTTAATGAAAATCCTTTTTCGGCATCAAAATCAAAAAAACGAACTCCAAGCGGTGTTTCGTAATTATCAGCCAATTCCCCTTTCTCATAAATTTTAGTGATGATTTTATACAAATATGGATTTTCCGTATCCCATAGTTTTGGCTTTTTTAAAGTAAAATCCTGAATCTTTTTTGAAGATGAATTTGCTGCAATTTTTCCTGTTGCTTGTACCTCGGCAACGTCATCATTATTTTTATCGAAAATGGTAGAAACCAATATAAATTCCTTTTCTCTATCCGAATCATTTTTAACCTCAACTTCTAAATGAACCAAAGCTTTTTCTTTATAAATTTCCGGCGTTGTTACAAAAGTTCCCCATTCGGCAACATGCAATTTTTCGGCGATAACCAAACGCACGTTTCTGTAAATTCCAGATCCTGTATACCATCTTGAATTTGGCTGTGCATCATTATCAACTTTTACAGCGATAATATTGGGCTGACCAAAATTTAAAAACGCTGACAAATCATAAGAAAATGAAATATAGCCGTTAGGACGAATTCCTAAAGAATGTCCGTTAATGAATACCTCGCTGTTTTTAAAAACACCATCAAATTCTACTGAAATAGTTTTGCTTTTAAAGCTTGCAGGAACGGTAAACGTTTTACGATACCAGCCTTTTCCAGCCGGTAAAAATCCTTGCGCTTGTTTTGTTTTACTGTCTTTGTCAAAAGCGCCTTCAATACTCCAATCGTGTGGTAATTGCAAAGTTCTCCAATCGGCAGTACTAAAATCTTTTTGTGGTGCCGATGGATAATCACCCAATTTGAAATTCCAGTTTTTATTGAAATCTTCGATAATTCTGGCTTTTTTTCCTTGGGCAAAAGATGTTGTGGTAAGCAATATTGCTAAAGCTATTGCGGTATTTTTTAAAATGTTTTTGTTCATAAACTTATTTTTATAATCAAATTACGTCCTATTTGTCATTCCGACGGAGGAGGAATCTCCGCAAGAAGCTCTACAAAAATTGTCGACATTCCTTTGCGGAGTTACTTGTGGAGATCCCTCGTTCCTCGGGATGACAAGATTGTGGTTACATTATTTAAATTTTACGTCACAATGTTTTCGTAAAGACACACAGCAGTGCGTCTAACAGTATGGACAATTGGAACGTAGACGCACTGCTGTGCGTCTCTACAATAAAAATCTTTATTAAACCTTCGAGCCTTTGTGCCTTCGTGGCAAAACCTCGTTATTGAAATTCAAAATTATCCAACATCAACCCCTTCAAATCATCTCCTTCCAAAGTAATTTTATACGTTCCTGCATTTATATATCCGCCTGATGTCGTATTCAAAACCTTCCATTTTTCAGGTGAAGGAAAAAATTCGATTGTATCGTTACGCATTAAAATTCCGTAGGCATCTTCCATTTTGAATTTTACTTTTAATGGCGTTTCGTTTCTGTTCATGAATTTAAAACGCATTAAATAAATTCCGGCAACTCCGGGTTTTACTTCAAACTCAATGCTGTTATTTGTTTTTTTTGTAAACTCTATATAATCAGCTTTTTTAAAATTTCCTTTTACAATATCGGTTCCAGCTGTTTTGGCATTTTCTGCTTCCAGAACTAAAGTCTGACGCGAATCGTCTTTTTCGCCCATATCATAAATAGGAACGACAATAATAGAATTCACAATTTCTGAATTATCAAAGGTGATTTTTTCTCCTTTTTTTACTTTTTTCGAAAAAATACCAAATTCAATAGTACTACTATTTTTTGCCATTTCTTCTGATTTTTTATAATCAGCTAACCAGGCAAATTGTGTTTTGATTGTATTGTCAATCAAAAAATAAACATCCGAATCTTCTTTAACCGTAAACGAACCTGAAACTTTTGATTTGGAAGAAAACTGCAAATAATCTGCTCCAAAAACCTCCGAAGGCAATTGGGTAAAAATAACATCAGCATCAGAATATTGTTTGGAATTTATATCCAACCAAGACGCAACTCGACTAATCGTTTTATCGTAAGAACTTAAAACCAGATTCTGAATATTTTTTGGTGATGTATCTGCCGGTTTCTCAAATCTCTTTTTAGTTCCGATTGCAATGGCAGAAATTATGGCTTGCCCCGATTTTACATTTGGGAAATTAATGCTGATTTTTCCGTTTTTGCTTTTTACCAAGAAGGTTTTCTTTAAGGCTTTATCATGTCCGGCTTCTCCCCAAATATCAAAATCTTTTAAAACAACATTGTCATTAATGGCAACATTAAACAAACGCCAGCCTTTGCAATTTAAACCGCCGCCGGTTCCGTACCAAGGTTCTGTAAAATACAACTCAACCAAATATTCGCCATCTCCAACAGGAAATTCATAACTTAATTTATCAACTCCGTATCTGAAACTTTGAAATAATCCAGGATCTTTTGTTCCCGAAATTGGATCGAAAGTAGTTCTTTGGCTCGCATAAAAATCCGGTAATTTCTCAAATTTATCTGTCCATGACAAAGATCCCCAGGTATATTGTCCGTTTTTGTGTGTATCTGTAAACCAGGTATTTCCAGCTGAATCTGTAAATTCAGAACCTCCACAATTTACCCTGTAAATATAATTGTATCCTTTTTTTGCTTTCGTAATATCAGCCTGATCTGTATATAATTCGTTTAAATTTGGCGCTTTTGGAAGTGTGTTTAAAACCACATAATCTTTTGCAACCGCTTTTCCGTTTACATAACCCACGGCATACAAAACATTGTATTGAATATTGACATTATTAAACTGAAAATGCTGTCCCACTCCAGGATTTTTTAGTTTTCCTAAAGATGATTTATCAACATCATTAAACAACTCAACTTCATCACAATTGGAGTAAATATCGATTCCATTTTTGATACCTGCCGAATCCCAACGACTTGGCCAGGAATGCGAAACAATATAAACCATCGGATTTGTTTTGTTCGAAACATAATTGGCGCGGTACATATAATACGCGTCCAGCGGTTCTCCCCAAACCGTAAAAAGTCCTTTGTAATTGATGGGTCCAACCTTATCTATATCACGAAATCCTTCGCCATTTTGAGAACGTCCCGGATTTTCATGCGATGCAAAAAGCCAGTTGAATTGTCCCGCGATTTTATCTTTTACAGATTCGGCTTCGCGGACTTTGATTTCCATTAATTGCGAAAATCTGTTTTCGCTCAAAATTCCTTTTTGATCAAATTCTCCTTCGGTGTGTAAATCTGCAGTTCGCCATGCGCCGTATTCTCCGTTTAAGAGTTGCGTGCTCATTTCGAGATTATATTTTAAAGGATCACCGCCGTAAGTTCCGGACCAGTTTTGCACGACATTCCAGTCTGTTCCTTCACCGCCGTTGCAAGTGGTTACAATTCTTTGAGAAGCAGATAACGGATCCATTTCACGAATGATTTTCGTGCATTCTTCTGCAAATTCCTTCGGAATTGTGCTTTCATTCTGTAAACCCCACATCACGACAGACGGGTTGTTTCTGCGTTCTTTAATCCATTCGCGTAACAAGGTTTTAAAATTCTCTTTAAATTCTGGCGTATCATACCAAATATGTGCCGAAAACTGACTCCAAAAAAGGATTCCGTTTTCGTCTAATTCTTTTTGATAAAGTAAATTATGTGGCTGATGCGCTTCTCGAAACGCATTAAATCCTGCGGCTTTTATCTGCTCGATTCTGGCGTGAATTTGTTCATCTGAAAACGAATGACTGTTTCCAATCATGTGTTCGTATTCGCAAATTCCGTTTACAAACAAAGGTTCGTCATTAATATAAAAACGATTATCTTTTCCATCACGGCTAACTGGCCAACTTACCCAACGAATTCCGTATGGCGTTTTTAATTGGTCAATTTTCTTTCCATTTTCGAAAATGGAAGTCACCAACTCGTATAAATAAGGACTTGACGGAGACCACAATTTTGGATTTATAATTTCCGGAAGTGTGTGTGTTATTTCTTTTGTTTCTCCGGAAATGGTTTTGACATCGATTTTACTTATAGCAACCTGTTTTCCTGCAGCATCAAAAAGTATATTTTCGATCGTTAAGTTCCGATTTGACTTTCCGTAATTTTTAATTTCTGTTGTGGTATGCAGAATCGCTTTTTCTTTAGAAATTGATTTATCATTCCAGATATGAACACCAAAAGGCTCGATACGAACCTCATCTGTAACAATTAACGAAACCGGTCTGAAAATACCAAGCGGCTGAGATCCTTCAGAAAATCCCCATTCGCCGGAACAGCCACCGCAAACCCACGGAAGATCTGCAATAAACGACGGATGATCTGCTTTGACCATTATTTTGTTTTTCCCATCAAAAGAAACGGCGTTTGTTATATCGATTGTAAAAGTGGTTCTTCCGCCCTTGTGTGAGCCGACTTTTTTTCCGTTTACCCAAACTGTGGCATAAGAGCCAACTCCTTCAAAATACAAAAAAAGGCGTTTGCCTTTGTCTTTTTTATCAGCTTTAAAAGTTTTATGGTACCAGGCAGTTCCGTGCAAATTGCCGTGTTTCATTCGGCGGTAACCGTAATATTGATCCCAGTTATGCGGTACATTTACATTTTGCCACTGTGAATCAATTTTGGGGTTGTTCACAAAGCTTTCATCTTGCTGAACGGGATTATTTAAGATTATAGTTTCCCAAGATGAATTCAGCGAAATTTCTCTACGTAATTCCGCTGATGCATGTTTCACCTGGCTCTGAGCAGAGCAAAAAACTAAAAAAAAATAAATAAAAAAAAATGTTTTCTTCATGCTTTTTTTGACCCTGCGAGGTTTCCAAAACCTCGTAGGATTAATTTTTATAACGTTGACTTTGAATACCTACAAGGTTTTGAAAACCTTGTAGGAAAGTGTACTTCTCGTTTATTTGTCATTTCGACGGAGGAGAAATCACATCCAGAGAGCAACGTACTGTATGGTTACGTTATGTGATTTCTCCTCCGTCGAAATGACAAGATTGTGTATTTTATTTCTCTTAATTTAGACCTGACAGGTTTTAAAAACCTGTCAGGTCTAAATTAACTACGAGTTCGCGTGAGGGATTGAGGCGGTATCCTTTTATGAAAGTCCCGATGGCTATCGGGACGGAATAAAAGATATAGCAGAAAGCCCGACCCGGAGGGGCACGCCCAAATTAAACCCCTTATACTTATACTTAATAAAACAACCAGTCAATCGCCCCTTTTTCTCCGGCATCAATATAACCCACATCGCGTGGCGTAATGGTTTGGTTGGCGTCTATAAATCCTAAAATCAGCACTCTTCCTTTTCCTAAATTCAATTCGTTTTCGCCTGGTTGAAACGTGTAGGTATGAATGTTTACACGAGGTAATTCTTTTAAATTCATAGCGCTTGCCAAAATTACTTCGGCCTGACCGTAAGCGTTTCCTGCTGCATCTGTTTCTAAACTTGGCGGAAACAAAAATCGCTTTTGATCTGAATTGAAATACCCAACAACCAATTTTACGGGTTTAGTATTTTTAAATTTCAGATGCGTTCCTTTCTCGTTTTGCGCTGTTTCCTCAAATGCAATTCCTTTCAGGTTTTGTAATTCAGGAGCTATTTTCGTCAATTCAGAAATTGGCGTTCCGTACACTTTTGTACCATTTTTTACGGCATAAGTTCCTTTGTTTTCGCTTAATAAAGTTACTTCTGCAGTTTGCCACGGCTTTCCTTCTTTGGTTGCAATTTTACCATCTTTTGATGATTTTAGCAACTCTAAATTTCTTTTAAAATTAACCAATTCACGTTCATAATGCGGTAATAATTCTGCCCATGTTTTGTTGTTTCCGTCATCGCCTCCAATCGGAATTCGGCGTTGTGCGGTTTGCATGCTGTTGGCGTATAGATAACTATCTTTCGTTAAATTTACTAATGTTTCGTAATATTCGATGCTTTTCTCTAAATGTGGAAGTGCTTTATCCAAATCTGAAATATCATTTGAATAACTGTATCTCAACACCAATAAGGCTGCTTTTACCTTTTCTGAAAAGAAATCGGCAAAAGCTTTGTAAGCATGCATATCGTTTTTAAGACGTAGAAATTCTTCTTTGTCTTTGGTTACGCTTTTTTCGGCTTTATCGATCGCTTCAACCGCTAATCTTCCGTGTCCGGTAATTTCTGCAATAATCTGAGTTGGAAGTTCGCCAACATGCGGTTCATGGTTCCATTCTTTTTTAGAATACTCCAAAAGCAATTCGCCAACTGGTCCGCACGATTCATGAAATCCCGGATAAACACGCCATTTTGCCGGATTAACCAATTGGCTTTCGAACATTCCTAATAATAAAGTCTGACGGTTTCCTTCTGTGATTCCGAAACGTCTTAATGTTTTTGGAGCAATTTCTCCTGTTTCATCATACGCTTTTTGAATGTTATTTGCCGCTTCTAAATCAGTTCCGTATTTAGCAGCCAAATCTTTATCCCAAAATTGAACTTCTTCTTTTCTGTCTCTTTTACTGTCCCACGCATATCTTGCCCATGCTTTGTACCAAATCCAGTCACGATCCATTTCCAGTAATCTTTCGCCTGTTTTTGTTTTATCTGCAGAATACGGCCAATCCCAATACGAAGCCTGCGGATATAAATGCAGTGCATTTGCGCCGTGAACGCTGTGCATGGCTTTTACCGTTTTCTGGATAAAATCTGGTGAACCGTATCTGAAAGGTTCTAAGTTTGCCAGAATATGTACGTTTTCTATATGAATCGATTTTAAAGCGCTTAACTGTTTGTGCGTTTCTCCCCAAGGTCCGCCTGGTGTGTAAGTCGTTAAAGACTCTCCGGTATATTTACTTTCTGTATATAGATTTTTGTATAACGGAAGTGATTTTTCCATCACCAAAGGCCCGTCTGTATCGTGAGAACGCAGGATAATTGGTGGTTCCTCTGTTTTTCCTAATGCTTGCAATCCATCGCGAACGCCTGGAATAATGGTTTTCGTAAACCATTCTACATCGTCATCAACCGTATTGATTGCTTCTCCCAAACAAACCATTAATCCAACATTTGGATATTTTTCGATAAAAGCCGCAATAGATTTTCTGGTATAGTCTGAAAGTAAAGGCGTAATTGGTCTTGAACGGTCTTGTGTTTTTATGTTATAATGCTCTGCAAAAGGCTTAGAAACAATAATATTATAAAACATTTGAATTACCCAGATGCCTCTTTTGTTGGCTTCTTCGGTTAGGAATTTATAGATTTCTTCGTTCTTTTTAAAATCTTCGTCGCTAACTTCTACAGCAAAAGGATATTCTTTTAATTTTACTAAAGACGCAAAAGGATGTCCGTTCCATAAATACAACGAGTTCATTCTGTTATCGACCAGCATATCCAAATACTTTACCCATAGTTTTTTATCGTAAAACCAAGGGAACGTTTCAGGCGTATACGGATATTCGTAAACATCACGTCCCGGAAGGTAAACAGGTTTCTGCATTCCGATACAAGCTCCTCTCAAAACCATTTCCGGACTGTCGTCAATATTAATTTCTGACGGAAGTTTTCCTGAATCTTTGATACGATCTGCTAATTCTAATGCGCCATACAAAGCTCCAGAAGCATCTGTTCCTTCAATATAAATGATATTTTTTTGAGTGCGAATTTGAAAGCCTTCTTTTTTAGTCAGTTTACTATCGTCGATTTTAGCGCTTTTTGCATTTTGTTTCCAAAAATCAGTTCCTTTTTCACCAATAACAATGACTTTGTCTTTCTTATTTATTTTATCAGAAGGAGTTACTTTGAAGCCTTTTTGAGATAAAATTTCAGATAATTTCTCAACTCCAAACTGCACTCTTGGCGATTTTGAATCACTAACAATAGTAATGTTTTGCGCTGTTGCGAAAGTGGTGTAAATCGTTAAAAAAAGTAAAGTAAAATATTTCATTGTATTGTAATTTTTATTCTTTGCTAGATAAATTAAATCTGCCAAATCTGCTTAAATCTGTGTAAATCTACGTGAAAAAATGGCACGCAGATCGGGCAGATTTAAGCAGATAAACGCAGATTAAAAGTGTGAACTTGTAATGTTTAACTTTTACGTAATCAGCACTTTTACAAGCTTATTAATTCTGAAAAATCTTTTTCAAATAGGCCACGTTTGCGCCATAATTGGCTTTTACGTTATGCACTTGTGTTACGTCACGAGAGCGCTCTACAATTAGCCAGCCGCTCCATTTCATTTCGTCCAGCGTTTTTTTGATTTCCGGCATATTGATCATCGTATCATTTTCAAGCCAGACTTTATCTGTATTCGAAGCATGAATTTGAGCCAAATGTTTTTTGCCTAATATTTTTAGTTCCGATGGAATATCTCTTCCGTTATCTGCTGCATTGGCAAAATTGAAAGAACTTTTGATGTATTTCGAATCTATTTCTTCTAGTAATTTTTTCTCTTCTGTAGCATTTAGCGAAGTTTCAATCGCGATTACACCGCCAATTTTACCTACTTGTTTTCCTGCCCATTTTAATCTTTCAATAACAATCGGACGTAATTCCGGATTTTTAACCAAATCACTTTCTGTTCCTAATGGAAGATAAGCCACTTTTACCTTCATGTCTTTCATTGCTTTTACGCAATCATTAATCATAGGTTCGATGGTTTCTCTTTTGGCAAAAGACTGCGCATAGAATCCGGACATGGCAATAGAACTGATTCCCACATGCAATTCTTTAGATTTATCGAGAAACTTTTGTCTTTCAACGGGATCTCCCAATTTGCTGTCAAAAGTTGGTCTTTTTCCTAAACCGCCCATGTCCAGTTCTATTCCGTCTGCTTTGATTTCGCTTGCCAAACCAAAAGCGCCTAATTTTTGTCTTTTTAAAATCATCCAATCGCAAACCGCAACTTTATATTTTTGTTTGTTTGATGACTGAGCTGTTGCGCAACTATCGAAAGAGCAGGATAAAACTGCTAAGATTACGATAATACTGCCTTTCTTAAAATAAGCTAAATTCATAAATATTAGTTTTTTACCATTAAGATATTAAGAAAGTTAAGTGTGCTGCTTAATAAACTTACTTTATGATCTAAGAAAATTAAGTTTAATGCAACTTAATATCTTAATGGTTAAATTTTAAAATCTTATTCTTCTTCAGCCTTAACAGCGGTTACGACTTTGTTTTCGTCTCCAGGCCAGATTCCGTTTTTAATTGGAAGCGCTTTTAATTTACTTGGATCAACTTTTACATATTTCAGTTTTTCTCTTCTCCAAGTGTAAACAATATGCACCATTCCGTCAGAACTTTGAATCATAGAAGGATATGAATATTGACTGATTTTTGAATCTTCTAAAACCAAAGCGGCTTTCCAATTAATTCCATCATCAGAAATTGAAACATTCAAAGGCGTTCTTGGACCTTTTGCTTCTGTTCCCGGAGGCAAAACGTGATTGTAAACAAGTAAATGTTTTCCGTTTTTAAGCGTTACCGCATCTGTTCCGGAGTTGTTATTTGGCAATCCGATCAATTCTACATCAGACCATGTTTTTCCGTTATCCTTAGAAAATGTGCTAAAAATAGCTCTGTTTCTGGTTCTTCCAATGGCTTGGATACTGCCATCTTTGTGGAATAATATACTTGGCTGAATGGCGTTGATTTTTTGTTTTCCTCTTGGCAGTGTATCACCCATTATCCATGTTTTGCCGAAATCCGGAGTAGATTCCATGCGAAGTCTCCAACCGTCTCCTTCAATACTTGACGGACATAATAATGTTCCGTTGCTTAATAAAACCGGTTTATTTTTGATTGGTCCTAAAAATCCATCAGGCATTTTTTTAGCCTCAGACCAGGTTTTTCCGCCATCAGATGAAGTTCTGATTACTCCCCACCATTCCGATGGTTTTGGACCGATTTTGTAGAAAAGCATTAAATCTCCACCCGGAATTTGATACAGAACCGGATTCCATGTTGGTAATCTCGGGCCTTCTTTCATCACACCATCGGCAACTTTAACGCCTTCGCCCCATTTATCACTTCCTTTCGGCTTGATGCTTACATAAATACAAACATCAGGATGTCTTTCGTGCGTTCCTCCAAACCAGGATGAAACTAAATCTCCATTTGTTGCTTCGACAATTGTTACAGCATGGCAAGACGGGTAAGGCGCTTTATCGTAAATAAATTCATCTACCAAAATACCTTCTTTCCAAGTCTTTTTTTCTAAAGCCGATTTACAACTTCCTAAAAGGAAAAGTCCAAACAAGACAAATGTCAATTTTATGATCTTCATTCTTAATTTTATTTTGAATTAAAATTTTGGATTATAAATACATTCCTAATATTTTTTTAGGCAAAAATATTTATTAAGTGTAAAAATAACACTAAAAATTTAACGATGTATCCTGTACTGTCCCGAATTGTCTAAAATTAACGCTTTACGACGATAGTATAAGATCCGGATGATAAATTAAGAACCAAGTTCTTGTTTTCAATTTTATAAGAAGATGAAAAAGCAACGCTTAATTTTTGATTATTAATAGTTACAGCTGAAACATCAGACGTTGGCAGATAAATTATTGTGGAACTATTCGCCGGAATATTTATTTTCCAATCGAGTTTATTTTTAGCTTTTTTCCAATCACTTTTAATCAAACCATAAATAGATTCATAAGAAGCATTTACAAAACTCAATCCGGCTTCAAAATCAGGTTTCATGATAATTTGTTTGAAACCCGGAGTTTCAGGATTACTCTTGATTCCTGCTATATTTTCATAATACCAAATCAATAAATCGCCCAAAAGCATCACATGGTTTTGCGAATTCATTTTAGGATCTGCGGTATTTCCGTTCCATAACTCCCAAATCGTGGTTGCGCCATTTTTCGCCATATAACCCCAACTCGGATAAGTATTATTTGAAGCCAGTTTATAACTTAAATCCGGTCTTCCAAATTGAGATAACGTTCGCATTAAAAATTGAGTTCCAATAACGCCCGTACTTATATGACCTTTGTACGTTACCTCAACTTCATGCACAATATTGTCAAATACTTTTGACTGAAGATTTTCAGGAACCATTCCAAAAGTCAACGGAAGCAAATTTGCTGTTACCGTATTATTTGCATATTTATTTGTTTTTGAATCGAAAAACTTCGCATTAAAAGCTGTTTTTATTCTTTCAGAAAGTGAATCGTAATATTGAATATCTTCCGAATTTATCCCGTTAATTGTTGCAAACTTTTTCATTTTTTGCAATAAATGATAATAGAATGCGCTCGCAATTAATTCTCCATTTGTGGTTCTGGTCGAATCTTTGGAATGAATTAATTCTAAAGATTCCGGCGGAACACACCAGTCTCCGTATTTGTCTTTGGTCATTAAATCGTTAACCAGATAATTTTCTTCCATGTACACAATCCATTTTTTCATCGATGGATAATGTTTTTCGATTACTTTTTTATCTCCAAATTGCTGATACAGCATATCTGCAACTGTAATATACGTTCCCGGCCAGGTTACATTATCACCGTAATAACGCCAAAATGCCGGTGCAACATCCGGAATTCCGCCATCTGCGGTTTGTGCATTTTTAATATCATCAAGCCATTTGGCATACAACGTCTGGTTATCGAATAAAAAACTTTCGCCATAAGCTCCCGTCGTTCTGTCGCCCAACCACGGCTGACGCTCATTTCGTTGCGGACAATCGATTGGCATTCCTTTGTAATTTCCTCTAATTCCCCAATAGGCATTCTTAAAAATCTGGTTCATCACAGCATCCGAAGATTCAAAAGTTCCAATTGTTTTGATGTCATCGTAAACCACTTTTCCAACAAAATTATCCAAAGTTGGTTTTGTCGAAAATCCTGAAACTTCTACAAAACGGAATCCGTGAAATATAAAAGTCGGTTCCCAAATTTCTTCTCCTTCGCCTTTTAAAGTATAAACATCTGTTGTTCTGGCATCGCGTAAATTATCGATATATAAAGATCCATCGGTTTGTAATGATTCAGCAAATTTCAACGTGATTTTGTCGCCGCTTTTTCCTTTTACTTTCAATTGCAGCCAGCCTACCATATTTTGACCCATATCGAGAATATAAGTTCCTCTTGGCGTTTGCTTGATTGAAATTGGTTTTACTTCGCCCATTATTTTCATATTCGGCGTCATTTGTGCTTCATAAAAACCACCCGGTTCCTGAACATATTCTGCTGTTAACCAAGTTTTATCATCAAAATTGGTGGTGTTCCAATTTTTCATTTCTTTTCTCGCGTCGTATTCTTCACCGTCGTATTCATTGTTCGATAAAATCGGTCCGTTTGTGGTAACTTTCCAGGTATCATCGGTTCTAATTACGTCTTTTGTTCCATCCGTATATTCAACAAAAAGCTGCAAAGCCATTTTTGGGTAACCAAAAGTTTTAATTTTATACGGTTTATAATCCTGACGCATCGTAAAAAAACGTCCGTTTCCTAAAATCGTTCCCAACATATTTTTTCCTTCTTTCAATTGCGAAGTCACGTCAAAAACATTGTATTTTACATTTTTTGTATAATCCGTAGGAACCGGCGCCAAAACCTGATCGCCAATTTTATTTCCGTTAATGTACAATTCATACAAACCCATGCCCATTATATATACCTTCGCATTTTTAATTTGTTTTTTTAAGTTGATTTCTTTTCGAAGATATCTCGCCGACAATTTTGAATATTGAGAAATACTATCTCCGGCAGAAGCTTTTTCATAACCAATCCAGCGTGTTGATTTCCAGTCGGCATAATTTAAAATTCCCATACTAAAATTCGCCTTTTCTTTCGATTGAATTTCCCCTTTATTCGTCCAGACGGTTACTTTCCAAAACGCATTTTGTTTGTCGTCAAGTTTTTTTCCTTTATAAATAATATTGACAGATTCATCATTTTCAATTTTTCCGCTATCCCATAAATCGGCATTATTTGAATTTAAGTTTTCTAAAGTCGAAGCCACAATAATTTGATACGCCGTTTGTTTTACATCATTTACATCTGCATTTATTTGCCAGCTCAATCTTGGTTTTACAACATCAATTCCTTCCGGATTGTTCAGCATTTCGCATTGCAAATTGGTAACGCTGATTTTATTTTGGGCTTTCGCCGAAAAAGAAATCAATGTTATGATGATGAATGTTGTATGTAAAAAAAACTTTTTCATAATTTTTGTTTAACCAATGTAAAGTCCCAGAGGGACAATATATTTATAGATTTTATAATAGTAAGTTCATTAAGCCCCAGCGGGGCGAAATAATTCCTAGTCTGTGTCGCTCCGCTGGAGCTTTTTATCATTCAGGTCTGTATTTGCTATAAATATTTTGCTTCTCTGAAGCTTTTTAAAATTTACTCCGAAACCAATCTTTCTAGCTTCTCAGAAACCGCAATTTCCTTACCATTTTTAAAAATCCTGAATCCTTTTCCTTTATGATATTTTTCTCCCGTTTTATCCCAAAGAATCGTAATAATATTGCCGTGATACAAAACATTATCCAAACAAAACCAATCCCATTTTTCCTGCGGAATTAATGGATTCACTTCTATTTTTTCATCTACTCTTGGGCGCAAACCAACCAAACCGGTAATCATCAAATCATTAAAAGTCGAATGATTATAGTAACGGCTTCTTTCTCTGTCGCCCATCAACCAATATCCTGTTGTTTCGTCTAAATATTCGCCAACATACGGTTTTCCACGGTAATATTGCGACTGCACATACAAATCCATTTGTTTGAAATAATCGGTTTTGGCAACAAAATTCTGATCGTAATTGTTCAATACATTTGCCAAAGCGGTCAAAGTTTGCGAACTGGCAAAAGGCCAAATTGCGCCGTCCCATTCACAAGTTCCAGTTCCGTGCGTTCTAAAACGCGGGCTTCTTCTTTCAGCCGTTGTTAATCCAAAAGGTGCCGAAAATCCTTTTTCATCTTTAATCTGTTCCCACGCTTTCTCAAAACCTTTATTTTTCTGTGGTAAATTAAAATACCACGGAATAAATCCGATGGCTTCCCGAACCTGCGCTAATGTATCTTTTTCTGTAAAGGTCTCAAAGAATTCACTTTTAGGATTCCATAGTTTTGTTTCTACTAATTTTTGAAGCGTATCTGCTTTCGCTTCAAAATAACTTTCTTGTTTGACGTCGCCTTTCATTTTGGCAATTTTCGCCAAAGCGGTTGCATTTCCAAACATATAACTATTAATTGTTGGGCGCGCATTTCTAAATTTTCTGGCACCACTCAACGATTCTTCCATTCCGTCTTTTACATCAAACTGCCAGAATAAGCCGTCTTTTCGTTTTCTGTCGCCTTCCCAAGCTCCATATTCTGCAACCAAATCAGGATACATATCCAATAAAAATTTGTCGTCTTTATTTACTAAATACCTGTTGTACAAAGCATCTGCAGTCCAACTGCTAAAAGTTCGAAGCTTTTTCATCGGTTTGCCATCATTTCCTCTAAACCATAAATGAACATCCTGCTCCAAATATTGCGGATCATGAACCCATCGAAATTCATTAATATGATGTCCCAACGCACAACTAATCATATTGTATTTATCGGCATAAGAACGATCTACCAAAAACTCTGTAATCGCAAATCCCTGCGGAGTTTTCTTAATATGTTTGCGCGCGCTCCACCAACGGAAATAATAAATCTCCTCAAAATTTTGCTGCGGACATTCAAACAACGGAATATTCTTTTTCATCCAAGTCCAAGCCGAATCATTCGGAATCGCAAATTTTAAATTCTCATCTTCCATGGTGTTGAAATAATCAACATAATGTTTGAAGTTTTTTTCTTTTAAAATAACCGCTTTTCCTTTTTGAGAATAGTCCGCACCAGATTTACAGCCGTTTAAAGTTGCAATCAGGATTATAAAAGCTATTATTTTGTATTTAAAATGATGTAACATTATTCTTTTTTTTATTTAATTCTTTTTCTGCGACTAGTTTGTCATTCCGAGGAACGAGGAATCTCCGCAAGTAACTCTACAATCAAAAGCACCAATCTTTGTCGACCCAGCAACGGGGATTCCTCGTTCCTCGGAATGACAAACTGGACTTGCTACTTTATACCTAACAGGTTTTAAAAACCTGTTAGGAGAACCTAATTCCCTTTAAAAGTATAAGTCTGCCCTGCCTTCATTTGAACATCATATTCATTATACTTTGGCAACATAACTTTCTTCAAATTCGCTTTTTCAGATATGATTGGTTTATTCACTTCAACATCATAAAATAATGGATTTGTATTTTTCCCTTTTGCTTTTTTAAGCGACGATCCTTTTAACGTATTCTCTACTTTTAATCTACAGTTTCCTCCTATTTTAGAATAAATTTTTAGTTCAGAAACTTTATTGTTTTTCCAGGTCATATCAATTACAAAACCACCTCGCGAAACCAAACCTTTTACACTTCCATCTTTCCAAACGTCTGGTAAGGCCGGCAATAAATGTATCGCATCTTCCTGACTTTGCATCAGCATTTCGGCAATTCCGGCAGTACAGCCAAAATTCCCATCAATTTGAAACGGCTGGTGCGCATCTAACATATTTGGGTAAG
The DNA here is from genome assembly GCF_000834715.1 of Flavobacterium sp. MEB061. NCBI lineage: Bacteria > Pseudomonadati > Bacteroidota > Flavobacteriia > Flavobacteriales > Flavobacteriaceae > Flavobacterium > Flavobacterium sp. MEB061. Next base: position 73,517 of record NZ_JXQR01000040.1, on the reverse strand, counting down.
TTCCACCACCTTTTCTTTGGTCGGACGTTACCAAATGCAGTTGATCCTGAATCAGTTTATAAGCATGATTTCCATCTAATAATCTGGCCCATAAATTTACTTTCCAGCCCATCGACCATCCTGTCGATTCGTCTGTTCTATATATCAAAGATTGTTTTGCTGCCTCAAATAATTCAGGAGTTTTCACTGCCGAAATCTGATTACTTGGATACAATCCGTACAAGTGCGAAACGTGTCGGTGATTGTCTTTCGGATTATCCCAATCGTCCTGCCATTCTTGTAACTGACTGTGTTTCCCCACTTTCATTGGAGGCATTTTTGCCAGCGCTTCACTTACTTTTTTTACATAAGCAGCATCTGGTGAAACCAATTTGGAAGCTTCAATAACATGCGTAAATAAATCAAAAACCAATTGATTATCCATTGTCGTTCCGGAAGCAATTGTCGCTTTTCCGCTTCCACCCGCATGTGTGTTCTCAGGTGAACTTGAAGGAACTACAACTAAATATTTTGTATTTGGATCGATAACCATAAAATCAAGAAAGAAATCTGCTGCTCCTTTCATGATCGGATAAATTTCTTCTAAATATTTTTTATCACCGGTATATAAATATCTTTCCCATAAATCCTGACAAACCCAGGCACCACCCGTTGGCCACATTCCAGATGCAGCAGAATCAACCGGAGCGGTAACACGCCAAATATCGGTATTGTGGTGTAAAACCCAACCGCTGGCATTGTACATCATTCTTGCTGTTTCTGCTCCCGTAACGCTTAATTCTTTTGCCATTTGAACAAAAGGTTCATGCATTTCCTGAAGATTGGTTACCTGTGCAGGCCAATAATTCATTTCGGCATTGATGTTTGTGGTGTATTTACTGTCCCAGGGTGGCGTAACCATATCATTCCAAATTCCTTGCAAATTCGCAGGTTGTCCGCCAGGTTGTGAACTCGATATTAAAAGATAACGCCCAAATTGAAAATACAAACTCGCCAATTGCGGATCAAATTGTTTCGAGAAATCTCTGATTCTTTCGTTGGTTGGTTTCTTAGCCGCGTCGTTTGTTCCCAAATCAAAAGAAACTCTGTTGAAGAATTTTTGATAATAATCGACATGCGCTTTTTTTATAGTTTCAAAATCTTTGGTTTCGGCTTTCGCCAAATATCCTTTGCTTTTCGCAATTTCATCTTCTGAAATATCCTGATAATTTTTGAAATTCGTTGCGATCGAAATGTATAAAGTTACTTCATCTGCTTTGTTAATACTTAAAACGCCGTTGCTCGCGTCAATTTCGCCACCTTTATTTTTAGCCGTTAACCTTCCCTGAAATTTTACTTTTCCTTTTACCCCTTCAAAATTGGTTCCCAAACCAGAAAGTATAATTTGGTTTCCTTCAGTTGAAGCAACCGTTTTATCAATTGGACTATTCATAAAAACATTACACGTAATTTGTCCTGGTTGACTTGCCGAAAGTTTCACCGCAATAACCTGATCTGAAAAAGCCGTTAATATTTCTCTTGTAAATTCAACGCCGTTTACCGTATATTTTACCTTTGCCGTAGCATTGGCAATATCTAAATCTCTATAATAATTGGTATATTTTTGATGTCCCGGAAATGAAATATAAACACTTCCAAAAGTTTGATACGGCATTCCGTCATTGGTTTGCGACATAATATCCTGTGTAGCCAATTCCTGAGCTTCATCAAATTTTCCATCAAAAATTAATTGTCGAACAATCGGCAAAGCTTTTATCGATTTGGTATGTGCATTGCTGTTTGGTGAACCAGCCCAAATCGTTTCTTCGTTCAACTGCAAACGTTCCACCGCCGGATCTCCAAAAACCATCGCACCCAAACGACCATTTCCCAAAGGCAAAGCTTCGTTCCAAATCGCAGCTGGTTTATCGTACCAAAGTTTTAAATCACTATTACTTTGCGCTGTTGCAGCACACGAAAAAATTCCAACACAAATCGCGGTTATTTTATTTTTTAATTTCATAGAGTATATTTTTTTTGCCACAAATTCACGAATTTTTAATTATTAAAATTGGCTTAAAATAATTCGTGAATTCGTGGCTATCTTTTACATCTTACTTCTTAACTTCATAAATCTTATTATTTTTCTCTCCAAACATTTCATATAATTTGTCGATATCTTTCAAAGCATTTTTAGGCAAATTTTCGGCTTTATTGCCAAAAACATATAATTTGTCATAAGGTTCAATCACACAAGTTGATTCGTCGATTTCGCCTTTTTCGTTCTTTACTTTATTCAAATCCAAACCTAAATATTTCGCCATAAACGGATACAAAGCCATACGTTTTGAAATTCCGAAATCATGTCCTTCTTTTGCAAAATGAGCGTTTTCTACCAAATCTTTTTTACCGTACAATTGATAAGTTCTTTGGATAAAAGGAAATTCCAATTCCGGAACTGCCAATGTCCAGTCTTTTCCGTCAGAAACAATCAATTGTGGTTTTGGCGCCATCATTGCTGAAATTTCGGCATTGTTTGTTCCGTTTCCGCAAAGGTGAATTCCGCGCCCGCTTTCACAAGGACATCCTCCAGAAAAATGAGACGAAACCATTACAACCGGAGCAGAAACCGTAATTCTATCATCGATTGCCGCCAAAAACATAGTGTGAGATCCACCGCCCGATCCGCCTGTAACGCCAACACGTGACATATCAACATTTTTTTGAGTCGATAAATAATCCAATAAACGGATTCCGCTTAAAACTTGTACCGTTGATGCAATACTGTTTCTGTGCGTTTGTTCCGGAAATTGTAATAATGATTCTCCCCAGGCAAACAAATCGTAGCTGACAACAATTGCACCCATTTTAGCCAAAATAGCACAACGATATTGTTCGTCTTTTCTATATCTCCCGTCCCCAAAATGTCCATCAGGAGTTAGAATTACCGGAGCTTTTTTATTGAAAGGATACGGTTTATAAATCGAACCTGTTACATAAACGCCCGGCAGAATTTCCAATCCGATATTTTCGACACTGTAGTCTTTATAAATTCTTTTTGGAGTTAAAAGTGGCTTAGACTTTGGTGTTGGGGGCGCCTTGTCTAAACCAAATGATGTAATCATACAAGCTTTTAACTCCGTTTTACGTTTTTCCCATTCTTCTTTAGTTGAGTAAAGGCTTTCCAGATAAAACAATCGTTCTTTTCCTTTATCAACTGAAACTTTATGGTTTTCATATTTTCTTATAATATAAGTTCCGTCCGGTTGTTTAAAATACATTAATTCAAACGGCGCTAAAATATTCGTCAATGAGATTGGTAAATTTCCTGGCTCAATTCTCCAATCAGCATAATCGAGTTCTTTTCCCTTTAATAAACCTCGATCGTCGTTGATTGTCACATGAAAAATAGTTTCAATCTTTTTTAAGGTTTCTGAAACGGGTTTTCTGTAATTTTCATCAGACGTTATTTGCGCATTTGCAAAACTCACTGCAAAAATTGAAAGTAATATTGCCTTTCTTATGTTTTTTAATTTCTTCATTTCTTGTTGTTGACATTGGCACGCGGATGACGCGGGTTGAGCGGATTTTATTTTGATAGTTTAAAAAAATCTGTGTTCATCTGTTGAAATCCGTTTGATCTGTGTGCCAATTTATTTTTATATTTTACATTCAATTGTATATTTTCCTGATCCAAATCTCAGGTATTTAGTTACTTTTCCGTTTACTTTTACTTCTGTACCCGCTGCAATTGGCAATTTTATGGTTGCCGATGTATTCACGGGAATCTCCACTTTCAGAATTAATTTACCATCTTTCTTCTCCCATTCCGAAGCAATATTTCCATAAACAGATTTGTAAGTTGCTTTTACAAAAGTCATATCGCCCACCACTTGCGGCTGAATAAAGAAATGTTTGAAACCCGGATTTTCAGGATCAGGAACAATTCCGGCTAAACTTTGGTAAAACCATTCTTCGATTTGTCCCATCATAAAGTGATTCCATGAATTTCCTTTTCGCGGATCCCATTGTTCGGTTAAAGTAGTCAGCCCAAATTTGATCTGAAAACCATAACCCGGCGCATCGTAATGATTGTTCATTTTGTACATCATTTCGTTTTCGCTATTTTGTGCCAAAGCCTGAAACAAATAACGATTTCCAACATCGCCCGTTGTTAATCTGTCGCCTTTTGCTTTTATATCTGCTAATAAATTCTGCATTACAGCCGCTTTATATTGTGGTTCTACAATATCCATATAAACTGGAACAGCGTTACTAAACTGGCTGTTTGTGCCATATTGTTTGGTTTCGGGATTGAAGAATTCCTTATTGAAAGCGGTTTTAATATCAGAAGCCAAAGTTTCATATTCCGAAATATCTTCTGTTTTGTTCAACAATTTTGCCGCTTTTGCCACCAAACTTACACCATAAAAATAATGCGAAGTCGCCGAAAGTGCAATCGGACTATTTTTTGAATATCCCGCCGCGTGTGTTCCGTAATCGTACCAATCACCAAGTCCGTGCGACACAATATGATCTTTTGCTTTTGTACCTAAATAATCCACGTATTTTTTCATTACCGGATAATATTTCTCTAATAAAGAAGCGTCTCCATAATATTCATAATACATCCACGGCAGAATTACTCCGGTTACGCCCCACTCTGGTGAATCTGTAAAATCACCTCCAAAAACTACATACTCAGGAACGATTGTCGGTATTAAACCGTCTTCTCGTTGCGAATCTGAGATGTTTTGCATCGTTGCCGGAATAAAACTTTCGAGATTATAATTGAACATTAAACCCGGTCCGTTTAAGTGAATTTCTTCCAGCCAACCCAATTTTTCGCGTTGCGGACAATCGGTAAAAACACTCTGAAAATTACTTTTTATGGAGTTATTGATCAGTTCATGCGCTTTATTAAAAATGGTATTTGAAGATTCAAAAGTTCCTGCTTCGCCAGCGGAATTATAAATGAAATTTGATTTTAAATCCAACAGCGTCGGCAAGTTTTTATCTTTGGTTTCTTTATAATTAATATTCTCAATCTGCACATATTGAAAACCGTAGTAACTGAATTTCGGCTGCCATTCTTCTACGCCATCTCCTTTTAAAGTATAGTCATAATAATAAGGTTTTCCGGATCTTCCCTGTCCAACGGTTCCGTCATCATTTAAACTTTCGCCAACCCAAACGCGAACGGTTTGTCCTTTTTTTCCTTTTACTTTTACAGTCGTAAATCCCGAAAGATTTTGTCCCATATTAAAAACAAAAAAGTTAGGTTTAAGTTCTTTAAATGCCGCAACATCATATTGTTTCTGAACCGTAATCTGCGGCGCAATCTGAGCTCTTAAAACTCCTTTTGGTGCTTCCTGAACAACAATTTTTTTCCAGTTTGAATCTTTAAAACCTTTTGTATTCCAGCCTTTTTGTTCTAAGTTGGCGTTGTAATCTTCACCTCCAAAAATGCTGTTGTAGGTAATTGGGCTTTTGCTGTATTTCCAGCTTTCATCCGATTTTATGATTTCTTCAGAGCCATCTTTGTAAACCACTTTCATTTTGAAAAATAAAGTTGGCGGACCAAAACTCACAAAAAACTTGGTATATCGTTCGGCGAGCGTGTTGTACATTCCGTTTCCTAAAAGTACACCAATTACATTTTCTCCTTTTTGCAATTCTTTTGCCGATAATTCATAAGTATTGTAATTGACCGTTTTGTCATAATCTGTCCATAAAGGCGCAAACTCGCTGTTACCAATCTTCTTCCCGTTAATTGTTAATTCATAATGCCCTAAACCTGAAATATACACTACAGCTTCTTTGATTTCTTTTGCAATCTTAAAAGGTTTTCGAAGCATAATACTTCTGCGTGACAAAGAATCCGAAGCATTGATTATCGAGTCTTTTTTTTCTCTTTTATAAGTCGCCGAGTGAAAATTTCTGCCTTCCGGTAAATGGCTATCTGCTTTTGTAATCGCGCCAATCCAGATTGGTTTTAAATCGGATTCGTTGGGAGCCATTCTGAAAAAAGCAGTTTTACTCCATTTCGAAATTTCACCTTCCTGATTCCAGACTTTAACCTTCCAGAAATATTTGGTTTCGGGTTTTAATGGGCTTCCACTATAAACAATGTGCAAATTTTTATTAGAATTTACTCTCAAGCTGTTCCAAATATCACCTTCGTCAGTTTTTAGTTTTTCCTCAGAAGATGAAATCAAAATCTGATAGCCAATTTGTGATGTATTTGATTCTTTTGCAACCAATTGCCAGCTAAATCTTGGTTGATTTTGAACAACAGCTAATGGATTTTCGGCCATTTCTGTGGTTAGATGTACGGGCAAAATTTGTCCTTTAGAAACGAGAGTTACTAAAAGACAAATTGCTAATAATATGTTTTTGAAAAACTTCACTTTATATATTTTTTCGCCACGAATTCACAAATTAACTCTAATTTATCTTTGTGTTTAATTATTCGAATTTTATACCGAAATTATAATTCGATTAATCCGTGAAATCATCTCAATCTGTGGCAAATAATTATGCCCCCAATGATAAAATAATTCGTGAATTCGTGGCTATTCTGTTTTACATTTTTTTTGTGATTAACGATTCTATATTAAATACCGCTTCTGGAATTAATTTTCCAGTTTGAGGCAAATCATCATAATCGTCTGTATCTGGTGCCGTATCCGGATTTGGAGAATATCTTTGTTCACCTGTGCGGAACATAATTCTTTCAAAACCATCTACCGGCGCATAAAATATTCTTGTTGATTCTTTTTCGTCGTTTACTTTTATCGTGTACGAACGTGTTTTCACATTCAGTTTCACATTTACTTTATATTCTTTTCCGGCTTCGTATTTGGCGATTGTATTAAAACGCGCACCGGTTTTTGTCTTCAATTGTCCGTCTGAATCAAACGTTAATCTTACAGCAGGCAATCCTTGTTTGTTTTGAAATTCCACCTGCAATAAACCGTGATTATTTTGTTCTGGTTTAACGGTAAAAGTTACTTCCATTTTCTCTGCAAACGGAATAACACGTTCAGCACGAGCATAATCAAAATTATCCTGATCTCTTAAAGTTAGCCATTTTTTGCCGTCTTTTTTTTCAATTTTGGTAGATGCCCAAGATAAATCGTAGGTATTCCAAAGCTTTAATTCTTGTCCGTCTGGAAGTTCGTTAAAAATATCATTTGCATTTTCTGTAATAATACTTGTAACTGGAACAGGAATCGACGCGACCCAAATATCTTCTTTGTTTACGCTGTAGCTTACCCAAAGTTTTCCGTCAGGCGGAATTCCGTCTCCTTCAGAAATTCCACGAACGTATTGCGGACCAGCAGATTTGTAGTTGCCACCATAGCGCATCGGACTAATTTCTCCGTGAACCAACAATAAATCTTTATAATTTAAACCATCATCACTAGTTGAAATCGCTAATGGCCAACGGTATTCTGATGGATTATAAACGGTTGCATAACGATTATCAGATGTTTTTTGTCCCCAGATTTTGGCGTTGCTATTTACAAAACCAGGCGCACGAACGGGCATATATTCCCATGATTTTCCGCCATCTTTACTTATCGAAGTCAAAGCGTGTTTCCATAAACCCACCACATCGCCGTTTGGTAAATGATACGAACTAAGCGCTTTATAAGGCTTTTTCAACGGAATTAATTCATCATCGCGATCGGCTTCTTCCACCCATTGCTGTAAAATCAAAGGATCTGAAAGGATTTCTTCACAGGCTTTTTTCAAACCCTTGTCTTTTGCCTGAGTATAAAAAGGAAAAGCCGATTTCGATTTATCCCATGATTTGTTGTATCTGATGAAATAAATTTCGCCAAAACTTCCGTCTTTTTTAATTTCACGAATCACACGTCCAATTCCTTTTCCGTCGTTTGGATCGTCTTTTTCATCCATGGCGATTCCGTAATATGCCAAAGCAAAAAGTCGTTTGTCTTTTGAAGTATAAAAACCCATTCGTTGGTGCATAATCGCATCCAGATTTTTGGCAATGCCTTCTACGCCTTCTTTTTTCCATCCATCAGGAATATGATAAATAGGAAAAATTACTTTTGGCATTTTCCAGCTCACACCATCTTTTGAAGTCATTATTAATGTCTGACTTGGTGGAATATGTTCTCCTGCAGGATCACTTAAATATTGAAGATAAAAAGTATCATTCCAATACGCCATTGTAGGCTGGTGGTTGTATGTCCATCCAAAACCATCTGCTTTTTCCGGATGTTCACGGCTTGCGCGCATAATTTGTGTAGCGTGAACTCCAACCGCCGGACTTAATTGCCCGTGATGATAATCTACATTTGAAAGTGTTTTACCAACATAACGCACGGTGTCATTCTGCGCATTTACAGCTGTACCAATCAAAAGAATTGCGGCTGTAGTTATGATGTTGGTTTTTATGTTTTGGAAAGCAATCATTGTATTAATCTCTATTTTATCTGCTTGATCTGCTAAATCTGCGTGAAAAAATTACTCTCGCAGATTTAGCAGATCAAGCAGGTTTTTAATTTTTAATTCTCAATTTTTAATTAATCTAATCTGTGAAAATTTGTGAAATTTATGTTTTATTTCTTTTCAATTAATCCTTTTAAAACTTCATCAGAAATTGTTGTAATCGTTCCGTGTTTATGACCTTCCGGAAGACTTATTTTTGACGAAACATCATCAAAATGAACAAAATCTGAAGTACTTAAAGCTTTATAATTTTTTGAACCGTAATTGTCATAATATAAAAGCCAATTTTTATCAACTTTAACAACAGTTGGTCCTTCTGATAAATATTCCGTCAACGGTTCAGAAATTTTTCCGAATGGCCCTAAAGGTGATTTTCCAAAAGCCACTTTTATATTCCGCATAGGTCTTGTATTGTCTTTCAAAACCAAAACATAATCTTTTTTGCTTTTTTTGACAATCACACAATCGATCACACTAAAACCGGGTTCGTAATATAATTTTGTATCAGAGAATGTTTTAAAATCCTTGGTCGTTACATAATACATTCTGTGATTATTTTTTTCTTCTTCAACTCCTTTTTCAAATCGAAACGGAATTGTCGATGCCCAAATAATAATATATTCTTTTTTGACATCATCATAAAAAATTTCCGGCGCCCAAACGTTTACCACTTCCGGTTCGTTCTTCATTACCGGAATATATTCTTGTTGTGACCAATGAATCAAATCTTTAGAACTGGCATATCCAAAACCGTTTCCGCCTTTCCAGTCGGTTGTCCAAACCATGTGATACGTTCCGTCTGCTCCTTTTGTTATGGACGGATCACGCATGATTTTGCTTGCGCCGATTTCAGGTTTTAAGAACGATCCTTCCAAACCTTTCCAGTTGTAACCATCTTCGCTGTAAGCCAGATATAAACCTTCTGTTGCCGGTTCTCTAAACGACGTAAAAAGATATAATTCCTTCTTTTTTTGCGAATAAGTTATCGCAAAAAAGAAAAGAATTATTATGGTGAATATTTTTTTCATGTTTTGTTTTTCTGTCCTGCAAGGTTTCCAAAACCTTGTAGGTATAGTTTGTGCGCATAGAAATACCTACAAGGTTTCGAAAACCTTGCAGGAAGACGAACTGCTATTCTATAATTGCTTTTTTATCCAAGTCTTTTCCTTTTTTAACTGCGGTTGTTACATTATTAAATACATTATTCTTTAGGAAAATACTTTTCGTTTCTTTTCCATCAGCTTCGATGAAAACATCGGTCGCATTAAATGGAAAATTATTATTAATCATTATATTCAAAACATTATCCAACTTAATAACCGGAACTCCTTTTATTGGTGTTGATGAGCCAACATTGTCTAAAATGATATTTTTTGAATCTGATATTTTGAAAGATGAACCCACTGTTGCGTTTACTTTCACATCATGAAATTCCACATCTGTTGCTGTACTTACCGTAAAACCTTCTTTTCCGTCCATATTAATATTCGAGAACGTTATGTTTTGAATTGGCATTTCGGTAATTCCTAAAATTTGTCCCGCTTTGTTTACATTCGAACCTGTAATATTGCTCATGTGAATGTTTCTGAAAATCGGTGTTTTCTCCGTTACAGATTCAACTTTGGTGTCTTTATCGTAAAAAAGGCTTAATACAATTGCTTCTTCTTTGATGTTTTTCATTACAATATTATCGACGCGAATATCTTCTACAACGCCGCCTCTTCCGCGTGCTGCTTTGATACGAATTCCCCGATCTGTTCCGTCAAAAACACAGTTTGAAATCGTGATTTTCTTGATTCCGCCCGACATTTCACTTCCTATTACAACACCTCCGTGACCGCTTAACATTGTGCAATTGGTGATGGTAACATTTTCTGTTGCTTTTCCGTATTTGCGACCGTCTTCATCTCTTCCTGATTTTATGGTGATACAATCGTCTCCAACGCTGATATGGCAATTCGAGATATGAACATTGGTACAAGACGAAGGATTAATTCCGTCCGTATTTGGTGAATGCGGATTAAAAATTGAGATCCCTGTTACGGTCACATTATCACAAAATTCAGGATTTATCGTCCAAAAAGGTGAATTTTGAAAAGTAACGCCTTCGATTAAAATATTTTTGCAGCCATAAGCCTGAAAGAATGAAGGTCTGAAAAACTTTTTGTCAATCGTTCTTTTATAATAATCAGAATAAACGATTCCCTTGTTTTGTTCTTCCCACATTTTTTGGTATTTAGTTTGAGGAATTGGTCCTTTGGCACTTTCTATTCTGTATACTTCGTTCCACCACGCTTTTCCTTGTCCGTCGATTATACCTCTTCCTTTTATGGTGATATTTTCGGCATCTTTCGCATAAAATAATGGTGAGAAAGATTTCATTACCAAACCTTCATAACGCATTTCTACATAAGGTAAATAATCATCAAAATTGTCTGAGAATTTCAAAAGCGCACCTGAATCTAAATGAATCGTAATGTTGCTTTTTAGTTTTAACGCACCCGTTAAATATTCCCCAGAAGGAAAAAAAATTGTTCCGCCACCATTTTTTGATGCTTTTTCAATAGCATTTTGAATGGCTTCTGTACATTTTATTCCTTTGTTGTTACCTCCTTCGTTTAGGATATTCAGCCAGCCGTCGTTTGCGAAAGCAGTGTTGAAAGTGGTTATGAAACAAAGAATGATTAATATATTTTTCATGTTTGTGTGTTTTGTTTCACGCAGATTTTGCAGATTGCGCAGATCTTTATTCTCGTTTTTTGTCATTTCGAAGGAGGAGAAATGACAAGATTGGAGTTATTCTTTATTTTGTTCTCAAAATCAAAACCCAGTCATTTCCATCTTTTTTATCTCCTAATGGCTGAAATTCCTCTGTTCCTTTATTATCTACAATTCCAATTTTTGTTTCTTTTCCATTTCTTGGATTGTACCAACTTGCGGTTACTTTGTCTCCGGCAATTTTTCCCATATTCAGAATAATTTTTCTACCGTTGTAAGTGTAAATCAAAGCGTATTTTTCGCCTTTTGTGGCCACTAAATAATCGTATTTTTCTCCTTGATTGGCGATTAAGGTTTGATCCGGAATTCTTTCTAAATATGGAAAACTTAACATCAATTTTTTAATGTACACCATTTGTCCGGCTCCTGGTGCGTTGATGGCAGAACTCCATAATTCTTTGTTTCCGTACGCTGGTTTATCGCCTTTCCTAAACATTTGCATTACAGCATTATGGCCGTATGTATAACCTGCAGCTCCTGCAAAAACAGACCAATATCCGTAACGACGAACGTCATTGTCTGTCCATTTTGGCTGTAAAGTATCGTGCAAACCATGCGGAATTCCTTCGTAAGATGGTTCTCCGTCAAGCGTAGGTTTTGTTGGTTTTAAGGTTAAATCTCGCTGAACAAATTTATAATTGTCTTCTTTGAAATTCGTTTTTATTGAATCCTGATCGTATCTTCTGTGACCGGATTGAAACATATTAAAATCCAGCCAGCTTGCATTATGATAATTTTCAGAAGAATCAGTTCTTCCAAAAGGGTGAAAAGTCACCAACTGATCTGGATTGTTTGTTTTTAATTTGTTTCCAATAGCGTTCCAGATATCCATAAACTCATTTCCGTGTGTGTCTCCGCCGTTTAACCAAATCACATTGGTTCTGTTTTTATATCTGTCGGCTAAAAACTTCGCATATTTTTCTGCTTGCTCTTTGCTGACTTTATTTCCTTTTGAAACATTTGTTCCCCAAACGGGAACCATTGCAACGTAGATTCCATTTTTCTGAGCAACATCCAAAGTGAAATCTACGTGATCCCAATAATCGTATTCATCCTTATTATTGAAATTATTTCCTGCAGTGGTTAAAGGTTTTGAAACGTCTTCGTTTATCAGGGCGGCATCTCCATAAACATTTACCGCGTTTATATTATGCAAAACCATCACCTGAACAACATTGAATCCTTTTGCTTTTCGATCCTGAAAATATTTATTTATGCTTTCTCTGTCTAATTTTCCAAATGCCAGCCAGCCGGTATCACCCAACCAAAAGAATGGTTTTTCGTCTTCGGTTATGAAATAATGCTGGTTTTTTGACACTTTAATTTTCGGCAAAGTGCCTTTTGTTTTTTCTGCAGATTGAGAATATCCGCTTTGCACTGTCAGCAAAAAGCTTATACAAATTGTGTATAGATATTTAATTTTCAGATTCATTTTGGTTTATTTTGAAATTATGTTTTTTGGACCACGGGTTTGACGGATTGAACTGGTTTACACTGGTTCTTTTTTATTTCTCGCAGATCTGGCAGATTGTGCAGATTTCATTTTATTCTTTAATTTTTAATTATATCTGCGCTAATCCGTTTAATCTGTGTCATCCGTGGGCTAATTTTTCTTTACTATAAAAAGTACTTTTTCTTTTATCTCTGATTGTGGAATTACAACTGTTTTTCCTCCTTTGATATTTGCTTTTTTGGTTAAATTTCCGGTTGCAGCGTTGATTGCGTACACTTCAAAATCTCCTTTGTATGCAGAAAGATCAAGTGAAACTTCTTTTTCATTTTTGATGTAAAAAAGATAACTTTTTCCTGTATTTTCTAATGTCCAGATATTGTCTGAAAACGTATTTCCCGCAACTAATTTCATTTCGCTTAAAGCGGAATAAAACTCAGGAAGCGCAATTTTGGGAAGGTTTGCCAATGAAGCTCCCGCCATTAAAGCCGGCCATCCAAATCTTGACGATCCATCTGTTGAATATAAAATGATTTTTTCAGGATATTTTTCTCTGTATTCACGAACGGCGCGATATACCTGATCGTCTGTTTCTTTTCCGGTTTTGAGTTTTCTTGCGTGTTGTCTTGGTGCTAAATTTTTCCCTCCTTCTGGCGCATAAGCCGATCCGTCTTCTTTATAATACCAATAACGAATGTCAATTACATCAACTGTTTTGGCTCTTTTTGCATCATTCAAAATAGCATCCTGAACATCTTTTGTGGCACTTAAACCTATAATTGCTTTTTTACCGTTTTCGTCTTTCCATTTTTGAACTTCATCCAGCCAGAATTCCATAAAGTGAAGCGGACCTGTATATTCGGCACTTGTTAACTGAATTACGTTGCTGTTTTCCTGAAAATTTTCTAATGATTTACGAATAAATCCCTGATGTAATTTTCTTCTTGCAGGATTTGTAACATCATAAAATTGTTCTGCCATAAAGATACGTTTATCGCCTGCATATGGCGGAGGCTCTGGAAATCCTGTACTGTTTATATTGTTTGCCGAACGCCAAGGCGAGCTCGACCAATGCGCTCCGGCTTCGATAATATTATGTTGAAAATATTGCTGATTGATTAACAATTGTCCTTTGGTTTCGGCCAAATCAGCAAAAAGTGACAAGCGCTCCCAATACCAATCATTGAATTTTGTCAGGTCATATTTACTTAATTGGTCCCAGGCAAAATCCTGTCCGCTTCTGGCAAATGGCTGTTCGTAAAACGGAGGCCAGACATCAGCATCAAAACGGCGAACGCGTTCGTGATCGTCCATTCTTCTTTCGTACCATAAACCGTAATTATGTTCTAAAGCGATCATATTTTTGGTTGTCAAATAATCGGAAACTTCGTCGATATTATCTGTAAATCCGGTTCCAGTTCTTCCCGGAACAAATCTGGTAATATCCGGCAATGACTTCGAAATATCACTATCTCTCAAACTTCCTCTCCACCACGGCACGCTTAATCGATTTCCGGCGATTATTTTATTATCGTAAGTAAGCCAACCGTTTTTTACGATTACTTTTGTGTTTGAAATTGTATTTTGTGCCGAATTTATCTTTAAATCATTCGCATTTTTAAGACCTGAATTGTTTGTGTCAATTGGATTTAATTTCGAAACTTCGGCAATCCATTCGATTAGACTTTCTTTTGGAGCGACTGAATTTTTGGTTAATTCCTGCGCCACTTCAACAGCCGGACTTGATGAAGGTTCTGAGCCGAGATCATAAATATGAGGATTTATGGGAAGTTTTTCCAATCTGCTTTCTAACTGTGCATAAAACAAACTCCTTGGATTGATATGCCCGTTTACTTCTTTCCAATGACCGTCGCCAGCCATGATGCCACCCCAAGTTCCAAAAGCCCAGTTTTGTGCCGTTGGCGGATTATAACATTCTATTTTTGATGCCGAAGTTTCCCAAATAACACTATTTGCGGCCGTCCAGCCTGCGCCTCGTCCGTTTTGTTCTCTGTTATTGTAACTTAAAGCGTGACCGTCGATATATGAAACTTCAAATAAAACTCCGGTTGCCCAACTGCCAATCGCACCGCTGTTATTGAAAGGCAAATACGATTCGCATTGAATAAAGACATTCGGGCCTGTTGTTCCAAATCCTCCCACGGCAAAATCGTGATAACCGTATTCTGAATAACAACGCTGAAATAAAGTTTGCTGGCCTTCGGTATAAAAAGTATGTCTTCTAAAACCTGCGATTTCAGAAACGGGTTCGGTTGCAATACAATCTTCAACTGTAATTTGCTGTGCTGATTTTAAAAGCGAAACTGCTCCTCCAGCAAAATGCTTGAAACTGACTTGTTTTACCCAGGCATTTTTTGTGTTTTCGATGCTAATTCCAAACCATCTGTGTTCTTCGTCTTTTGGTTTTGAAGTATCATAAGTTGATTTCAAAAGGATATTTTCGATTCCGATTTGCTCAATTCTTCCTGACCATGAATAGACTGTTACTTTTGCAGTTCCGTAAACGTCATCCAAAGTCATGGTTAAGGGAGCGTTTAGTGTTACTTCATTTCCATTAATTTTGGTTACCACTCTGTTCCATGAAATATCCCAATCGTCTTTTTTCCAGCCAATCCAACCGGTTTCTGCGCCAAAATCATCCATTTTTAGTTCTTTAATCCAATTTGCAGTTAAAGGTTTTGTGATGATAATTTCATCAGACGGTTTTAATTTTGAGGCGTTTTTTAATTGAATTATTTTTGTTCCGAGCGGTGTATATGTTGTATTGAATTCGAAAGTTTCTCCTAACTTTTTATCATCAATTCCTAAAATTCTAATTACGGCTTCTCTTTTTAATCCGGTTCCTAATAAAATTGTTCCGTTTTCATTGTTTCCGCTTCCTCGTAAAACCACTCCGGATTTTCTGATGAATAAAGTTCCACTGATTTTAAAAATTCCTTTGTCTAAAAGTACAGCACCTCGAAAACCTGATTTGTTCGGTTTTAGATTGCTTACATAATCAATCGCTGCCTGAATTCTTTGGGTTGGATCACCTTCTTGTTTCGGAACAAAAATTTTATTCTCCACATTCGGAATCGCTTTTTCTGAAGCCATGTAGCCTGCATACGAAAAATCAGGAATTTGATTTCCTTTTGCGTCTGCGGTGAAAGAAAGTTTGCCTTCTTTGGTTTTTACGATGTCTGGAAATGCGTTTTGTGCTGTGAGATTTTCACCAAAAGACAAAGCAAAACACATTAAAAGTAATGTGTTTTTAAAAGAAGCAATATTTTTTAACTGATTAAAATTCAATTCAATACTATTTTAAAATTTACATTTTCGAAAATCTTGTCATTTCGACGGAGGAGAAATCACACTAGAAGCTGAAAAAAGATTTGCAAATTACTATGTGTAGAATGGATTAAAATCCATTCTACAATATGATCCGTTCCTCCGGAACTCTTATTATCTTTTTTCTTTTCTCTATATTCTTTATTCTATCTTCTAAATTTACTGCAATAATACTTTTGATAACGTATCGGTATTATTTTCAAATTTTGTCCAATCCGTTTTTCCTTTTGGATCTATGTTATTAAAATATTTTTCAATATTGGTATAACCGTCTCCGTTTGCATCTTTATTGGCATCTGATGGATCATTTGGATTTAAACCAAATTTCTTTTCCCAGGCATCTGCAATTCCATCATTATCAGAATCTTTATATGCTTTTCCTTTATATTCCGGATAACCTCCAACCTGATTTGGGTTCGTGATGATTCCTTTTTTATACGAATCTGCGGGTAATCTTCTTTTAATAAATTCTGCACCAATCGCATTTTCCAAACCATCTTTTACTTCAATTTTTCCGGTGCGAACTTGTTTGATTATTCTTTCGTCGACTGCATCTCTTTTTGGCAAGGTTGCCCCAACATTTTTCAATACAAATTCATACGCTTCTTCTGCTTTCATGATTGTAATGTTTGGCATTGAAAACGGTTTTGGCTGTTTAATTAACTCTAAATAATTTTTAGTTTCAGCTTCTGAGTGATCTTCCAATTGTACGCCGCCGTTCCAGTTGTCTGCTGTAACTTCTGGAGAACCAACGATATAATTTCCGTCAACATAGGCTCTTCCGTATGTCTGTGGTTTCATATATCCAGATTCAGGTTTTAAAATTCTGTAACGAATTGGCTGATCTGTTGGTGTAATTGGTCCCGGCTTAAAATAATTATTGATGATGTTGAACATCGAACGATAATCTCCTCCGTCAAGAGAACGATTCCACCAATTGAAAATCACATTATTCACAAAATTAAAATCACCATACATTCCGATAGACGCATTTCTTGAAATATTATCAGCCCACAAGTTACGCATAAATGTGCTGTTTAATCCACCAATTGTACTTCCGAAAGCGTGATTATACGTATCTAAACCTTCTGATGAAATGGTATTTTGAATGGTAATATTACAAGCGGGTAATTTCTCTAATTTTGATTTATCATTGGCCTGAAACTGATGTCTGTATAAGGAAATATTTTCGTCTAATCCCCAGCTTACAGAGCAATGGTCTACGATAATATTCCCGATTGGATTTCCGCCAAGTGCATCATCTCTACGGGTAACTTCTGTAGCGCCTCTGCGAAAACGCATGTATCTGATGATAACGTCATGTGTATCAATTTCTAAAGTTTCTCCGGCAATACAAATTCCGTCACCGGGAGCAGTCTGACCTGCAATAGTAACATACGGAGCACGCATGCTGATTCTCTTTTTTAACTGAATAATTCCTGAAACATTAAATACGATTGTTCTTGCTCCAACGGCTTCACAAGCTTCACGAAAAGTTCCTTTACCACTGTCTTCCAGACTTGTTACTATAAATATTTTTCCGCCTCTTCCGCCTGGGGTAAAAGCACCGCCGCCCTCAGCTCCGGGAAAAGCAGGAATATCGGCATGAACAAAATCTTTTGGATAAGAGGCCCACGGTAAATACGGGCGTCCCAATTTTGCTTCGGCCTGAATAATATTATAATTGCTTGTCCAAATTTCAGCTAATCTTTTTTCTTCATCGGCTAAAATCGCATCGGTTTTATCCTGAAGCGGTTTTGGAATTTCGGGATATTGCGCATATGCAGAAGAAAAGAAAGAACAGAATGATATGATCATTATTGTTCGCTTTATGCTGATTTTTAGAAATTTATTTTCCATTAGAATCTTATTTTTAGTTCTTAGTAATTAGTCCTTAGAATCGTACTCATTTTTAACTAATCACTAAGAACTCTTAAATTATTTACCCGATTTGGCTTTTTCTCGTTCTTCCAAACGTTTATGCCAATCGGCACTTTCTTTATTTAGGTCGTAACCTTCTTTTGATAAATAATTGTTGATTCTTCCTTTGTATTTTCCAAACCAGCCATGTTTTTCTTTGGATGATCCTCCATCCATAGCAAATTCTCTGGCTTCGACTAAAGCTTTGTAGATATAATCTTTTTGTTCTGCGGTTAAATTTGGCAGCATATCGTTGTAACCTGCAACGGTAATTGGCAATACGCCATAGGTCATTCCGTCTTTTACTGCTATTATTTTATCTTCTGATAATTGCGTTCCTAATTTTTTTAAATAAGATTTGTGCAGTTTTTCAATTTCTTTATCTGCAGTTCCTTTTAATTTATCAACTTTTTCATTTTGTATTTCTTTAGACAAACTGCTGTCTTCTTTTATTTTTTTAATTTCAGCATCTCTTCCATCCTGAATTTCGCTTAAGTCTCTAAATTGCTGTGCGATAATTTCTGTAACTGTTTTTTCTTTTTCAGGATTTGCCAAAGCAAGTTTGGTTACAATTTTAGCGGCTCTTTCGTTGGTAACGTTGATATATACCGGATCTAATTTTTTTTGTGCGATGCTATTAAAGAATACCAATAACATTAATAGTACACTTATTTTTTTTATTGATTTCATTTTTAATAAATTATAAATTACAATCACTATAAATCTGTATGATCTGCTAAATCTGCGTGCTATTTTTTCTCACGCAGATTTAGCAGATTCAGGAGATTTTTTTCTTTATTAATCTTGTAAAGACTTTGTTAGCGTCTCTTGATTATTACTTAAATCTTTCCAGTCTACTTTTTTAGTTGGATCGATTCCGTTAATGTAATCTTCGATGTTTGTATATCCGTCGTTGTTTGAATCTAGTTTGGCATCAGCTGGATCATTTGGATTTAAACCATGTTTTTTCTCCCATTTATCAGGGATACCATCTTTGTCTGTATCAACATAAGGTTTTCCTTTATATTCCGGATATCCTCCAACCTGAGAAATATCTGTAATGATTCCTTTTTTATAAGAATCCATCGGCAAACGTCTGTGTTCGAACTGATAGAATTCTTTTTTCTCTAATCCTTTTGCATATTCAGGAACTCCGGTTTTTACGGTTCTTACGATTCTTTCGTCTACTTTATCTCTGATTGGTAATGTTGCTCCAACATTTTTTAATACATATTCATACGCTTCATCGGCTTTCATGAATGGGCGAAACCAAGGCATTGGAAAAGGTTTGTCGCTTTTCATTTTATCAAAATAAACTTTGGCTTCATCATAAGTCATTAATTCGCCTTTTTTATTTTCGATTTGAATTCCGCCATCCCAGTTGTCTTTGGTTACTTTTTCATTTCCGTTTACAATGTTTCCATTTACATAAGCTCTTCCAAAAACCATATAAGGCAATTTACTTCTTCCTGATTCCGGTTTTAAGATTCTGTAGCTAATTGGCTCGGCTAAATTAGTTACCGGACCTGGTTTGTAAAAGTTGTTCATGATGTTGTAGTTTGCTGTATAATCACCACCATCTGTAGATCTGTTATACCAGTTGAAAACTACATTGTTTGCAAAATTGAAAATACCATTCCATCCAATTGAAGGATTTCTTCCGGCATTATTTGCCCACATGTTTCTAATAAAAGCACAATTTTCTCCGCCTAAAGTACTTCCGAAAGCATGGTTGTAAGTATCTAAAGCTTCTCCGAATAAACTGTTTTGAATTGTAATGTTTACCGTACCTACTTTTACATCCTGATAACCCGCACCCGGACTGTACATATGTCTGTACATTGACATGTTTTCATCCAATCCCCAAGTTGCAGAAACGTGATCGATCATGATATTTCCAACTGGATTTCCTCCAATGGCATCGTCACGACGACCTACGAAAGTTTCTCCTCTGCGGAAACGCATATGTCTGATTATTACGTCATGAGTATTGATCCAAACTGATTCTCCTGCCACGCAAATCCCATCGCCAGGAGCAGTTTGTCCTGCAATAGTAATATATGGTGCACGAATAATTAACGGACTTTTGATTCTGATAATTCCTGAAACATTAAAAACTACTATTCTTGCTCCACCTTTTTCGCACGCTTCTCGTAAAGTTCCAGGTCCGCTGTCTTCAAGACTTGTAACGGTGTAAATATTTCCGCCACGTCCTCCAAAAGTGTACATTCCGCCTCCTTCTGCACCAGGAAAAGCAGGGATTTCTGCCTGTGGTAAATCATTTGGTCTAGATGCCCACGGAATAAATGGTTTACCGTGTTTGGCTTCTTCCTCAATAATTACAAGCGCTTTTTCCCAGGCTTCATCTGAACGTTTTTCAGCTTCATCCATAATAACTTTGGATTGCGCCTGAACTTCAGGACTTATTTTGGGATACTGCGCAAAACATTGGAAACTTCCTAAAAACAATAGGAAAAGAGCCGATAAAGTGAAATTTTTCATACTAATTTTTAATTTTGGTAATTCTTTTTAAACAAATCACCTGTATTTTTTAGAAATACAGGTGAAATTGTTTGTCATTATTTTGATATTATATTGTATTAGAAATATCTAAAACGATTAGACGTTTCTATAATTTAATTTAATCCTGATAGTTGAAAGTTCCCTCTCCGCCTGAAGCATCTTTCCAGCCGATGGTTTGTGTTAACCATGGATTTTGAGATAAAACAGTATTTTGCAAGCCCATAATGTAGTAGTTAGGATTAAATTTAATCTGAACTGGTGCATTATTAACATTATCCATAGGTGTTGGCGGTGCTGCGAGTACAAAATTAGTAGTGTAAAATGTTGCCAAAGCTGCTAACTGTGTTTGAAAGCTAGCTGCGTCAGGATCTACAGAAATACTTGCACGAGAAGCCGTTAAAGGATCTGCACTTGTTGCTGTATTTTTGTATTGTAAATAATTCCCTGTACGTTGTGTCCCGTTTATTGGCTGTAAACCTAATTTACTAATAGTACTTCCGCTAGTTGTTCCCGGAAGTGTAGTGTTATCATAAAGCATCCAGCGCTGGATATCCCAAAAACGTTTTCCTTCGTAAGCTAACTCAACTCTTCTTTCGTATAAAACAGCTTCTATTGCTGCATATTTATCTGCCAATGTTCCAATCCCGTAATTGTTTCCAGCATCAATTCCTACTCTTTTTCTAATTCTTCCTAAATAAGCTGTAGCATTACCAGTTTGTCCAAGTGCTGCATAACATTCGGCAATATTTAATAATAATTCTGCATAACGGTATTCTAAAATATCATTTCCTGAGTATTGAAAACTACTTGCATTAGTAGCTGTAACATCTGTCATTTTTCTAACAAATGCAGGACTTGTTTCATTATTCGAATCACTATAATAAACTTTTTTTGCATTATCTAACCAAGTGTAAGCCCAAACAACAGGTTTAGCGTTTTCTTTATAATCCCATTTAGCACCTGAAAAAGCAAATGTTCTGTAAAATCTTGGATCACGATTTAAAAAGAAAAGAAAAGGATCATAATTCGCAGCTGTAGGTCTTCTTCCATCAGCCAATGGAAATAAATCGATCATTTCTTTAGGAGCTTCAAGAGCACCTGTTCCTCCCTGGCTTATTGGGCGAATAGCTTTCTCCCAAGAGTTATTCATTGCTACATTGCTATTTGTAACTGTTAAAAGCTGAGTTGTAATCGCTTCAGAACAGAAAGCATTAGCACCAAGTGCAAACATATTTTGCCAGTCTTTTGCTGAATTTCCATAAAGTCCGTATCCAGCTCCTGATAATACAGTCTCTGCTTCTAAACCAGCTTTTAATGCTGCTTCCCAACGATCATTAGAACCATCCCAATTTTTATTAAATAATGGGCTTGCGTATGTTAGTAATACTCTTGATTTTACTGCTAATGCCGCTCCTTTAGTAACACGACCGTATTCACCTGCCCAATTTGCAGGCAATAAACTTGCAGCCATATCTAAATCTTTTACAATTTGCTCTACAACCTGAGTTACTGTAGCTCTTGGCACTTTAATTTCTGGATTTACTGAATTTGGTGTCTGAACTTCTGTAACGATTGGAACTCCTCCATACACTTTCATTAAATCAAAGTACTGAACAGCACGTAAATAATACAATTGTCCTTTTGCCTGATCGCGAAATGTCTTGTCTAAATTTGCTCCTTTTACATCGATTTCTGCGATGAAAGAGTTACAATCTCTAATTCTGTTATAAGGAACGTTATTGATTTTGTCTTCTAATTTTCCTCCGTAATAACCAGATCCGTCAGCCGCATTTACATATGTAATTGTTGGATTAATAAGAGGTTGTATTCCTCCTACTTCTTCCGTCATTTTAGAATATACATCTGTAAAAGATCCTACCAAACTTTGATTTGGAGATTTAAAAGCCGAATAATAATCGAAGTAAACGTTATTAACGTACCAGGTTGCTTTTTCCTGACTTTGGTAAAATGAGTCATCTACACTTCCGTAATTTTTCTTGTCTTCCAAAAAATTATCACTACAAGAAGTACTAAGCACTGCGAGAAGTGCTATAGTTATATATTTATTAATTTTTAGTTTCATCTTCAGTATTAATTAAATTAGAATGTAATGTTTAAAGTAACCGCCCATGTTCTAAGCGTTGGATAATTCTCAGAAGAGCTATCGTACATATTGCGGTAGTGATCCGGATAAGGATTGTATAAATCCCAAAGGTTATTACCGGTTACCCCAACTGACCATTTTGCAATTTTAATTTTATCCAAAAGATCTTTTGGCATATCAAATCCTAAAGTTAAATTTCTCACTGTACAACGGAAAGTATCTAATTGCCAGAAATCAGATGGTACTGCTATATATTCCTGATTAGCTAAATTAGGATATTTACCATCCAGGTTATCATCAGCATACATGTCGTTCCAGAAAGTTTCTCTTGCCCACATATTGTGTGTAGAACCTGTTCCTTGTTTTACAACATCTATTGCACGGTAGCCGCCCCAAGATGTTCCAATTTGTGTTTTGAAGAAAAATGATTTATATCTTCCTCCTAAATTTGTAGTAAATCCGTAAGTTCTGTTACTATTAACCAATTTCACATAATCCTCATTTTTTTGAATTTGTCCGTTTGGCCCAGCCTGAGTACCGTCTTTATCATTGAATTGTCCTCCGGCATCTTCATAAGCCAACATTCCTCGTCTCATATTTGATACAGAAGAGATTCCCATGTAATTTGGTGCACCACCCGCAGCAGTTGCACGTTCTGTCAAATAAGACCAATAATTGGCAACATCTTGATCTGTACGTAAGATACCATCTCCTGTTGAAGTTCCTTTCCATGTTTTGAAACCCCATTGTGGAAAAAATGTAGACTGTCCTGCTTGTACCAGATTATTTGATGGATGCATTAAAGGTGGCTCAGGGAATTTCTTAACTTCATTATCAGAATATCCAAAATTCACTCCAACATTATAAGTGAAGTTTTGGTTGATCTTATCTTTCCAGCCTAAGCTAAATTCTGCTCCCCATGAATCAATTGCTGCGTAATTTTCTTCAGCATATCCTCCACCTACAGAAATTGGCACGCCTACTACTCCAGCCATCGTAGTTAACATATCCTTAGATTTATCATAGTAAAAATCAGCTGTTAAAGACAATCTGTTTTTTAATAAACTTACATCAAGACCTAAGTTATTTTTTATCGTTGTATCCCATCCTACATTTCTGTTTGGTTCTACTCTAGGAGTCACAGAACCGCCAAACAATCCTCCGTTTGATCCAAACTGAAAACCTTTGTCTGCATTTACATCATACAATTTCATCCATCTCCATGGACCAATATTATCATTTCCTGTTTTACCAATAGAGTAACGTACTTTAAGAAAATCGATCCAGGATACATTATCAGTAAACCAGTTTTCTTTTGAAACAATCCATCCTGCCTGAAGGGAAGGGAAGAATCCCCAATAGTTTTCAGGAGCAAACTTTGTAGATGCATCACTTCTAAAAAGGAACTGAAGCATATATCGTGATTTATAACTGTAATTAACACGTCCTAAATAAGATAATGTTCCCTGCTCTCCTTTTAATGCTGTTGAATTTGTAGTTAAAGTCCCTGCAGTCTGGTAAGAGCCTGCATAATCTTTACCTGTATTTTCAAATGCCAAACGTGTACTGTTAAACTCTGTTTCTGAACGTTCTACAGAGAACATTGCGCCAATTTCATGATTGTCAAATGTTCTGTTATAATCCATAAAGAAGTTGGCTTGTACCGATTTTGAATCAAAACTATCATAATAAACTCTGGCACTACGTGTATTGGTTTCAATTGAGTAATAATTATGAACGCCATCATTTGTAGTTGTTGGTAACGCTGCACTTGCTAAGTGATTATCTAATTTTTCGTAACCCATTATTCTTGCCAAATCATACGGTAATGCTACTTGTTCTGTACTTTCTGAAGTTTGAGTTCTGGAATAAGTTCCTTTAAGGGATAATCCTTTAATAAAAGGAACTTTCCAGTTAAGTGACATATTTACATTATAAGAAAAGTCACTTGAAATTTGTTTAGAACCATTGTTTAATGTGGCAAAATAATTATATCCTGCAATCGTATTGTTTGCATTTGCATTACCTAAAGTACCAGTGGTACGAGGAAACGGCGACATATAATATGGTTTGTCATTAACAATCGTTTCCCATGGAATGTATTTTGGCATGTGAAGCAAAAATCCGTAATCAGCCTGTTCTCCACCTGATGCAGAAGCATAACTACTGTCATTAATACCTGAAGAAGCCTTAGTAAATGATTTTTCTATATCTCCTGAGTTCCCTGAAACAGCTGCCGAAAAATCTAAAGAACTTGTAATTTTTGCTGTCATTCCAGTACGGAAATTCCATTTATTATAATCTTGCTTTCCTAAGTTTGGTCCTTGTGTAAAGTAATTGATTCCTGCAAAATAGGTTGCTTTTTCTGTACCACCTGTTACATTTAAGGTATGTTTTTGCTGAATTGCCGGTTTCCAGGCTTCTTTTAACCAGTCATAATTCAAACCTTTCATTTCTTCTAATTCTGTTGGATTAAAAAGATATGATCCATTTGTACCTATATTATTTCCTCCTGTAAAAAATCTATTGGAAAAAACACCGTAATCATACGCGCTCATTGTTTTACTATGACTAACAGCATCGTTTACAGCAAACTGGCTAAAATAATTAAATGAAGGCACACCGCTTTTTCCTCTTTTAGTTTTTACTACAATTGCTCCTTGAGATGCACGAGAACCATAAATTGCCGCAGATGCGTCTTTTAATACTGTCATACTTTCTATCTCCGAAGGATCTAATCTGTTAAACGCTTCCATAGAAGGTCTACCAGTAGTTGGATCGATCTGAATCATATCGTCAATTACAATTAATGGTGTTTTTGAGCTACCATCTTTAGAAAAACCATACGTTTGACGAATCTCCAATGAACCTGAATCACCAGGACGTCCTCCTCCATCGATAACATTCATACCCGGAACCAAACCTCTTAATGCGTCAGATAAATTTGAAACCGGAAGCTCCTGAATATCCGAAGCATTTATAGTAGCAATAGCTCCGGTAAGTTTCTCTTTTTTCTGAGTTCCGTAACCTACAACTACAATGTTTTGTAACTCATTAGAATCTTCTGCTAGTTTAGCATTTACTATTGTACGACCTCCAATGGCTATTTCTTGTTTTCTCATTCCGATGAAAGAAAAAACTAAAGTTGCATTTGGCTTAACTTTAATTGAATATGAACCATTAAAATCAGTCGTAACCGAATTCTTTGTAGATTTCTCTGTTACGTTGACCCCTGGAAGCAATCCTGATACATTATCAGTAACTGTTCCTGTTACGGTTACAGTGTTTGAAGTTTGAGCATAACTCACTATGCTCATTAGTGCAAACAAAAGAAAACTACATCTCTTTAAAAGTGCTTGTTTCATAAATGTTTTTGTTTTGGTTAGGTTATTAGTTTAGTCAGTTTTTTCAAATAAAGAAATATTGTATTTTGATTGTTTTAACATTAAAAGGTTAAATGTTAAAAATACATTTATTTATTTGTGACCCAAAAATATAACGATTGCGTATTACAAGTGTCCTGTGCTATCCTGTTTCAATAGCATTATCCGAAAAAAAACTATCTAAAAAAACAATATTAATAAAAAAAAGAAAGAAAAAATGTACGTAAAGAAAAAAACAACAAAAAGGTTTGAACATTGTTGAATATCCAAACCTTTTTTGAGTAGAAAACCGAAAAATAATCAGCAAAATTAATTGTAAGCTATTTATTCATTAAAAATCAGTTCATCTGTCGCTGACTTTAAGTGAATTACATTTAATATTTTTATAAGAAAGAATTAAAATAAACAATACAAATCTGAATAAAAAACCTACAGAAATTAAAAAACTGCTAGTATAACACTAAATGTTAATTTTTATTGAAGTTTATTAAGCTTTTTTAACTTTTAACCGTAAATTCTTATTAATAGCATTTTGTAATCGTTTAATATAAATTTTAATATGGCATCCAAACCGTCATTTCCGCTTTCCCATCATTTCCCCACGCAAAATATGGAATCAATTTTAAGTTATATTCTTTAGTTTTTTTCGCAGATAATGGCTGATAAAGCTTTTTATTCCAATCTGAGTTCTGATCTGTAAATGAAGTTGCGTTTATAGTTAGCAGTTTTCTATTGTTTAATTCTATAAAACTTGTTGTAAATTGAGAATTAGTATTTAAAACAACCTCATTAATGCTCGTATTTGCAGGAAGCTGATTTGACTCTAAACAATAAACAATAGGGCCTCTTTTTACGGCAATTTGATTTTTTATTTCTTCCACCAACGGATTTGCCTGCATTAATTCAACTGGCATTGGAATATTCAATTCGATGATATCTCCTTTTTTCCATTTCTGATTTATTTTAGAATAAGTTCCCGAAACAACCGCAGTATTGATTTTTTTATTATTTATTGAAATTTCGGCATTTTGACTCCAACCCGGAATTCTCAATAAAAAATCATATGCTGAATTTGGTGCTTTTACAATTTTCAACGTAATTTTTCCATCCCACGGATAATTCGTTTGCTGTTCTATTTCTATTTTCTCGCCGTTTGGCAAAGTTGTTTTTAAAGAATTACTTCCGTATAAATTCACATACAATCCTTCTTTTGAAAAACTATAAGCATAATTACTAACCTCAGCAATAGTTCTGGTCACATTTGGTGCGCAACAGTTAGAAAGCGCAATATACCCTTCACGCTCTTTGCTCCACCTTTGTTTAAAAGGCAAATCTTTAGAAACATTCAACGGATTATTATAACAGAATTTTGTTCCTTCTAAACTCATTCCTGATAAAACACTATTATAAAGTGCCAACTCTACAATATCTGCATATTTAGCATCGCCCGTAATTTGAAGCATTCTCCAATTCCATAAAACATTTCCAATATTGGCGCAGGTTTCTGTGTGAGCCGTAGCGTTTGGCAACTGAAAAGGTCTGCCGTAAGCCTGATGAATTTTCTGCACATCGGTAGGATTATAAGATGTTCCGTCTGGCGAAACTCCATCGTATAAAGCGCCACAAGCTCCGGTAATGTACATTTTTCTATAGGTTACATCGTCCCAAATAGATTCCAGATTGTCTAGTAATTTCTTTTC
Source organism: Flavobacterium sp. MEB061 (assembly GCF_000834715.1). Classification (NCBI taxonomy): domain Bacteria; kingdom Pseudomonadati; phylum Bacteroidota; class Flavobacteriia; order Flavobacteriales; family Flavobacteriaceae; genus Flavobacterium; species Flavobacterium sp. MEB061. The sequence goes on along the minus strand of NZ_JXQR01000040.1, from coordinate 45,848 downwards.
TCCGGTTTCTGCATACAAATCGGCAACGCCGGCATAAAGATAATTTGCCCTAACAGCGTGACCCATTGCGGTGGTTTGCTGTCTAAACGGAATCCTGTCCTGATTATCATCGGTTCCATCATTTGTGGTTCCGCGAATATCAATTAGATTATTCGCCAATTCGAGATATTTGGGATTCTTTGTTGTGCGATACATTTCGACAATTCCCATATAATGTGAAGGACAAATGGCATTTCGCGCCAATTCTGGTGAAGCTTTTTTGTAGAAATCATATAAATAATCTGCAACGCCTTTTGCTATTTCGAGAAAATTGGTTTTTCCCGTGGCTCGATAATGAATACAAGCTGCGGTCATTAAATGCCCCATATTGTATTTCTCAAAACCCAATTGCTTTTTTACTTCTTCCGGACCCAAAGTTCCCCAGCGTTCATCAATTAAAACCGGAGTATGAATATAACCGTCTTTGCGCTGTACTTTCGCAAAAAGCGCAATGGCTTTATCCATTTCCGCATCTAATTTTTTGTCTTTTGTTACAGCATATGTTGCTGCCATTCCTTCAAAAATTTTATAAAAATCGCCGTCATGAAAAGAAGGCCCTTTAAAAGTTCCTTTACTTTCTCCGGCTGCAATTTCAAAATTTTTATAAGCGTGCGAAATCGAATCGTTATGATACAAATCCCACATATAAGGCAATGTGTTTTTGGTTTCAACATCAAATTGTTCTTTCCAAAAACCGTCTGTCCATTTTACATCTTCTAAACTCACACTTTGCAATTTAGAATACGGGCTGTTTGAATTGGCAACCAAACCTTTATTCTGAGCAAAGAATGAAGTTGAAATTAAAAACGTTGATATGATGATATTCTTTTTCATTTTGATGATTTTGTATTGTGATGATTTGGAACGCGGATTTTTTTATCTGTCTGGCTAAATCTGCATGAGAATTAGCACGCGGATGACACGGATTTAAACGGATTTTTATCTGCTTGATCTGCCAAATCTGCGTGAGAATTTATTTTTTCAAGCAGATTAAAAAGATTTAAGCAGATTATTGAATTGCATTATTATATTTAAAATCTGCGGCAATCCGTTTAAATCCGTGTCATCCGCGTGCCATTTTTTATTTTACAAAGAAATTTATAGTACGACTCATCGAATCTCCTTCAGCATCTTTAACCGTAATTACAACAGATGCAAATCCTTTTTCTATTGCCGTAAACTGAATGTCTTTTCCTTTTAAAACTACTTTTCCATTTTTAAGATCAGAGAAAGTATAAACCGGTTTGTTCTCATATCCTCTAAAATAATCAGCCGCTGAAAGTGTTGCCTTTTCTCCAGAATTAATAAAGAAATGTGGTTGTGCCATCCAGTCTAAATATTCGTCAAGTTGTGTAAAACCATCTTTATCCGCATCCAGATTTGTATCTGTAAAATCGTCTGCTTTAGAATTTTCGTTTAAACCTTTTGCCATTTCCCACCAATTTGGCAACCCATCATGATCTGTATCCCAATCTGCTGGACGCTTTTCACTTGCATATTCTCCCAAATCCCCTAAATCTTTTTCAGAATCGATCATTCCGCCCAAACCGCTTTTGCTTCCTTTATAAGTAAAAGTTCCTTTTAAAGTTTCCTCAATAATTCTATTATCGTGTTTATCAAAAAAGGGTTCACTCGCTCCAACATCCGAAAGGACATTTTTGTAAGCGCCTTTGGCAGTTTCTGTCTTTACATAAGATTCGAAAAATGGCTTATCAACAAACGTTTCATATTTTACAATTTCATTATGCGAAATAGTAGATGTTCTGCCTTTTTCCTGATTTTTTTCATCAAAATGACCCTGCATAATATTTCCATCAAAATAATAACGCTGCATTCCTTTACCAACACCTTCATGTTGTGCATTTAAAGCAAAGAAATATTTAGTTGAAGCTCCGGGTTTGTAATAATTGTTTACAAAATTTACTTCATTGGCGCCTCCGTCAGTTGTTCTTTGTCCCCAGTTGTAAACCACATTGTTTCTAATATCCAGTCTTCCTGTATAATATCCGTCTCCGTTTAAACCGCCGCCAATACTCCAGTTTCTTCCGTAATTATGAGCCAGTAAATTGTGGTGAAAACTACCAATGTCACCGCCAATTGTTGCTGCAAAACCGTGCATTTTTCCCACTTCATATTTATCATGTCCCGCAACATTCAATGCTTCAGAAATTAAGGTTCGCTGTAAAGTAATATTGTGCGCACTACGCGAACTGAACGATTCGTCGATGGTCCAGCTGATAGAACAGTGATCTATAATACTGTGATTTGCTCCCGTAAGTCCCATTCCGTCGTAGGTTTTTCCGCTTCCAATTCTCACTTTCAAAAATCGAATAATTCCATCATTTCCAGTTAAACCAACTGGTGCTTTGCTAATTGTAATTCCTTCACCCGGTGCAGTTTGTCCTGCAATTGTGATGTACGGATTATTGACAACCAATCGATCTTCTAATTTTATATTTCCCGAAACATTAAAAACAATTGTTTTAGGACCAGTTCCTTCATTTACTGCGGCACGGAAACTTCCAGGACCGTTGTCATTTAAGTTGGTAACCTCAACAACTCTTCCTCCTCTTCCTCCCACAGCAAAACGACCGTAACCTTCAGCGCCCGGAAAAGCCAGCTGTGCGGGTTTGAATGACCAAACGGTTCCTAATGTTGTATTTCCTTTTGCATCAACTTCATCAACGCGCCAGTAATAGGTTGTCATACTGTATAAATCTGAAACCGAAAATTTTGTATCAGTTTGTTTTCCTTTAAATTCCGGTGATTTTTCAGTTGCATTTGTAACTGCTTTTTGATCTGTTCCGAAAAATAAATGATGTGAAACAGCATCTCCTGAAGCTTTCCAACTCAATAAAAATTTATCGCCCAAAACAACGTGTTCGTCTCGGTTTTCGGGTTTTGGCGTATGTGCTTGTTTTTTAAGATTTGGCGTATCAATTTCAAATCCGTTGATGACCATTTGCTGAATTAAATCAGGTGCTTTCGAATCTAATTCAAAACGAATCACCACATTTTTTCCCGCCTGAGCCTTAAATTCAATGTAGGCCGTAGCAGAATTAATAGTCGAAGTTTCTCTGTTAGTCGGAATTATAGTTTCCACCAATTTATTGTCTACATAAATTTTTATCGGAGCAAATGTTTTTCCTTCGATTTTGTCGAAAGTATTATGAAAAGTCAGTAGCGAATGTTGTCCGGTTTTTAATCTGTTAATGGTAATTTCCAGACTTTTATCTGTAACCAAACCGTCGCTTGTTAACCGACTGTAAAATGGTGCGCTCATTCCGACTTTGAACCATTTCGACGAAAAATTTCCTTTTAATTTGAAAGTTACATTATTAAAAGATTTCTCCGCTTCGGTTTGTTCTGTTATGGGCCATGAATTGTAATTAGGATCGCCTACTTCTTCAACTCTTCTTCCCGAAAAATCAAAATCGACTTTTACGATTTGTTTTTCAGAGGATTGCGCTTGTGCATTTGTGATTAAAAGCAGGCACAAAACTGCGGCGCTTACTATTTTTTTGATCATTGTGGTTGGTGCTACTAGTTAGTTTAATTTTTTCTTTTCTTCTATCGAAATCCCTAAGAGATTTATAATATCTTTTTCTCTTTCTTTCGGGCTTACATTTATAATTTTTGTGTTTCCGTTTTGAAGTTCAACTTCAATAATTGTATTTTGAGTTGCATGTAATTTAAAATGAACATTCCAGTCTTTGGGCCATGCCGGAAAAAGATAAATTTTCCCATTCGCTTCCTGCAAAAGCATTTCCTGCATGCCAATCATTCCCGCACCTCCCCAATTATGATCCGGAACCCAGTCAAAACCCGGACCCCAAAAAGCCGGAAATCTTCTCTCGGAATCACTCATTTTTAAGAGATTATATTTTGCGGCTTCTTCGGTTAAACCTAATCTTGCGGCAAAAATATTATCCTGTTTCCAGCCAATATGACTTCTGAATTTTACGGCATCTGAATCGTATTTCCAAGTATTCAAAGCGGTTTCTAAATCTGGTTTTCCTATGCCGTAAATTCCCCAAGGATAAACGGGATATAATTGCGGTACTTCAAAATTATTAATTCTTTCCCACGATTTTGCCGGAACCAAAACTTTATGATTTTCAATTGTTGCAAAATTCAAAGGCGGAATTCTGGTTTGAAAACCTTTTAAATAATCCATTTCTTCTTTAGATAATTGTTTGGAGGAAAGGTTTAAAAGCTTTTCAGTAATAACCTGCAAAGCGGCAATTGTGCTGTTTGAATTATTCGCCATTTTATACGTTTCGGCTCCAGAACCGGGAAATAAAATCAGTTTTCCATTTCCGTCCAATGCTTTTCTACCTCTTTGTTTGGCCAGATATTGATAATGTTCATCAAAAAAACGAAGGCAGCTTATGATAAATGAATTGTACTTTTGAATATCTTCTTTTGCAAATTCTTTTTGCTGTAACATCATTTGGCAGAATTCAAAAACCGTGTCCCATTCATATTCCAGCCACGCATTATATTCCATTCCCGGATCGTAATCTGCAGGACGTTTCCATTCGTATTCGGCAGGATTTGGTAATCCAAAATTCTCCAATTGTTCTGTAAATGCTGCTCCGCCGTGTTTCCAATACACCTGAGAACGCAATTCGGCATTTTTTTGCAAGCTCAAATAATAATTCAATTGCGATTTCATCATATCAAAATCACCGCTTTTTAACATCGGAAAATAAACCAGCCTTTGATTTTGAGCCGTCATCGTTCCTCCGCCCCAATTTCTGAAATCAGGCGTAAAATTTAAATCAGGATTCGTAAAAACGGGATCAACCGTAAATAATCCGCCATTGAATTTTGTTGGATATTTCCCATAAGCGTTGCAACCCAACATATAGCGAAACAATTGATAATTTTTTCCAATTTGATAAACCGAATCTTTTTCAGCACTATTATTTTTTTGAGTATAAATAAAACTGCGATCCCAGAAATTATTCCACCAATTGATCGTGTTTTTTTCTCCTTTCTTAGAGTTGATTTTATAGTCCGAGATTTGATTTTTCAAACCGTTTTCCCAAGAAGATTTTTCTGCAGATTGATTGGTATATAAATAAATTTGGAGTTCTTGTTTCTTCGAAGGTTTTATACTCGAAAGTGAATATCCTTTAAAATCAGTATCTTGATATTTTCCCGAATAAGTTCCGTCAGACTTCAAATTAGTTCCCGTCATGAATCCTCCAAAAGTTAGATTCGCCAAAGGATTCATCATTTGCTCTTTTACCGATTCCATTTTTTGTTGTTTTACAGCAACATCAAAAACGGTTTGTTCCCTATTTCTGTGATAAAATTTGACACCATTATTTTCAAATGAAACGGAATCTTTAAATGTGAAAATTTCGCCCTGCGGTGCCCATTTATATGAATTAGCGTTATTTGCTTTTCCTTTTGAAGGACGATTGAAATGACGCCAGCTTTCATAAGAAGCCGTCATTTTCAGTGGCGTTTTACTTTCTAAATCCAGATGAATTACAGGCTTAAAAACATCAACCCAAAGTTTGATTTTAGTATTATTTTGAGCAACTAAAACATAACCGTCTTTCAAAACCAATTCCTGACGAAAACCTTCATTATCCTTAAACGGATTTGGCGTTAAACTCACTTTTACCCGACCTAATTTTAGTAGTGTATTATGTTCATCAAAAGTTCCGCTTCGGGAAAAATAAAAATACAAATCGCCTTTTTCTACCCAAACATTCATGCCAATATCGCCGCCGCCTAAAGGCATTGATTCAGAGGAATTATGGCTTTGTGTATTCCAGACTTGATTGTAATTTTCAAGCACAGGAATTTGCGCTTTCGCGAAAAGTGTAATGAAGAAAAAGAATATGTAAATTGTGTTTTTCATTTTTTACGTTTTCCTGCAAGGTTTCTAAAACCTTGTAGGTATTTATTTTAGATTCTGGTATTTCCAATCAGACATCTACAAGGTTTTGTCCCAAAGCTTCGGGATTGCAGGAGCTCGCAGAAATTACCATTCATCTGTCCTAAAAGACGAAACCGGCAAACCTCCGCCACTAAACAATTCAGCTTTTGCAAAATCTTTCCATAAATATCTCACTGCAACTGGTTTCAAAACTTTATCCGAAGTCAAAACCACCGATTTTCTTCTGACAATAGTTTTTGCAGGATAAAAAACCTTGTCTTCTCCTGCCAATTCAAAACCTAAAACTTCTTTATCATAAGAGGTAATTCCGTTCGAAACATCATCAAAAGAAACCGTAACCGAACCGTCTTTTATTTCCATCGATTTGTATTTCGGACTCTCAAATTCGAAACCTTCAATTCCGTAAGTTTTCGCCAAAGCCTGAAAAGCCAATCGGTTTCCGCCTTTTTCTTTATCCATCGGGTGAATGTTATTTTCTTCGCCAACATCCATCAAAACTGCCATTCCCGAATTCGGAATTTCTTTTGAAGCTTTCAATTGTGCTTCTCTCAAATAAGCCGAATTGTATTTTTCTACATAATCTTTTGGATGAAATTGCGTATAATTAAAAGGCGCAATCTGAGCGTAATAAAACGGAAAATCGCCTTGTTTCCATAACGCTCTCCAACTGCTTACCATTTTTTTCATCAGCTCTTTGTATTCAGAAGCTCGTTCGTAATTTGATTCGCCCTGATACCAAATACAGCCTTTGATTCCGTAACCAATTACAGGCGAAAGCATTCCGTTAAATAAAGTCGTCGGAACACGATTTGGATCTTTTGCCAATTCTTCTTTTGTGGTTGGAATTTTAGCGCTTGCAAAATCTTTCAGCATTTCCTGATTCATCCACGCTTCCATACTTGAACCTCCGTACGAAACATGAATTAATCCCACCGGAACATCTAAAACTTCCTGTAAAAGCGAACCAAAATACCAGGCCGTCGCGCTAAAATTTGAAGTTGATTTTGGAGAAGCCACTTCCCATTTTCCTTCAAAATCTTGCAAAGGTTCTAAAACTGTCGCACGCGGAATCGTAATTAATCGGATATTTTTATTGGTTGATCTTACTATGATTTCATTGCCATTTTTCACGGGCTGACCCTGAAAACCTTTCAAAGGCATTTCCATATTCGATTGTCCTGAACACAACCAAACTTCACCGATTAATACATTTTTTACAATAACTTTTTCTGTTCCCTCCGTAACTTCAATTGTAAAAGGTCCTCCGGCAACTGGCGTTTGTAATTCAACTTTCCATTTTCCTGAATTATCAGCTTTTGCTTTATAGATTTTAGAATTCCATGAAGTTTTGATCGAAATATTTCCATTCTTTTCTGCCCAGCCCCACATTGGTGTATTCGATTTTTGCTGCAAGATCATATTGTCGGTAAATAATGCCGGCAATTTGATTTTTGCATTGATTTGGAAACTTCCTAAAAACAATGTTATTATTACAAGAGTGCTTTTAATATTCTTCATTTCAATCTTTTTTTTTCGCCACGAATTCACGAATTTTTAAATACTTTATCCACAATCATTCGTGAATTCGTGGCTATTTTTCTTTTATTTTTTTTCTTTTACAATCGTAACCGGCCCCAATAATCCGGCTTTTAATAATATTCCTTCCTGCAATCTAAAAGGCGCTGTTGTCCAGGTTAAGCTTTCTTCTTTTGGTAATTTTTCATCGCCAATTAATCGGTTTGCCCAGGTATTTGTCACTTTAATTTCTATCATGTTTTTTCCTTTTTTTAAAGCTTCAGAAATATCTGTTTTATATGGAAACGTCCAGATTGTTCCGCAGTCTTTTCCGTTTATGGTTATCTCAGCAATATTGGCAATTGTTCCTAAATCAAGCCAGAATTTCTCGCTGGTTTTCCCTTTCCAGATGAACTCTTTTTTATAAACAGATGTTCCAGAATAATATTTAATTTGATCATTTGTTGAGGTACTCCAGTCAAAAAGTTTATTCGTTTTCACTACTTCTTTTGGTCCGTGAAATTCAGGATCAAATTGCAAATCCCAATTTTCATCTAAAGTTTGAACAGTTTCTAAATCGGCATAATTTTGCTTTTTATTCGAAAATATTTCTTTTGTATTTTCTTTAAAAATGACAAAACAAGATTCATTTGCATCTAATACAATTGGAATACTAGTTCTTCCTTTTTCAATTTTCCAATCAGACAAAACAGTTGTTTTATCCGTTACAGGATTATACAATTCCGGGATTTTTCCTCCTACTCTAAATGAAGCTTCAAAATCTCTTTTCTCACCTTTTTGATTCGAAAGAAAATAAATTTCTTCTTCATTAGATTTTCTGTGTGTCCACGCAATAGTTTCCGAATCGGCTCTGTTCAATTTCGGAAAATAAACATCTTGTTCGATTCCAATTGAAGCAAAATCATTTCCTAAATACGGAAGTTTAATAATGGTTCCTTTTCCTATTTTCCATGTTGATGAATTCGAGTTATTCGTCCATATTTCGTCAATCACATTCTGCCATTTTTTATGATCTGCTTCTGATTGCATTCCTGGTTGTAAATCTGGTTTTTCATCCACAAAAATTGTTGCACCCTCTTTTACTAACTGCAATATTTTTTCGGCTGCAGCCAAAGAAATCATTTTATTCGGCGCCATTTTATGACTTCCCGGAAACAATAAAGCTCCGTATTCGATTCCGCCGCCAAAAGAAACTTTTCCATTTACAACTTTGGCATTATTGATTAAAACATCAGCATTAAAAGAATCATATTGATAACCGTTTAACGGATTTATCCATTGTGATAAATCGGTATTATTTTTAGAATACGTAACTTCTTTGGGCATTTTTGTCGTTGGCTGACCTTCGTTTTCTAAACGTATTTTTTCGCTTTCGAGTCTTTCCTTTCCAAATACATTCGGAATAAAAGGCACTAAACGATCCGGCACAAAAGAGCGTGAAGGAAAATCTTCTCCAATAAAAACTGCTAAATCAATCACCGGTTTTCCTTTTTGTAATTGAAATTGTACTCTTTGACAATACTCAAACCACGCTTTTCCGGGTTCCCACCAGGTTTGGTCTCTTTGAAAAAAAGTTCCAATATCGTCTAAAGTCATTCCGGGTTTTCGATCTGTCCACGGATTATGAACAAAAACGTGGTAAAATAATCGGTTAATTCCCAAAGCGTAATTTCTATCGGCAAGTGTTTTTAAATTTCCGGGATGTTCGTCCCAATCCATTCTCAAAGCAGTAAAAGATTCTGCCTGAATAATATCTTTTCCATAGATATGTCCGCCAGAAATGGCGTCAATCATATCAAAAGGTTTATCGTGTGTCGGGCTTTTTAGCCAAAATTCACCTCCAGGGTAATCAACATATTTATAATGCAACAATGCATCACTCATCATTGTTGGCGCCACGTTTTCTGAACTTAATTTTACGTTGTTTTCTTTGGCAATTTGAGCTACAGTTCCGTAGAAATTATCGGCAACTAATTCGGCAATTGTTTTGCGGACATCATATAAAACTTTCTCTGAAACATCAGCACTTTCAATTGGAATTCCGGCCATAACAGGTAGATAATCAACCAAATTATAACCGCGTCTTTTTCGAAATTCGTCTCGAAAAACCGAAGACCAGTTTTGGCTTCCACATTCCCAACTATCAAAGTGTAAAATTTCTAAAGTTTTTGCAGCCAAATCAGGTCCGATAGTACGAACCATTTCGCCAAACCAATGATCGAGTTGAAAACGAATTAATTCTGGATTAAATTTATCGACTTCCAAACCTTTTCCGGCTCCGCCCGTTGCATTTTCATGTCCGGTCGAAGTATGTCCCATTCGGATAATTTTCCATTTCCCTTTTGGTGCATTCCAGTTTAAATTTCCGTTAGCATCAACTAAATTTGAAATATTAATGATCTCCGATTTTTTGAATGCATCAGAATTCGGAATTTGCTTTGCAGAAGTTTCCGGACTTAAACGCCAAACCGCTCCTGATTTTCCTTCGTAATTATCGATCAACGCCTGATTCAAAAGTGTAATTTTACTGACTTTCAAATTCTGTTTCCATTTCGCAAAATCCAAATCTTCGGCGCCGGGTTCTGTTCCCACAGGATCGTAAACAAATCTGAAATATTTTGCTGTAACGGGTGCAATAGTATGTGTGTGTGCGAAATCCATATCCTGCCAACCGTGACGCGGGGCAACCATTCTTTCGTGAAATTTAAAATTAACGCCGTCGTCGCTTACTTCAACGATTAAACGCTGCGCCTGAAAATCTCTTCCTTTGGTTTCAATCACGATGGATTTGCAAGTAAACGGTTTTTCAAATTCATATTGAATCCAGCCTTTTTCTGCAAATTTAAAATTCTCGTCTTTTTTAGGATCTGCCAAAAATGAAGCGTCTGTATTATTTGAAGTAGTAACTTTTGGTAATTGAATTTGCGAATTGGTTTGAAATTCTTTTACGGGAATTGCAAAAGTCGCAATGTCTTTATAATAATCTTTGTAATGTTCTGGAACTGGTAATTTTGTATTAATCGATTTCCCTCCTTCAATTTCTGTTATTGACCAAACTACTTTTTGCATTGACATTTCGGGAGTAATCCATGGGCCGCCTGCAACGGCAAAACCATCAGCTCCGTGAAAAGCCATTTTTAGTCCTAACCTATTTGCTTCTTTAAAAGCCCAATTTATCATATCCCAAAATTCCGGTGTCAATTGCAAAACTGGCGGATCGATTAATGGCGGATTTGCCGGACCTTTAATCGTCATTAAATAAGCACCTGCAATTCCAGCCTGTTTCATAGCTTCTAAATCTGCTGTAATTCCCACTTTAGAATACGCAGATTTCATCCAATACCAATATACCCAAGGCTTTGAGGATTCGATTGTGGGTTGAAACTCTGTTGTTTCTTTTTTATGAATTTCTTGTGCGGAAAGGATTCCCACAAAAAGTAACATTAAAAAGAGGTGTTTTTTTTGAAACATTTTATTGTTTTTTCTATTCGTTACGTTTAAACCCGACAGGTTTTAAAAACGTGTCGGGTTTAATTTGTCATTATAAAACATAGCCAATGGTTTCAACCATTGAGACGTAACGTGATTTCACAATACGTTTCCCGAGGTTAAAACCTCGGGCTATGTTTGACATTAAATCTCTACTCTTTATTTATCTACGAAGACCTAAACTAATATTTAAACTTTTTCAAGCTTTCTTCTAATCCATTTTTTGTTGCTGAAAAAGGAACCAGATAGAAACTATATTGATAATCTCCAGATTTAATTTGATATTTTTCTAAAGGCTGCGCAACCGATGTCCAACTGTCATTTCCTCCCACTCCCATTTGAATCAAATCGATATTTACAGTTAAAAATCCTGGATCTTTTAAGTCGAAAGTATGTTTGGCAGCGCTTAAATTTTCCTGTGTGTAAGGCCACGCGCTCATGCTTAAAACTTTTGCATCATCTACTACCAATAAACCTTTGTTTTTTTGTGGTGTTGTAAAAGCCATCCATCTTACTTCGGTTCTGTTGGCGTTTTCCTGAGGTTTTACATAATGCTCCAGAAAATCATTAATTGGCAGAGAATATTTCCCTACGAACGAACCAAAACTTCTGTCGATATAATTTTCTAATTCGCCTTTTCCATACCATGAAATTTGGTCAAACTTTCTCTGAACACCCATTTGCATTCCGATTTTTGGAATGTTTGGTAATTTGTTTGTGGCTTTCAAACTATAGTCGACTTTAATAATTCCGTTTTTGTTGATGTTATAAATTACCTGAACTTGCGCACTGTCTTTTATAACTTCATAATCACTTGTAATTATAGTTCCGGCAATTGTTGTTTCCATTTTGGTTTTTACCAATTTTGGTTTTGCCTGGTACCACGGTTTCAAAACCTTATGCGATTTCCATCCTCTTTTGTCGTTATCCGTAAGTGGTCTCACAAAATTAGGAAGCAATGGAGCAAAAACTTGTTCTTCGCCATTAAAAACATAGGAATTCAATGCACCATTTGCTTTGTTTATATTAATGTCAAACGTTTTTCCTTTGATTTTAAAATCTGAATCTGTTTCTGAAGTTTTTACCTCAACATTATCTTTTGTAAAATCTAAAACTGCTTCTGATTTTTTTAGCCGAAACTGATCTTCCGCGACAGCGTAACCTTTAGAAGCCCACAATTCATCTTTTGAAAGTTGAAATTCGATATTCAGAAAATATTCAGCATCCTTTTTCAATTTTGGCAAATACTGTTTTACATCTAAAACGGTAGATTGTCCGGCTTCTAAATTGAAAGGTTTTAGAATTTGAGTTTTGATAACATTTCCGTTTTCGAGAATTTTTAAAACCGGAACGTAGTCTGCTAAAGATTTTACGGCCTGACGATTTTTTATTTCTAATTGAAAATTGTCTTTTAAGGTACTTGTCGCTGGCTGATAGATCCATTTATTTTCATAAATCGAACCTTTTGGTTTTCCATTTGAATCAACAATTCCTTTTGTATTAAAATTTCCGTCGTGATATTTTTCACCAAAATCTCCTCCGTGAGCAAAAAATTCCTGACCAGTTGCAGGATCTTTTTTTACCAATCCCTGATCTTTAAATTCCCAAATACAACCGCCAATAACTCTTGGAAGCGAACGGAATTCATCCCATAATTCTTTGAGATTTCCAACCGAATTTCCCATAGCATGAGAATATTCGACAAAAATAATTGGTCGCGTGTCTTTCTTTTGATCTACTAAAAACTTCGGTGTAAAAACGCCCGGATAAAAACGACTTACCATATCTACATACGGTTCGTCTTGTGGATTTTCAAATCGATACGCGTGATCGATTGTTTTTGGATATCTCGGATCAAGCGGGTCAATATAACCTTCTAATCTCGGATTTCCCTGCGCTGGTTCGTAATGTACCGGACGCGTGATATCAAAATCATGAACCCAACCCGACATTGCCGCATGGTTTGGTCCTTTTCCACCTTCATTTCCTAAACTCCAGAAAACTACCGAAGGATGATTTTTATCTCTTTCGACCATTCGGGTCATGCGTTCTAAATAGGCATTTGTCCATTTTGGATCGTTGCTTAATTTTCCGCCAATTCCGTGTGTTTCCTGATTCGCTTCGTCCATCACCATGATTCCGTATTGATCGCATAAATCATAAAAATAAGGATCGTTTGGATAATGGCTTGTTCTGATAAAATTGAAATTGAATTTTTTAATCGTCGTAATATCTTGTTTGATATCGTCTCTATTCACTGCTTTTCCTTTTATCGGATGTTGATCGTGACGGTTTACACCATACACATACGTTTCTTTTCCGTTGATGAGCATTTTTCCGTTTTCCTTAGAAAATTCGATAGATCGAAAACCAACTTTACAGCTTTTTGCTTCTGTAATATTTCCGTTGGCGTCTTTTATAGACATTACCAAAGTGTACAAGTTTGGCTCTTCTGAACTCCATTTTTTGGGATTTGCGATATTTTCTTTAAACATTCCAAAACGTACATTATCCAGACGAGGATAACTTTCGTTGATCATATCGATAACCGGTTTTTGAAGCGGTTCTTTAAATAATGCCACATTATTAGCATCATATAATTGTACCTGAAAAGTATAATCTTTGATTTTTTCGCCTGTTAAATTTTCAACTTTTGGACGTAATTGAAAAGAAGCGTCTTTGTATTCTTTGTCTAATTTGGTTTGATAAAAGAAATCCTGAATACGTAACTTTGGTTCGGCCATGATAAAAACTTCACGCTGGATTCCGCTCACGCGCCAGTGATCCTGATCTTCAAGATACGAACCGTCTGTCCAGCGAATTACCTGAACCGAAACAACATTTTCGCCTTCTTTTAAATAAGGCGTAATATCAAATTCTGACGGAAGAAAACTGTCTTCACCATAACCCAAAAACTCTCCGTTTAACCAAACCTGAAACCCTGAACTTACAGCACCAAAATGCAAAGTTACCGTCATGTCTTTCCAATTTTCGGGAACGGTAAATGTGCGTTGATACGAACCAACTCCGTTATAATCTTTAGGAATAAAAGGTGGATTTATGGGTCTAAAAGGATAAACGGCACTTTTGTAAATCGGGATATCGTAGCCTTTTAATTCCCAATTCGATGGCACTTCGATTTTATCCCAACCAGCAACTCTTCCTTTATAAAAATCTTTTGAAGCTTCTTTTAGATTCGATGCATATTTAAAATCCCAATCACCGGTAAGCATTTTTAGTCGGCTTTTTGTTCTGTCTCCTTTTAGTGCGTCTTCAATATTTGCATACGAATACGCAGTTGCTCTTGATGGTTGTCTGTTGATACTTGTTACGGTTGGATCTTCCCACGGAGCAAATTCGTGTTTTTTAGGTATTTCCGGAATTCCCGCAGGTTCGCCGGTTACGGATTGTGCTTGGGCAATTATTCCAAACAGGATAAAAAATAGTACTTTAAAATTATTCATTATTTCTTCTCTTTTTTCTCTGGCGGTGCCACAAAATTCATTTCACTTTTTCCTAAATCTTTAGACGTCGCAATGGCAATTCCTCTTTGCTCTGCTTTATTTACCGCGCAATAAAAGTGATAAACTACTCCATTATATTTTACTACAAATGATTTGTGCGCAAACATATTGTCATAAGTTTCAGACGATTTAATTAAATCCTCACCTTTCCAGTCGGTCCAGTTTACTAAATCGTTCGAAACGGCAAAACGGTTAAATGCACCTTGATTCCAACCCGTCCAAAAAGCTCCAAAATAGAACATTACCCAAGTATCATTAATGCGCTGAATATAGGCATCTCCTGAGATTCCTTTATGATGATTGATTAAAGGTTTATCGCCATAACGTTCCCAATTTTTCATATCGTTTGACACAGCCATAGCAATACGCTCTGCACCTTTAGCAGGATTTATACTATCACCTCGCGCATTGTAATACATGATAAAATTGTGTCCTGTAACTTTGTCCTCATCGCGAATAACACTGTTTTTATACATCGTACTATTATCCCACCATCTGGCGTCTTTATCTTTTGGAGTTAAAACCGGATTTTCTAATCTTTGAAATTCATGTGGTTTTGTAGGTGCTTCTTTTGTATACGCCATTCCGATTGACAAAACTCCGGCTTCGTAACCTTTACTGTCTCCACCAAAATAACTCATCCAATATTTGTCATCGTATTTTTCCCATTCGTAGCTTCCGCCCCAGGTTGGATCTTGCAATGAAATATATCCTGCTTTTTGGTTAACATCCCAATGTTTTTCGTTTTCTGAAAAAGACATTACTTTTCCTAAATGTTTCCAATGCAATAAATCATCACTTTCTGCCAGCCAGGTTTCGTAACCTCTTCCATCGTAAATTAAATATGTCATAAACCATTTACCGTCTTTTCTAAATACACTTGGGCAATCCATTTTATATGAGTTGTCTGTCGGAACCATCACCAAACCGTATTTATAAGGCGTTTTGATTTCGTTGTAAATCTCCTGCATTACGGTTTCGTTGATTTCTCTTTTCTTGTATTTTGTCGTTGCACAACTAGTTATGAAAAGTGTTGTAATGGCGATGATTAGATACTTAATTTTCATTCTTTATGTAATTTATGGCACGCGGATGACACGGATTTAGGCCGATTTTCACGGGTTTTATTTTTTGTTTCACGCAGATTTAAAAAGATTTTGGCAGATTTTTAAATTAAACTATCTGTGTAAATCCGTTTAATCCGTACAATCTGTGGGCTATTATTTCAACTCTTTCAATCGAGATTCCATTACTTCTTTGTTTAGTTTTACTTTTACCATTCCCATTGGGTGAAATCTCTTTTTTAGATCTATCGCGGCGTAAACAATTGTATAAACGTCATTTCCTTCGGGGATTAAACAAAGCGGTGTTCTCATAATATCCCACCATTTATCAACTTTTGTTTCTATGGGAAGATATCTTGCTTCTGACCAGTTTTTTCCATCTTTGGATAATGAATACGCCATCATATTCGGTAAATGATGTCCCCAACCGTCTGGGCCTCCATCAAAAACGGCGATATATAAACCGTTTGGCAACTGACTCACAATTGGATTTTCTACAAAAAAAGGATGCATTGATTTTATAGGATTGCTTCCGTCTTTTATTCTTGACCACGGACCTTCTAAACTTTTTGATTCGGCCAAAGCCACAAACCAGCCTTTTCCGGTTTTCTTCGGATAATCGGCCCAAGAATTAAAAGGGTATGCTCCGCTATAAAATCCAAAATATTTATCGCCTACTTTGTATGGAAAAAAAGAAGCTACGCCTTGACGGCCTTCCCACGGTTCAGAATCTAAGCCTGGTTCCATGATGATTCCCATATCTTTGTATGGACCGCCAATTCCGTCAATTCCATCTACGGTTGATTCGCAACGCCAGATTCTTCCGAAAGAGTGATTCGGTTCTATGGTTTTACTAACTGTGTAAGCTAAATAATAGCCGTACCATTTGTTTGCCTTTTCGTTAAAAACCGGCATATACGACCAAATTGCGGCACGGCGATCATTCATTGGGTTATCGTCTTCGGTTATGGCGTAAGTTCCGCTTGCCTGGTAAATCGTTGATTCTCTTTTCCAGTGAATGGCGTCTTTACTTGTCCAGTGACCAATTCGGGTTTTTACACGATCGTAATAATAATCTACTCCTATTTCTCCGGCTCTTTCTGTTGGAAACATGTGATACGTATCGCCAACTTTTACTACACGCCCGCCTTCAAAACCTCCCTGAATTCCTTCTGTTCCAGACATTCCTTCATCTACAACAGCTTTGTTTTCTCCGCCTATAATTTCGAAAAGTGGTTTTTCATCTGAAAATCCTTCAACTATAAAAGTTGGATTCCAAAGTTTCCCGTCTGGAAGTTCAGCATTTCTAAAGCTTAATTTTTGAGTATCTTTTATAACGCCTAATATTGCAAATAATCCATTTCCGGGATTTATTGTTTGTTTTCCTTTTGGGAATGAAAGCGCATATACATTCACCGAAGGTAATCCTGTAATGGTTAATCCGTTTTTTAAAACCAATTTTGCATTTTCAAGTTTATTTGACTGAAGATATTCTGGATTATTTTCCTGAAAAATACCAACTATAACCTTAACCGGTTCTTTAAACCTTAACTGCAAAGGAGTATTTGTACCGCTTTTATATTTTTCAAAAGGAAGTTGAATCCCTTGTAAACCCTGTAAATCTGGTGCTAAACGAACAATATTATTTTTGCTTCCTGAAAAAACATGAGCGTATTGTGTTGTTTTGAAAGTTTTATAATTTGATTTTACAATTTCAAAAGAAGATGGTGTCCAGCTTGAATTTTGTGCCAAAACTGAAAATTGAAAGCATACTGAAAACATCAGTAGAAAAACTGTTTTTACTTTTAAATTGTATTTTGTATTTTTTGAAAACATTGTTTTTGTATTTTTAATTGACTCCGCAATTCCTCCAATCTTGTCATTGCGAGGAAGGAGGAATCGCAATAGAAATTCCGCAGCTATAATCGACAATCTTTGTGGTAACGAGTGCGATTTCTCGTTTCCTCGAAATGACAAACTGGGTCGATAATTTAAACGTAAAACTTAAATTGCCTTATAACTCACTTTATATTCCACATTCGGCTGAACAATCAATTGATATTTATTTTTAGCCAATGTTGTAATTGTTCCTGAATTTGTCTTTGGTTTGCCTGAACTTTCAAAAATCAATTTCCCTTCGCCTTCCGCTGCTTTTACTTTGATTTCTTTGGTACTGCAATATAATGCTACTTCTCCGTTTGGAGTTGGTACTTTCCCTTCCATCCATTGTAAACCTCCTAAATTGGGTTTGATTTCATATTCGGCATAACCTGGAGCAGTTGGTTTTACGCCTAAATAATATTTTCCTAGTAGATAAATCGGACTAGAACCCCAAGCATGGCAAAGACTTTTCCCGTAAGGGCGTCCGTACATCGCTAAATGTTCTGTTCCTTTTTTATTTGGATTGTATTCTTCCCAGAAAGAAGTTGCGCCTTCTTTTAACATTCCGCCCCAATAATCTTTCATTTCTTTTAGAACATAATTTTGTTCGCCCATAGCACACAATGCTTCCAACTCGTAAAAACGCATGTAGGGTGTTGTGATTTTAAGAACATTATCATTGAGCAACACCTTCTTTTTTATGCTTTGTTTTTGTTCTTCATCAAAATAATTGAAAAATATACCGAACATATTAGCGTATCTGGTTACAATATTTTGCATTTTACCATCTATACGTTGATGCTTCATAACGTTTTCCTTCTTATCCCAAAACACATCAAATAATTTTGTTTTTAAATCATCAGCTAATTTTTGATATTGTTTTTGGTCTTCATTTTCGCCTGCAATTTTAGCGCTGACTACCATGGCTTCTAAACTTCTCGCTAAAAGCATTTGCTCAAAACTAACCTCTCCTTTTTTTGGTAATCCGTCTGCCCAATCAATAAAAACCCAATCGCCTTCTAATGGTTCCAGGAATCCGTTTGTGTTTCTTCTTTTTAAGCAGAATTCCATAAGCGATTTCATTCGTGGATAAAAAGTCTTGATGAATTTAGTATCGCCAGTGTGTAAATAGTAATCGTAAACACCCACAAACCAATACAGTGAATAATCCATTATGATATTTATATGAGCCGTCACAGGTTCTTTACCACGCAGTGCCAATAGCGTTCGTTCTACCGAAGCCGAATCAAAGAATAAATAATAATTCATTAAATAACTTTGATAAGCGTCGCCAGACCAAACCCAGCGGTCGCGTTTAATCCCGTCTATAAAAAATTCTCGAGTTGTTAAATGCATCGTGTAAGCCGACACATCCCAAATTTTATTTAATTCTTGGTCCGAAGATTTGAATGCGCCACGATAGTCTAATGGCAAATATTCATAAAGCATCGAAATAGAATCATATTTTACCGTTGCATCTGCTTGTACCTGAATATAACGGAATGCTTTCGAGCCATCGTGTGTGTAGGTTTCAGGGTGATTTCCATCAAAAGATAAATGGTCTAGTGTTTCACATTTGGCAGAATCCAGTGCTTCTTCACGAGATTCACCATAATAAAGAGCTACTTTACCTTTTCCTTTTAAACCGTGAATTTTAATATAACCAAAAGTTTCTTTACCAAAATCTACCAACTCACCAGCTCCAATTTTTTCTGTTTTTTTTGCGCTTAAAGGTTTGGTTGTTAGTTTAAATCCGGAAGGTTTATTTTCTGGTGAATTAAAATTCCAGGAACCAACAGGCATCCATGGTGTACCTGATTGTTGTGCTTTTCCAGTTTCGTCAATCCAAAGTTTATCTTCATTGGTCACTTTCCAGGATGCATCAGATTTAACATATTTACCATCAATATAAATAGCCGGCAGCACTTCCTGATTGTATACTTTAAATGAAATTTTGTGTTTCCCGGCAGGAATTTTTAATGATTTTGGCTGCCCGTAAACCTGAACGCCATCTAAAAGCAATTGAAAAGATCCTTCCGTATAGATTTTTACCTCGTCTGGCTGTGGAATCTCTACTTCTGTTTGAAAAGTTACCAGAGCATAAGGACTGTAATATTGCCAAAGCGGTGGAAATACTGCTTCGCGTTCTGTACGTCTTACCTGCATTTTATTGCTTAACAAAACTTCAAAATCACCTGGATACCAGATCCATGTCGCTTCTTTTGTTTTTTCCTGAGCGAATAGGAAAGAAGAAAAAAATAACGCACTAAAGACAAGTAAAATCTTAAAAATTGAAAAGCGGTTTAACATAGATAGTTTATTTGGGAGCTAAAGATAAGTGTTCTTTATACATTTGACAACCTGTACTATCCTGCTATTTCATAATAAATAGCGCTTTTTGATAATTTTTTAAGGGAAAAATTACGTCTTATCACTTTTTTAGTATCAAAAAAAATGATGTTAGAATTTTATGAACGCTGATGAAACGGATTTACTTCGTAAAGACGCTGATTTACACAGATTATAATTATATCAACACAGCAAACTTTGTCAAAGTTATTAAGAGAACCAAAAGAAAAAATCCGCTTCAATCTGCGTCTTCGCGATAGCGAATCCGTTTTATCCGCGTTCTGATTTAGGATTATGATCTAAGCCGATAATTTATCAGAATCATTTTGATCTTCTAAAATATAATTAGAAGGTGTTTTCCCCAAATGTTTTTTAAACATATAAATAAAAGCACTTGTAGTTTCGTAACCTAAATTGAAAGCGATTTCTTTTATGGATTGTTTTTCGCCCAAACGTTTTATGGCTTCTAATAATTTTAATCGGGTACGCCAGTCGCTAAAGTTCATTCCCAATTCTTTAATAAATAATCGGGATAAAGTTCTGGTGCTCATAAACGAAATTTCGGCATAATAATCAATCGTGTTTTTACTTGCTACATCGTTCAGTAAAAGCTCGACTACTTTTTGCAATCTTTCATGATTTGTTGTTGGTAAAAAAGTGGCACTTGGTTCAATTAAAGCTAATTCATCCAGAAAAACATCGCCGATTCTTTTTTGTGAAGGGGTAAGATTTCCATTCGTTCCAAAAGAAATAATTTTAAAAATCAACTGTTTTAAAAACATCGGAATATCAAAGGAAAAACTATTAATTGGTAATCCTTTCATTGCCGACGGATCGATAAAAACGCTGTAATAATTAACGTCTTTCTGAAAAGTAACCTGATGTTCTACATCGGTCGGCAGCCACAAGCCTTGCAACGGATTCACAACCCAGATATTATTGCCTACTACAACATTCATTACACCACGTGTGGCATAAATAAGCTGGCCTCTGGGATGTGAGTGCGAGATACATATTTCATTGGTTACCATTTCACTATAGCCAATAACTGGCCTTGAAGAATCAATTTGGTATCCGTAATCCTGCGCTAATCGATATGTCCGAATTTGGTTATTCATTGTCCAAATATAGCAATTCTGACATAAATATTCTTTTGACCTTTGTAAAAAATAATACAGCTGTTGTTTTTAACTTATTTAAAAATCAAAAAATAACTCATGGACACTATTAAAGCAAATCCTGATATACTTAAAAAAACTACTTATTCGATCTTATTTATCATTAGTTTTTCTCACTTAATTAATGATCTTTTACAGGCTGTCGTTCCTTCTATTTATCCGCTTTTAAAGGAAAATTTCAATTTAAGTTTTTCTCAAATCGGAATTATCACTTTTACTTATCAAATTGTAGCCTCAATTTTACAGCCTTTTGTGGGAATGTATACTGATAAAAATTCAAAACCTTTTTCTTTAATAATCGGAATGTGTTTTACAATGGTTGGACTTTTTCTGGTTTCGATTGCTACAAACTTTACTTATTTGTTAATGTCTGTTAGTTTAATTGGTATTGGATCTTCGATTTTTCATCCGGAATCTTCGAGAGTTGCACATTTGGCTTCGGGCGGAAAAAAAGGATTGGCGCAGTCTATTTTTCAATTGGGCGGAAATGCGGGAAGTGCTATCGGACCTTTGTTGGCGGCATTTATCGTAATTCCTCATGGACAATCTTACGTGGCTTGGTTTTGTATTATCGCTATTATCGGAATTTTTGCCTTGTATAAAATTGCACTTTGGTACAGTGAACATTTGTCATTAAGAAATGCTAATAAATCATCTCATCAAATCGAAACGCATCATTTATCGAAAAGAACTGTAACTACTTCACTGATCATTTTATTGGTTTTGATTTTCTCTAAATACTTCTATATGAGCAGTATTACAAGTTATTATACTTTCTTTCTTATTGATAAATTCCACATTAGCATTCAACAATCGCAGGTTTATTTATTTTTATTTTCGGGTGCTGTTGCTGCAGGAACTTTAATTGGCGGACCAATTGGTGATAGATTTGGAAGAAAATATGTAATCTGGGTTTCTATTCTTGGGGTTGCTCCTTTTACAATGTTATTGCCTTATGTATCTTTATTTTGGGTTGGAACTTTATCTGTAATCATTGGGTTAATTCTTTCTTCGGCATTCTCTGCCATTCTAGTTTATGCCACGGAATTAATGCCTGGAAAAGTTGGGCTTGTTGCTGGTCTTTTCTTCGGATTTGCTTTTGGAATGGGTGGTTTAGGTTCTGCCATTTTAGGAAGAATCGCCGATGCAACTAGTATTGAATATGTTTTTAAGATTTGTGCATTTCTTCCTTTAATTGGAGTAATTACTGGATTTTTGCCTAATTTGGAGAAGAGGAAGGCTGTTGAGAAATAATTGTAAACACATAGAAACATAGTATCTGGATTGTCTGAAAAAGGCATTTCATTTAAATAAAAAACACATAGCGTTCTGTTGAAATGCTATGTGTTTTTTTAGTTCTATAGAATTTAATTAATATAAAACCAAGTCCTCACTTGTTAATTTTATTTTTGGCTTACCTAATTTCATCACAGCTTCTTTTACCTTAATTTGATCCTCTTTAGAAAGAAAAACAGGTATTAAAATTGCTATTTCAATTTTTAATAATCGATTAATAATAATTAGATCTTTTAAAGTGAATGGTTTAATTCCATTCATTAGTTCAGACATATGAGTCTTACTTTTATGACCTAAAATTGAGGCTAAGTTTTCCTGAGTTAATTCAAGTTCCTTGAGCTTTTTTCTTATTGCTTGTTTTCTGTTTTCCAGAAATATTCTTTCTAATTCAGCAATACGTTCAGCCTTATCACTTTCTAAAAGTTTATTCTCATCAATTTTGTCTACATCATTCCATTCAGAATTTTCATATTTTTCAATTATATCACGTAGTTTCGTTCTTAAATTTTTAAAATGAAGATTTTCTTTAGAAAGAAGTCTTAATTTTCCATCAGAAATAAGAGCCCTTTCATAATCTAATTCATTAGTGATTATACCCTTTTCTACTATTTTTTCTATGTCAAAATGTGTTTTCATTATTCTATGTAACCATTTTTTCTTAACCATTTTTCAATGGTTAATTTATTATTTTTAAATGTTGCTTCATATTCCTGATGAGTGCCAGCCCACAATATTGTAGCTTCTCCATCATCATCAAATTCAATCAATATAAGCGTTCTATGAATATTGATATCAAAAAAATAAAATCCATCGCTATGAACACAGTCTGCATCATTTCTAATATCATTGATATTTTCTTCGCCAGGATTAAATTTTTCTAAATCATTGATTAATTTATCAATTTCAGCACATAACTTTCTATTGCCAATGTTTTTCTTTTGAATTTTTAAAATTGTCTTTTTCCCAATAATTCTCATAATAATGACTTTGCAAATATAAATAAAGTTCTGATATAAACCGAACTTATTATTAACTGTTCTTAATCGAACAAGTAATTCATTTGTCAAATTTATAAAAATTAACCTACAAATATAATGTTCATATTTTTTATCGATTAAAAAAACGCTTCCTTAAAAAAGAAAGCGTTCCTATCATTATTTTTATTTAGCAAAATTTCTAATTCCCATTAAAAATCAAATACAAAGCCAAAATCGTCAATCCCAATAAACCAAACAACAATTTGACTTTCTTACTAGTTTTAGGAATATCAGTTTCATCTGAAAAATTAATCTCAGGATTTTTATCTGCTAATGAAATAACAAGTGCCGACACTAATAATGTCGCAAAAATGTAAAATGAGATTAATAAAAAGTGTGGCCAAAACGGATATTTATCAGCAGGAAAAATCCATAAATATAAAACCCCAACAAATAAACTAAAAGCTGATCCCCAAGAAAGTGTTGCATTTACAGCTTTTTTAGTAATACGCTTCCAAAAAATACTCAGCAGAAAAACCACAGATAATGAAGGCGCTAAAAATCCTAAAACAGCCTGAAAAATATTAAATAAATTTTGTCCTTTTATATTATCAATCGCAACGGCAATCAAAATGGCGAACAAACATCCGGCTGCAATTGTGATGCGTCCAATCTTAATTTGTTCCTTGATAGTCGCCGTCGGATTTATTTTCTTCACATAAATATCATTGGTAAAAACTGTACTTAAGGCATTTAATGACGAACCAATTGTTCCTACCAAAACTGCGATCATAACACAAATAACCAAACCATTCATTCCACTTGGGAATAAATTAGTCACCATTGTCATATACGCGAGATCAGAATTTTTGCCTAATTCAGGATATAAAACATAACACAGAATTCCCGGTAAAATAAACAAAGGCAACGCCAATACTTTTAGCCAGCCAATGAAATTTACGCCCAATTGTCCGTGCTCTAAATTCTTGGCTCCCAAAACACTCTGCACCATCGATTGATCGGTACAGAAAAAAGCAACCGCCGCAACCGGGTATCCCAACAAAATAGCCGGCCACGGATAGTGCGCATCGTTTGCAGGCTGTACTAAATTCCAGAAATTAGGAGGCGTTTTGGCAATTAAGGCGCTAATACCTCCCACTTTTTGCAATCCTAAATAGGATAATGTCAATGAAACGACAATTAATAAAATCATCTGAAAAACATTCACTTTTGCAATAGCTTTTAATCCTCCTGCGAAGGTGAAAATTCCCGAAAAAATCACTAAAACGGTAACACTTTGCCACATCGGAATTCCGAGAATCTGACGTACCAAAATACCCCCGCTAAATAATCCTAACGATAACCAACTTACCAAGATTTTCACTAAAGCATACCAGGCCAAAATATTTTGTGTGCTGTCGCCGTAACGTTTTCCCATATATTCTGGCATGGTACTCACTTTGCTCGCAATATAACGCGGTGCAAAAACCATCGCCAAAAGCAGTAAAAAAACAAAAGCATACCACTCAAAATTTCCTGCTACAATTCCGGTTGCATAACCAATACTTGCAAAAGCCAATAAGGAGGACGGACCAACATTGGTGCCCCACATATTAAACCCAATGCTGTACCATTTTAGCGAATTCCCGGCCAGAAAAAGTGTTTCATTTTTCTTGCTTTGTTTCACACTTACTACGTAACCAATAATTAATAAGGCTACTAAATAAACGGCAACAATGATAAAATCTAAGGTTGTTAACTTATCGTAAATACTGTTCATAGCTCATACTCTTTTAAAACATCAGCTATTTTAACTGGCATTCCGGTTTGTAACGATTTGTCCATCGCCTGTAATAAAGCTACGGTACCAATACCTTCTTTCATGTCCGGATAGGCAGTGAAATTTTGTTCGATACTGTCTACGAAATATTCCAGATAATTTTGATATTCTCCTGCGTGATGACTTTGCCCTTCAAAACGGAAATAATGTTTTAAGGTGGCATCACCCCACGTTATTATTTTTTCTTCTCCATCTTTTGTTGTAACGGCGTAACGCAATTCATGATAATCGGCCTGGCTTGCGCCTTCTGTCGCTCTAAGAATCGTACTCATTCCGCTGTCTCTTTGTGCAGGTTGTGTTGGTGATGTATATACTCCGCTAACTCGGGCAATTCTTCCGTCGGTTGCTTTGAAAATAAAATGCATCGTATCTTCATTTTTTAATCCAGCGACACTTCCGTTACTGCTGATCATTCCGTACCCCATTACTTCCTCAATGTTTGGCAAATACCATCTGATAAAATCTACAGGATGACTTAAACCTCCGTAAAGCCATTTGAAAGATTGCAATAATGACCATTCTTTTTCTAAAAACCATCTGTGGTCTGCGTGATATTGCGCTTCGATTGTAATTAAATCGCCAATTAAACCTGCTTCAAAATCATTTCTTTGTCTTTTTGCGGGCTCAAAAAATCTTGAACTCTGACCAATGAATACTTTCTTTCCCGTTTTCTCGCTCAAGGCTAATAACTCTTTTGCATCTGCCAAATTATCGATAAAAGGTTTGGTACAAACGACATGTTTTCCGTGAAGCAAAGCTTGCTTCACATGATCGGCATGAAGATGGTCCGGTGTGTAAATCGCAATGATATCGATTGCATCATCATTCAATAAATCATCGTAATTTGTTGTGTATGAATGAAAATCAAATTCTTTTGCTCTTTGTTTACACAAGTCTTCGTTTCGATCACATACTTTTACGAGCTCCAATTTCGAGCTTTTTAAAGCTGCCGACATTGTGCTGCGACCTTCTCCAAGTCCAAGAATGGCAATTTTCAACATTTTTGTTATTGGTTTAAATTATTTTCCGCCACGAATTCACGAATTTATTTTCCTACAATTCTTCTTTTAATATTCCTATAATACAATTCGAATTAATAAAATCATTAGCTCAACGATTAGTAAAATTCGTGAATTCGTGGCCTTTTATTAGCTTACTTTATTTAAGAAAATCCAGGTTTCATCTGGTTTTGCGCCTTCGATTCCGGTTTGGTATTTTTTCATTAAGGCGTTCCAATCGTCTACACGGGGATTATTTTCTGTTGTTTTCGGATTCAGTTTATCCAGATTTTCTCCTTTCGGAATACTGATGACCAACATTAATTGTCTATCGTTTTTGAAAACCTGCAATTGCTGAAAATCGGCATTACAGAAACCTTTTGCGATTTCAGGCCATTTTTCAAATTGTGTGGTATGATAATCTACATACTCTTTTTGCAGTTTTTCGTCCTGAACCAAATTGGCAGTTAAAACAATATTTTCCCATTCTGATGCCGGTTTTGAATCTTTGCATCTTTCAAAATTCTGGAAATCGTAAATTGGGTTTTCGTAAATTTTTATTTGTGCCGATGGATAAGCGAGAGCCAATTTCTTTTTCGTTCTTTCAGGCTGATTCATTTTTCCGTAAATCACCAAATGATTTTTCCATTGGTACAATGATTCACCAACAATTCTGAAACCTTTTATAGTTGATTTTACTTTTTCGATATCAAAATCAGAACCTATCATTTCGATTGCAACGGCTTTTGGTAATTCCTGTAAGCCCCATTTTTCATCAATAGCAACTTCTTTTGTTAAATTGATGTAAGGTGCTCTGATTCCAGCAGCCTCTTTAATTTTTGTGCTTACGTACGGATTATTATTCTCCCAGATATTGCCTTCCGGACCGTTGTTGTTTTTTAGGATTTTTTCCGTTGCAATCCAATTATTTTTGATTGTAAAACCCTGACTTCCTTCATCTGTATACAAATACAACCATAAAAACGGATCGTGTGCGTATGGACTATTGTATACTTTATCAATATAATTTTCTTCTATTCGACTGTTTGGCTGTGACGAAAGTGTGTAAATTCCGGAAACATCATGCAAATGTTTGGCATAATGATGAATTTTATTTCCGATGATTTTATTGTTTTCCATGACATTTTTGGTATGCGTCCAACCCCAGCCCATTGAAATTCCACTATAAGCAACATCCGAAATTTCGTTGTGTTCAATAGTTAGATTTTTTACAAAACCGGCTGCAATTCCTAAACATCCCCAATCTTCATTGGCAACATTTGTGATCAGATTATCTGCAATTAATTCATCAGAACAAATTTCTCTTTCATCTTTAATAACTAAAGGCAAATGCGCTTCGAAACCTTCTTCTGAGAAAACGCCTACGTTTATAGCGTTTCCGCCAATATCTTTGAATAAATTTCCTTTGATGGTATTGTGATTGGTACCTTTATTCAAATCTAATCCGGTTGAAGATAAATGTTCAAAACGACACGATTCGAATTGATTGTTATGTGCATAATTTACTTCAACAGCTGCTCTTGGTCTTCCAACCCAACCCTGATTTTCTAAATTTGCCTGATTTGGAGTTCCGGGAATTTTTAATTTATAAGCATCCAACAAATACATTCCGGCCTGCAACGGAACATGACCTTGGTGTGAAGGACGAAGCCAGTTGCTGTATTGAAATGAAATTCCTTTAAAATTAAAATGATGAACCCGAGAATCGATAGTTCCTTTGATTTCGACTAAATTCTCTAAAACGGGAACGGTAACTTTTGCAGAAGTTAAATCTTCTCCTTCTCTTGGGATATAATAGATTTTGGCATTTTTTTTATCCAAATACCATTCTCCGGCTTCATTCAACATGGAGATTCCATTGTTTAAAAAGAAGGCAGAATTTCCGTTGTTTTTTGAAATCCACGGCGCTGGCCATGGATGTTCACTTTGAATTCGGCTTTCCGGCTGTTCAAATGAAAGTCTCGCGCTATCTTTTTGAACTTCGATATTTTTGATACGAAGATTGGCAGTCGACCACCATTGAATGATAAACATTTCCATTCCGGGTTCGTACTTTATGGATTTATCTTTGAATGGAATCCAACAAGTTTCTGTTGCGGCATCCCAGGAAAGAATTCTGTCCATTTGATTTCCGGAGGTACTTTTGGCTCTAACGGCTTTTTTTCCGTTTACCCAAAGTTGTCTGTAATTGATAATTTCGCCTGCTTTTTGAGGTGCATCGGCTACCCAGATATTTGCTTTTTTTACTCCGTTTATAGTGGCACCTTTTTTCCAGTTTTTAATTTCAAATCCACCGCTGATTATAGGTCTTGCATTTGCATCGGCTTCAATTGTGGTTGGACTTTCTGGAGTTCCGGAATCTTCGGGTCTTATAAACAAGGATTCATTTAAATAATATGTTCCGTTTTGTACTATAATATGAATACCGTCTTTTATGGAAGGATCTTTTAGGCGACGCAATTCTCTGGCTTTTCTCATTGCCATATGCACGGTTGCCAAAGGATTTGCTTTGGTACCATCATTTGTATCTTTTCCGGTTGTTGAAACCCAAATCTCAGCAGCCGAAACTGAAGAAACAGAAAATGTCATTAAAAAAGCTAGAAATACTTTATGTAGGATCGTTAAACGCATTTTATCTTTTTGATTTTTATAATGCTTAAAAATAATTCAAACTATAAATTTTATGAATCAAAAACTTATAATCTCGACAATTTTAACATTTTTACCATTAATTGGCACCAATTTAAAGTAAGGCTAAAACATAAGTGTCCTGTACCTTCCTGCAAATTGTTAAAATAAGTGTGTTTTTTACACATTATACATTTTTACCGCAAAGAACGGAAAGATTTTTATCCAAGAATGCTTTTGAAAAGCACAAAGTTCGCAAAGCTAAATCAATACAAGCTTTGCGAACTTTCCTTTGTCATGAAAGCTAAGAGTAAAAAAAACTTTGCGCTATTTGCGGTAAAATAAATAGATATAAAAAATAACGTCCGACAATGTCGGACGCTAGATCACAAAAAACCACTTTTGCTTAAACAAACTTAAAAAAAACTATTTTTATCTATAGAAACCCATTGATACTCCACCGTCTACGTTTAGTGCGTTTCCTGTTGATTTACTCAACAATCCTCCTGTAAACGCAAAACATGCATTGGCAATATCATCCGGTAATATGATTTCATTTAATAAAGTGCGTTTGGCATAATACGCCGGTAATTCTTCCACCGTAATACCATACGCTTTGGCTCGTCCTTCTGCCCAGCCTCCAGACCAAATATTTGAATCTGAAATTACAGCATCAGGATTTACCGTATTGACACGGATTTTATCCGCTCCCAATTCTGCTGCCATAAGACGTGTTAAATGTGCCTGGGCTGCTTTTGCCGATCCGTAACCTGGATTGTTTGGTCCTGCTACAACTGCATTCTTGGAAACAATGTTTACAATATCTCCGCCAAAGCCTTGTTTACGCATTACCTCGATTCCGGCTTTTGAAACGATGAATTGTCCTTTTACCAGAATATCGTATAATCTGTCCCATTCTTCAAGGGTATGTTCAGCAATTGATTTTGAAATGCTGATTCCGGCGTTGTTCACCACAATATCAACTCCACCAAAAGCAAGACAGGCTTCGTCGAGTGCTTTTTCTGTACTGCTTTCGTTGGTCACATTTAAAAGTGTGCTTGAAACTGCATCTTTTCCGAAAGCTTTTATGAAGTCTTTTGTAGCTTCTTCCAGTCTTTCTTCGTTAATATCGTTGATGATTACACAAGCGCCTTCCTGAGCAAATTTCTTGGCAATTGCTTTTCCTATTCCTCCGGCTGATCCGGTAATAAGGGCAACTCTTCCTGAAAGTGCTTTTGGTTTTGGCATTCTTTGCAATTTTGCTTCTTCCAATAACCAATATTCAATATCAAAAGCTTCCTGATGCGGAAGTGAAGTATATTCTGAAACGGCTTCTGCGCCTTTCATTACATTTACCGCATTCACATAATATTCTGATGCCAAACGTGCCATCGTTTTATCTTTGGCAAAAGTGAACATTCCAACTCCCGGATATAAAATAACCACAGGGTTTGGATCACGCATCGCTGGTGAATTATCTTTTTTACAAGCGTTGTAATAATCTTTGTACATTGCTCTGTAAGCTTTAAAAGCAGGTTGTAGTTTTGCTTTGATGGCGTTTACATCTGATAAATCTTCGTTTGGATCGAGTTCCAAAACAAGCGGACTGATTTTGGTTCTTAAAAAATGATCCGGACAAGAAGTTCCAAGCGGAGCTAATTTCTCTAAATCATTCGAATTGATGAATTCCAAAACTCTTGCATCATCTGTATAATGTCCGATCATTTGGCGTTCTGATGAGCAGAATCCTCTTAGAATCGGAGCAACTTTTGCAGCTTTTAGTTTACGTTCGTTTTCCGGTAAACTGTTTATTTTTTGTCCTCCAAAAACTGGACGTTTTTTTCCGTAGTTATTCTCAAGGTAAGTCGCACATTTCTCGATTACTTCCAATGTGTTGATATAACTTTCGTAAGAAGTATCTCCCCAAGTGAATAAACCGTGAGAACCCAGCATGATTCCTCTTAATTTTTTTCCTTTTTTCTCTGCTTCTTCAAGGCAAGATCTTAGTTGTAATCCAAGATCAAAACCCGGACGCTGCCAGCCTACCCAGCCGATTTCGCCGTCGAATAATTCTTCGGTGATTTTTGCACCGTCTTTGGCCGCCGCAATTGCAATAGCTGCATCGGGATGCAAATGGTCGATATGTTTGAAAGGTAAAAATCCGTGTAAAGGTGTGTCGATTGATGGTGCTTTTGAAGCCAGATCAAAAATACAATGATTGAACAATTCCACCATTTCATCTTCGAATTCGATGCCTCTGTAAACATTCTCCAGATTACGAAGTCTTTCTAAATACAATGCCGCACAGCCCGATTTGGTCAGAGTTCCGATATCGCCGCCTGAACCTTTGATCCACATTACTTCAGAGCTTGCTCCGGTTAAAGGATCTTTGTCCGTGATTTTTACCGAAGTATTTCCTCCTCCGTAATTGGTCAATCTTAAATCGGCTCCAAGTAAATTAGAACGATAAATGAAAAGCGCTACTTCATCCCCTGCCAAGGCCGCTGCTTTGGCTTCATCCCAAAAGTAGCTCACGTGCTTAAAATTCATATGTTTGGTATTTGTATTCGACATCTATATTGTTTTTGGTTGTAATCTTGTTGTGTAAAATAAGAGAATGTAAAAAACATAACTATCCTGTACTATCCTTTATGAAAAAAAACGTATTTAATTGAAAACTAAATATTAACAGCTAAATCCTATACAGAAAAGGATAAAAGAATTCGAAATAATAAATCTGAAAAAGCTCGTAATTACATGAAAATTAGGCAGAAACTCTAAAATTTTATAATTAAAAAAAGAGGCAAAAATGACTAAGAAAAGTGTTTTTTGAAATGAATTTAAAATATACTTCATCTATAGAAATTCTAAAAAATTAAGTGCAAAAAACAAAAAAGTGCTTTCAAATTGATGAAATTTGAAAGCACTTTGTTTAAAATTATCACTTTAAAATTAAAGCCTATAAAATGATTTGGCATTTTCATACCAGATTTTATTCTGATTTTCAACCGATAATTGTGCGATATAATCTTCCAAATTTTTTACAACTTCTGTATAATCTGAAGCCACATTGAGAACCGGCCAATCTGATCCGAACATTAATTTATCTGTAGAAAAATTTTCGAAAATAACATCTAAATATGGTTTTAAATCATCGGTTTTCCAGTTTTTCCAATCGGCTTCTGTGACCATTCCTGAAATTTTGCAGGAGACATTTTCAGCTTTTGCAATTTCCTGAATTCCTTTTTTCCAGGACAAAATATCGCCTGATTTAATATCAGGTTTCGCAATATGATCTATTACAAAAGGCTGATCCGGAAACTGATTTGCCAATTCTATCGCAGCAGGCAATTGCCGATGAAAAATAAGAATATCGTACGTAAAATTGAATTGTTTTAAGGCTGAAATTCCATTTTGAAAATCTTTTCTCAACATAAAATCATCAGATTCACCTTGAACAACATGTCGAAATCCTTTAATTATTTTATTGGAAGAAAAATGATGTAATCGTTCTTCGATTGTTACACCGCGCAAATCGACCCAACCGACAACTCCCTTTATGAAATCATTTTTTACTGCCAGATTTACTAAAAAATTAGTTTCGTCTTCGGACTGATTTGCCTGAACAGCGACACAACCTGAAAACTGATTTTCGTGAAGCAACGGCAAAAGATCTTCGGGCAAAAAATCCCTTTGAATTTTCTGCATCGATTCATCTATCCAGCTATCTCTTACGGGATCGAATTTCCAAAAATGCTGATGTGCATCAATTCGGTTATTCATGCTTTTTTAATTTACATCGTTGATTAATGCGCGATCTAAATGCACGTATCCGCCATCAACAAAAACAAATTGTCCTGTTGTGTGCGACGAACGATCTGAAATTATGAAAAGTGCGGTATCTGCAATTTCTTCTGTTTTAGTCATTCTGCCTTCAAACGGAATACTTTTATTGATTTTTTTCAAAACCGCTTCACCATCGGGTAATGTCTCAATCCAGTCTTCGTAGGCCGGCGTATAACTTTCGGCAATAATAATCGCGTTCGAACGAATTCCGAATTGAATTAAATCTACCGCCCATTCTCTCGTAAGTCCTAAAACTCCGCCTTTCGCAGCAGCGTAACCCGAAGTTCCGCCTTGCCCGGTTAAAGCTACTTTTGAACCAATATTCAGTATATTTCCTTTTGATTCTTTTAGGTATGGAAGTGCATATTTTACCAATAAAAAATAACTCACTAGATTCAGTTTTAATGAATCCATAAATTGTTCGTAAGTGGCATCTAAACCTGCTCCATCATTTACACCAACGTTATTGATAACTGCGTCGATTCTTCCGTATTTTTCAATGATTTTCTTTACGGCATTTTCAACTTCATCAGGATTGGTAACATCGGTCTGCACAAATAAGGCATCAATTCCTTTTTTCTGAATTGCTTCTGCATAACCAAATCCTCTGCTGTTTCTGTCCACTATTACCGGAATTCCACCTTCATCAGCAATTCGGTTAAGGATCGTTTCTCCAATACTTCCCTGCTTTCCGGCAGAACCAGAAACAACAATTATCTTGTTTTTTAAATTTAAATCCATTTTTTGTGGTTATTACGGTTATCTAGCTAAACCTGACAGTCCCGAAATCTCGGAATAAAAATCTGTCAGGTTTCTTTGAGTGTGAGTTATTCTATCTCAATCAATGCTTTGATTACATTATTTTTTGGATCAATTAATTGTCCAAAATCAGTAATCATTTCTGAGAAACTTGTTCTGTGTG
The DNA here is from genome assembly GCF_000834715.1 of Flavobacterium sp. MEB061. NCBI lineage: Bacteria > Pseudomonadati > Bacteroidota > Flavobacteriia > Flavobacteriales > Flavobacteriaceae > Flavobacterium > Flavobacterium sp. MEB061. Next base: position 12,340 of record NZ_JXQR01000040.1, on the reverse strand, counting down.
TAATGTATTTCTTCGGATCAATTTTTCCTGTTTTCAGGCAATCCATTACATATTCAAAATCTTCAATAGTCGCATTTCTGCTGCTCATTAAAGTCGATTCTCTTTTATGAAAATCAGGATGACTAAAACTCAATTCTCCTTTTTGAAGTCCAACCAAAACAAATCTTCCGCCATGCGAAATATAATTAAATGCACTGTTCATGACTTTTTGGTTTCCTGTTGCATCAATTACAACATTGGCCATATCGCCGTTTGTAATTTCTGCCAGTTTTTGAGCGACATCATCGTGCAACGGATTTATAGTTTCATCGGCATTCAATTCCTCTTTACAGAAATTCAATCTGTATTCGTTGATATCCATTACGATAACTTTGGCTCCGGCAATTTTAGCAAACTGAATCAGTCCGATACCAATTGGTCCGGCGCCCATTACTAAAACAGTGTCTGTTGGTTTTACTGCTGCTCTTCGAACTCCGTGAGCAGCAATTGCTAATGGTTCAACCAATGTCAATTGATCATAATCAAGACCTTGACCGTGAAGTAAATATTGCTCTGGAATAGTTACATACTCTGCCATTCCGCCATCAATATGAACTCCGAAAACTTTAATATTAACGCAGCAATTTGTCAATCCGTTTCTGCAGGCAACACATTTTCCACAATTGAAATACGGAATAAAAGTTACTTTATCGCCGGGTTCAAAACCTTTGGCATTTCCCTTAATATATTCTGCAGCAAGTTCATGGCCTAAAATTCTTGGATATTCAAAATAAGGCTGCGTTCCGCCAAAAGCGTGAATATCGGTACCACAAATTCCTATTCTTTTTATCTTCAGTAAAACTTCTCCTTCTTTTGGTTCGGGAATTGGCTTTTCTTTCAGAATAAATTCCTGTGGTTTTTCACATACTATAAATTTCATCTTAGATTTTTCTTTAATTATTTAGAGTATGCTACTGCTGTTTGTTTGCTTGTGCCCAAACCTTCAATTCCAAGTTCTACAACATCGCCGGCTTTTAGGTAAATTGGATCTGGTTTAATTCCCAAACCAACTCCCGGAGGCGTTCCCGTACTAATGATGTCGCCAGGAAGCAATGTCATAAACTGACTTAAATAGTGAACCAAAAACGGAATCTTAAAAACTAAATTCAACGTGTTACTGTCTTGGTATTTTTTACCATTCACACTAAGCCACATTGATAAATTATCAACATCTTTCACTTCATCTTTTGTCGCCAAAAAGGGTCCAAGTGGTGCAAATGTATCGCATCCTTTTCCTTTTGCCCATTGTCCGCCACGCTCAATTTGAAATTCTCTTTCGCTGTAATCGTTCAATAAAGCGTAACCTGCAACATAATCTAAAGCTTCTGCTTCTTCAACATAACTTGCTTTTTTCCCTACAACAAATGCAAGCTCTACTTCCCAATCTGTTTTTACACTGTTTTTTGGAATAATTACATCATCGTCAGGACCGCATAATGAAGTCGTCGATTTAAAAAAGATGATCGGTTCTGTTGGAATTGGCGCGCCAGTTTCTTTACAGTGATCTACATAATTTAAACCGATACAGATTATTTTTGAAGGTCTCGCCACTGGAGAACCTAAACGTGCATTTGCATCAACTTCTGGTAAAGTCGGATTACTTTCTAATGCTTTTTGTAATTTTTCTAAACCGTTTTCTTCAAAAAAACTTTCGTTAAAATCTGTTACAATTGACGAAACATCATATCTTTTTTCACCAATTAAAACTCCTGGTTTTTCTTTTCCGATTTCTCCAAAACGTATTAATTTCATATCTTTTATTTTTTAGCCACTAAGGCACTAAGTCGCTAAGGTTCTAAGTTTTTTTGCTTAGAATTTATTGCTTAGTTGTTGGCAACTTTGTTAATTATTTATTTTTTAAGTTCTTAGTTGATAAGGCTCTAAGGCTAAAAATCTTAGCAACTTAGAACCTTAGCCTCTTAGCAACTTTGTTAATTATTTAATTTAATAAATCCTCCGTCGATTGGGTAATCGCAGCCTGTGATAAATCCGGCTTCGTCGCTGCATAGGTATAATGCGAGAGCTGCAATTTCATCTGGTTTTCCCATTCTGCCGATTGGTTGTGATTGCGATAATTTTTCGAACATTTCTGCTTCTTTACCTGCGTAGTTTTTCGAAATAAAACCATCAACAAATGGCGTATGAACTCTTGCCGGAGAAATAGAATTGCAACGAATATTTTCTCCTATATAATCTTTCGCTACAGATAATGTCATGGCCATAACGGCGCCTTTTGCTGTAGAATAAGCAAAGCGATCGGGAATACCAACCCATGCCGCGATAGACGCCATGTTGATAATTACCCCGCCATTTGAAAGTCGGAATTGTGGAATCGCAGCAAACAAACTGTTGTAAACGCCTTTTACATTTACATCCATAACACGATCAAAATCAACTGCTGGTGTTGTATCTACTTTTCCAACATGTGCGATTCCGGCATTGTTTATTAGAATATGAATGTTACCAATTTTTTCGAATGTTGCTACTACTTCTTCCTGATTTGCCACATTACAGGCATAAGAAAAAGCTTTGCCTCCAGAATTTAAAATTTCGTCTAATGCCTCTTTCGCACTTTCGATTGTTAAATCTATAATGTGAACTTCTGCACCTTGTTTGGCGAACAAAGTTGCAATTGCTCTTCCTATTCCGCTGCCTCCTCCGGTTACGACTGCTTTTTTATTTTTTAATGAAAACATGTTATAATTATTAAGTCATTTAGTATTTGATGTCGCTCTAACATTCAAAAAATCATTTCAATTTAATAAATGTGAAAACCACAATTACAAAAGTATATTTTAATATTAATATTTGAGATATATTTTCATATGAATGCCCTAAAATGAGTAAACTTTAATAAATTATAACATTTTTTACACCGTTTGTAAAAAAATTACCATTAAGATTAACATACTTCAAAAAATGAGTGTTAATAAAGTCATCAACTGTTGTTCAATTCAATCTTATTTCTATTTTTGTAATTGTGTTTTTTACATTTATTATTTTTCGAATAAAATCCATCCATATAAATTTTACCAAAAATGACGATATTAAAAGGGATAACCTGGAATCATACAAGAGGTTTATTGCCAATGGTTGCTACGGCTCAGCGATTTACAGAATTAAATCCGGGAGTTGAAATTACCTGGGAGAAAAGAAGTTTACAGGAATTTGCAGATGCTTCGATCGAAGATTTAGCAAAAAGATTTGATCTGCTTGTAATCGATCATCCGTGGACAGGCTTTGGTGCGCACTCAAAAAGCATCTTGCCTTTATCAGATTATTTATCATCAGAATATATAAAAGATCAGGAAGTAAATACCGTTGGGCGTTCTTACGGAAGTTATGTTTTTAACGACAAATTATGGGCATTGCCTATTGATGCAGCTACTCCGGTTGCGGCAGCTCGTTTGGATATTTTAGAAAAAGAAGGCTTAAAAGTGCCGCAGACTTATGATGATTTATTGGCTCTTGCCAAAAAAGGATTGGTTGCTTTTGCCGGAATTCCGGTGGATGTTTTAATGAGTTTTTATATGTTTTGCTGTAGTTTGGGTGAAGCTCCTTTTCAATCGACAGAAAAAGTTATTTCTCCTGAAACAGGAAAAAAAGCTTTGCAGATGTTTAGAGAATTAGCACAATTAATTGATCCGGCAAATTTTAACCGAAACCCGATTCAGGTTTATGAGGCGATGGTAAATTCAGATGAAATTGCCTACTGCCCTTTTGCTTACGGATATTCTAATTATTCGAGAACCGGATACGGTAGAAAATTACTTCATTTTTATGACTTAGTTCGTTTGAATAATCATGCAATGATTAGCTCTTTGGGCGGAACCGGATTGGCAGTTTCTTCTTTCAGCAAACACATTCCTGAAGCTATTCAATATGCTGAATTTACGGGATCATCTCATACGCAACAAAATATTTTTGCTGATAATGGCGGACAACCCGGACATCTTAAGGCTTGGAAAAGTGACCGAATCAATTCATTAACTCATGATTATTTTAAAAATACGTTACCGACTTTAGAAAGAGCTTTTCTTCGTCCAAGATATTCCGGACATATGTATTTTCAGGATCATGCGGGCGATGTAGTTCGTGATTATTTGATGAAAGGTGGAGATGAAAATTTGGTTTTAGAAGTAATGAATTCGCTTTATGCGAAATCTCTAAATTTAATAACGGCATGAAACCACTAGAAGGATTAATCGTTTTAGAGTTTTGCCAGTTTTTGGCAGGGCCTTCTGCGGGATTAAAATTAGCCGATTTAGGCGCGCGCGTTATTAAAATTGAACGACCGATAAAAGGTGAAGCTTGCCGACAATTGAGCATCAAAGATCTTTTTGTTGACGACAGCAGTTTATTATTTCATACGATTAACAGAAATAAAGAATCTTTTGCGGCGGATCTTAAAAATCCGGAAGATTTAATTCTAATCAAAAAATTAATTGCCAAAGCTGATATTATGACGCATAATTTCAGACCGGGTGTGATGGAAAAAATAGGATTGGATTTTAATGAAACCCTGACTATTAATCCGAAAATAATTTACGGCACCATTACAGGTTACGGCAATATTGGTCCGTGGGCAAAGAAACCCGGACAGGATTTATTATTGCAATCGCTTTCCGGATTAAGCTGGTTGAGCGGTAGAAAAAGTCAGGGACCGGTTCCGTTTGGTTTGGCTGTAGCCGATTTAATGTGCGGAAACCATTTTGTTCAGGGAATTTTAGCAGCTTTATTGAAAAGAGCCAAAACCGGAAAAGGTGTTTTGGTAGAAGTTAGTTTGTTAGAATCTGTTTTGGATGTTCAGTTTGAAGCAATTACTTCTTTCTTAAATGATGGCGGACAATTACCGGAAAGAGGCGATGTAAAAGGAAGTGCGCATGCATTTCTTAGTGCACCTTACGGAGTTTACCAAACTCAGGAGGGTTATATTTCCCTGGCAATGGGCGATTTAATTTTCATTGGAAACACTTTGGGAGTTGATTTAACGAAATATGCTGATAAACAAGACTGGTTTACTTTTAGAGATGAAATCAGAGAATTATTAGCTGAAAAAATAATAACGCAAACAGCCGATTATTGGTTGAATTTGCTTCAGAAAGAAGGAATCTGGTGTGGAAAAGTTCTCAATTATGAAGAATTGGACAATCAATCTTTTGTGAGTGAATTACAATTGAAACAAACGATTCAAAATTCTGCCGGAGAAAAATTGGTTACGACAAGAAGTCCCATTCAGCTTGATGGAAAAATTTTAACTAGTAAAAAAGCAGCTCCATCTGTTGGGGAAGATAATATAAAAATACACGAACAATTTTTAAGCGAATAAAAGAAATGAAACCTTTAGAAGATTATTTAATAGTAGATTTTAGCCAGTTTCTTTCTGGTCCGTCGGCGAGTTTACGTTTGGCTGATCTGGGCGCGCGCGTTATAAAAATTGAGAAACCGGGAACGGGAGATATCTGCAGAACTTTATATACTTCTGATTTAATTATGAACGGAGAATCTTCTGTTTTTCATACGATTAACAGAAATAAAGAATCATTCGCCATTGATTTTAAACAACCTGAAGAACTCGAAAAATTAAAAAAATTATTGGCTAAAGCCGATGTTGTCATGCATAATTTCAGACCGGGCGTTATGGAACGCGTTGGATTGAGTTATGAAGAAGTTAAAGCAATAAATCCAAATGTGATTTATGGATCGATCTCTGGTTTTGGCACTCATCCGGATTTAAAAGATTTACCGGGACAAGATTTATTATTGCAATCCTTGACAGCTTTAACATGGCTGAGTGGAAATCAGGAAGATGGTCCTGTACCAATGGGATTATCGATTGTCGATATGTTGGCCGGAGCACATTTGGCTCAGGGAATTTTAGCGGCTCTATATCGAAAAGCGACACAAAATGTCGGAGCTTCTGTTCAGGTAAGTATGCTGGAATCTGCTTTTGATTTTCAATTTGAAACCATTACTACTTTTTTTAATGATGGCGGTGAATTACCCGTTCGTACCAAAACCAATAATGCGCATGCTTATTTGGGCGCGCCTTACGGAATTTATAAAACTAAGAATGGTTATTTGGCTTTGGCAATGGGCTCGATTCCTGTTTTGGCTTCGCTTTTAAAATGTGACGCATTATTACAATTCCCTGAAAATAAATTTCATTTACGAGATGAAATCAAAAATATTCTGGCAGAACATTTACAAACTCAGAATACTGATTTTTGGCTGAATATTTTAGAACCCGCAGATATTTGGTGTGCGGGCGTTTTAAACTATCAACAACTTTTTGCCGAAGAAGGATTTAAAGTTTTAGATTTCACACAAAAAGTCGAAATGCTCGATGGCTATTCGTACCAAACCTCAAGATGTCCGATAAAAATTGATGGTGAATATTTGACTTCAGGAAAAGGTTCTCCAAAACTCGGTCAGGATAATGAAAAGATTATTAAAGAATTTATAGCTGTATAATGAAGAAAATAAGAATTGCAGTTAGAAAATTTGATCCTTTTGAGAGCACGCTTCAAAAGTTATGGGATTTGTTTTGCCTGGAGAATAACATTCAGGCTGAAGCCGAAATGATTCCTCTTGAATTGCATGACCTTTATGAAGAAACCATTACGAGTAAAGGTTTAAAAAATGGAACCTGGGATATTGCCCACATTAATACCGACTGGATTTTTGATGCCGTAAATGAAAAAGCGGTTCTGGATTTAACATCCTTTATCAACCAAAATCCTCCACAGGATTATCCTGAAGGATGGCACGAATCACTATTAAAGTTACAGAAAATAAATAATAGTGTTTACGGACTTCCTTTTCATGATGGACCGGAATGTTTGATTTTTAGAAAAGATTTATTTGAAGATTTTACTGAAAAGCAAAACTTCAAAAATCAATTTGGCTACGAATTAAATCCTCCAAAAACATGGGAACAATTTGTTCAGATAGCTGAGTTTTTTAATCGTCCGAAAGAAAATCTATACGGTTGTGTTTTTGCCAATTATCCGGATGGTCACAATATGGTTTTTGATTTTTGCCTGCAATTGTGGACACGAGGCGGATCGTTATTTGATCATCAAAATAAAATTAACATTAATCAATCTGTAGCAATTGAAGCTTTAGATTTTTATAGAAATATTGTAAACAATAAAAATGCCGTTCATCCAAAATCGAAAAGTTTTGGTTCTGTAGAAGCGGGTTTGGCTTTCGCCGAAGGACAAGCTGCGATGGCAATTAACTGGTTTGGATTTGCTTCGATGTGCGAAGTAATTGAAGAATCGAAGGTAAAAGGCAAAGTTGATATTACAGAACTTCCCTCCGATCCGAATCACAAAACGGCTTCTTTGAATGTTTATTGGTTGTATACCATTGGCATTGGAAGTAAACAAAAAGAACTTGCTTATGATTTTTTACGATTTGCGACTTCTCCAAAAAGCGATAAATTATTGACAAATGAAGGCGGAATTGGCTGTAGAAAATCAACCTGGAATGATGAGGATATCAATAAAATTATTCCGTTTTATCATAAACTCGAAATGCTTCACGAAAATGCATTGACTTTACCACAAACTCCGGTTTGGCCAAAAGTAGCAGAGTTAATAGATCAAATGGTTTTACAGGCAATTGAAAGTGATATTGCATCAGAAAAATTATTAGAAGAAACTCAGAACAAAATTGAAGAAATAGCGAATTAATCGCGTTGTGACATCTTTGTCAAAGTTTAAAACTTTGATAAAGATTACCAAGCGAACTTAAAAATATTAAATATGAATATTCCATATAAACCTAAATTACCTGAAACGAATCAGCCCATTATTATTATTGGCGCAAGCGGAATTGTGAAAGATGCCCATTTGCCTGCTTATGAAATGGCGGGTTTTACCGTTTTTGGCATTACAAACAGAACTATTTCTAAAGCACACGATTTGGCAAAACAGTTTAAAATTGAGCATGTTTTTGAAAATGTTTCCGATGCTGTAAAAAATGCACCTTCAAATGCTGTTTATGATATTACGGTGCTACCTGATCAATACATTGAAATTTTAGAACAACTTCCTGATGGTGCGGCTGTGCTTATTCAAAAGCCTATGGGAAATGATTTGGCGCAAGCCCGAGAAATTGTTGCGGTTTGTGAAAGGAAAAAATTAGTTGCCGGAATCAATTTTCAATTGCGTTTTGCCTCTTTTGTAAGCGCTGCAAGACATTTAATCAATGAAGGAATTATTGGAGATTTATATGATTTAGAATTTAAAGTTACCGTAAATACGCCTTGGGAATTGTTTCCGCTTATTAAGGAACATCCCAGATTGGAAATTCTTTTTCACAGTGTTCACTATATCGATTGCATACGTTCGTTTTTAGGTAATCCGAAAAGTGTGATGGCAAAAACGGCCAAACATCCACTGAAAAAATTATCCTCAAGCCGATCTACTATTATTTTAGATTATGGAGAAGACAAACATGTGATCATTAATACGAATCACGATCATCATTTTGGACCAAAACACGAAGAAAGTTACATTAAGTGGGAAGGAACAAAAGGTGCTATTAAAGCAAAAATGGGTTTATTAATGAATTATCCTGATGGTTTGCCAGACGAATTTGAATATTCAGTACAAAATGAAAATGGCGAATACGAATGGAAAAAAATTGAATTGGAAGGTTCATGGTTTCCCGAAGCGTTCATCGGAACAATGTCAAACCTAATGCGGTTCAAAGAAGGTTCTGATGTCAAATTATTAGCAAGCGTTCAAGATGTTTTAGATACGATGAAAGTTGTTGAAGCTTGTTACATCAGTAACGAAACTTGCGGAGTTTCGCTTAATGAATTATATTTTACCATATAAGTCATTTAAACAGTTTGCGCAAAGAAAAATTTAAAATCATATAATTTACAATCAAAAGAATTAATAAACCATCTAATTAATATAAGTCTGTTAAGCTTCACATAAAGTATTAAATGAACTTATATCACTTATATGGTGAAAACAAAAAACTATGTATTTCAAATCAACATTTTTTGAAGATTATCAAATTGGCGATAAACGCGTCACTTTTGGCAGAACAATTACCGAAACCGATTTTGTGGTTCACGCTGGGCATACCGGAGATTTTTTTCCGCATCATATGGATGAAGAATGGTGTAAAACACAGCCATTCGGACAACGCATTGCGCACGGAACTATGGTTTTTAGTATTGGAATCGGCCTGACCGCATCAGAAATAAATCCTGAAGCTTTTTCTAAGGGATACGATCGAATGCGATTTGTAAAACCAGTTCATATTGGTGATACTATCCATTCTGAAATTACAATTTCTGAAAAAGGAGAAGCCAAAAAACCAGATATGGGAACTGTTACAGAACATGTAGAAATTATTAATCAACGTGGTGAAGTGGTTCTTGTATGTGATCATTTATTATTAGTTAAAAAAAGCATCTAAGTTGCTGAGTTCCTAAGATTCTAAGTTCTAAATATTAAAACAATCTCGCAAAGAAGCAAAAACGCAAAGAAAAATTCAAATAAAACTTTGTGACTTTGTGCCTTCGTGGCAAAAAAACTAACTATGCAAATAACCAACCAAACGGGCGATCAACATGAAGTCGCTACAGAAAAAGGAACAGGAAATAAATATCTATTGCCTTTTATTTTAATTACCAGCTTATTTTTCCTTTGGGGAATGGCACATAATCTGGATTCTATTTTAATACCGCATCTTAAAAAAGCATGTGAATTAAACAATCGCCAATCTACTTTAATTGACACTGCTGTGTTTTTTGCTTATTTTATAATGGCGATTCCCGCAGGAATGCTGATTAAAAGGTTTGGTTATAAAAATAGCATTATTACCGGATTATTAGTTTTTGCTACCGGTGCTTTTCTATTTGTTCCTGCTGCAAATACAAGAACTTACGAATTATTTCTATTTGCTTTATTCGTAATTGGCTGCGGATTAACCATTTTAGAAACAAGTGCAAATCCGTACGCTGCCATTTTAGGACCTGCAGAATCGTCTTCAAAAAGATTAAATTTAGCAGCATCATTTAATGGTTTAGCGGCAATGGTTGCACCAATTGTTGGTTCGTTATTTATCTTATCCGGAAAAACACATACACCAGAACAAATGGCCGCGATGCCGGATGCTACAAAAGCAGCTTATTTATTAGAAGAAGCCTCTGCTGTAAAGTTACCTTATATCATTTTGGGAAGTGTGTTGGTTTTAGTAGCTATATTATTCTACTTTATGCATTTGCCTTCTATGAAACCACAACACACAGAAGTTGAAGTTAAACCTGGTTTTTTCTCTGTTTTAAAATTTTCTCATTTAAGTTGGGCAGTTGTTGCACAATTTTTTTATGTAGGTGCACAAGTTTGTATCACAAGCTTTTTTATTAGAATTGCTCAACAAGGAGCAGGATTAGATGAAAAAACAGCAGGATATTATTTGGGTATTTATGGCTTCCTTTTTATGGCCGGCCGTTTTATTGGAACTTTCTTTTTGAAGTTCGTGAAGGATTATGTCTTGCTTTCAATCTATTGTGTTATTAGTATCTTCCTTTGTTTGGTAGCAATTTACGGAACTGGAATTTACGTGATTTATGCACTTGGCGGAATTGGATTTTTTATGTCAATCATGTTTCCCACTATTTTTTCATTAGGCTTGGTTGGTTTAAAATCAAATACAGAAACTGGATCTTCATGGCTGGTTATGTCAATTGTAGGTGGTGCGATCCTGCCATATGGAATGGGAACTTTAATTGATATGAAGCACGATGATATTCAATCCGGCTATATTATTCCACTGTTGTGCTTTGTTATTATTCTTTATTTTGGAGTGTTTGGACATAAAGTAAAAAATGTCGTTTCTTAATAATTAATTTTTGATTTTCTATAATTCCCAAGTTAGATCAGCTTGGGAATTCTTTTATAATTAAATTCTTGTACCCAAAATGAAAAAGATAATTAAAACCACTTCTCTACTTCTACTTGTTTTGAGCAGTACATTATTTGCACAAAAAAACAAACAGATTTACGACATTATTGTTGCTAAAGATGGAAGTGGAACTTTTACTAAATTACAAGATGCGTTTGATGCCGTTCCAGACAATAGCATAAAACGTACTATTATTTATGTGAAAGGTGGGGTTTATAAAGAAAAAATAAAGCTAAATTCTGCCAAGCAAAATGTAATTTTACTTGGAGAATCTTATAAAAACACTATTCTTACTTATGATGATTATGCAGAAATTGCAGGAGGTACAAGCAAATCATTCAGTACTCTGATCGAAGCAAATGATTTCTTTGCCGAAAATATCACTTTCGAAAATACAATAGACAGTAATTTGCCTCAATATAAAAAAGGCGGTCAGGCAGTTGCATTAATGGTAAATGGTGACCGATCAATTTTTCACAATTGCAAAATAAGCGGTTTTCAGGACACTTTTTATCTAAAGGCAAACAAAAGGACATATATTAAGGATTGTATCATTGACGGTACTACAGATTTTATTTTTGGCTCGGGTATCGCTTTATTTGAAAACTGTTTTATACAAAGCAAAAGAGATTCGTACATCACAGCAAGCAATCAGGATGTTGGTAAAAACAAATTTGGTTTTGTATTTAAAGATTGTGTTATAATGGCATATCCGAACGAGGCTACTAAAAGTGTTTCTCTAGGAAGACCATGGGGAGCAGGTGCCAATGTAGTTTTCATTCATTGTTTTGAAGAATCACATATTATACCCGAAGGCTGGTCAGTATGGTCCGAAGATCCAGAACATAAAGCATACAATAATTGGAAAACTACTTTTTATGCCGAATACAATTGTTACGGTCCGGGTTATAATCCAAAAAATCGTATTTCATGGTCACATCAATTAAATAAAACGGAAGCTTCAGAATACACAAAAGAAAAAATATTTGCAGCAAATACAACTACAGCCAACAAACTTGAAGAAGATTGGAATCCCATAATCGAAAATGAACAATGTAAATCTATATTGCCATCAAAAAAAATTAAAACAGCTGATTCCGTTTTTGAAAAAGGATTTGAATAAAAACATCAATAATTAAAACCTTTTATAATTCCTCTTTTTGAAGATTTCACGAAATCAATAATTTTGTCACGTTCCTTTATTTCGACTTCACCGGCTATAAACACCAAACCCAATATGCAATTATTACCAACGGAAAGATGTAAGTATGGTAGTAAAAAAAACTCATTATAAACCAAAAAATCCCCATCAAATGAATGATGAGGATTCTCAAAAGAAAGGCGACGACATACTCTCCCACAT